>NZ_VPCQ01000028.1:0-1082 GCF_013418125.1 Acinetobacter sp. YH12205 | reverse complement strand
TAAGTTGACAAAAATAACTAATCATGCGAAAAAGTTTTTTTAGTTAACAGATGTTCACACATGCCTCGAATTGTTTCTGTACCACTTAGTTTAGAACAGCGAGAACGACTCATTTTTCTGGCCAAGCATGCAAAACATTGGCGTGAAAGACAACGTGCCCAAACTATTCTCTGGCTTTCTGAAGGTAAAAGTGTTGCGGAAGTTGCCACTCTACAAGAACGTATCCCAGAAACCATAAGGCTACAACGCCGACGTTGGGAATTGTATGAGTTTGAATCGATTAAAGAAGGTCATCGCTCAGGTCGGCCCAATACATTGATCTCAGACTATCAGGCGAAAATCCTAGATTGGGTCAATACAAGTCCACTCAATGCAGAACAAATCCGAGTCAAACTACATGAAGAATACGAAGTGTCCGTGTCTGTTGAAACCATTCGTAAGTTTTTACGTGATTCAGGTATGGTCTTCAAGCGTACCCGTCATAGCTTGAAAAAAAAGAGATCCGATTGCATTTGAACAAGCAACACAGCAGATTGAAAAATTACGAGAGCAAGCGGCACGTGGTGAAATTATATTAGGTTATGTTGATGAAACAGGGTTTTCATCTACACCTGATAACCGCTATGCATGGACAAAGATAGGTGATGTTCATGCGGTTGATGCAATAAGATTAAAACGAGTTAATGTCATGGGGTGTTTGCTTTCAACGGGGAAAATGGTGACAAGTTGTTTACAAGAGTCTGTTACAAGCACTTGGTTTTATGCCTATTTAACTGGAATAGCTCAACAAGTAAAACAGACTTATAACCTTCCATTGGTTCTTATTGTTGATAATGCCTCGATTCATAGAAGTAAAAAGATGGCTGATTACAGAGAGCTACTTAAAAGTAACTTTTCGACGAATTTGTATTTTATTCCAGCTTATAGCCCTGAGTTAAATCGAATCGAGATGGTATGGAAGCAGATGAAATATTATTGGCGAGATTTTCAAGTCATGACAGCTGATAAAATAGAGCAATGGGTGGAGAGAGTATCAAACCAATTCGGAAAAGAATACATGTTTACTTTTTAATGACAGCTTA
>NZ_VPCQ01000027.1:0-1483 GCF_013418125.1 Acinetobacter sp. YH12205 | reverse complement strand
TGTAACTCCAAAATAGAAATGTCCGGTTTCTCCAAAGTAAAAATGTCCGCTTTTAGAATATGCGCTGTTGCAATTTTCTTAGCGGACGGTTTGATATGTTGGTGTCTATGTCGGATAAAGAACTTAAACGATTGTCGGTCTTGCAAGAAATCTGTGATCAACGCATAACCCAGCCCCAGGCTGCTCAGCTACTTCATATTTCAGAACGTCAGATCAGACGTTTATTGCAAAAATACAAAACTCAAGGTCCAACTGCATTAGCCCATGCTGCACGTGGCCAAATCAGCAATTCCAGGCTTCCTGAAGAGCTCAGACTCAAGTGCCTCAATCTGGTCGCTGAACAATTCCATGGTTTCGGACCCACTTTAGCGCATGAAAAGCTCACCACCGTTCATGGCTTTGATATTTCAGTTGAAACACTGCGTTCCTGGATGATTGCAGCAGATCTGTGGATTCCTCGCGCCAAGCGCCTGAAACGCCCGTATCAGCCTCGTTACAACCGGGATTGCTTTGGTGAACTGATCCAAATTGATGGCTCACACCATGACTGGTTTGAAGGACGCGCTGCTAAGTGCTGTTTGCTGGTGTTTATCGATGATGCGACAGGAAAATTGCAGCATTTACGCTTCTGTGAATCAGAATCAACCTTTGACTATATGATTTCAACACGTTTATATGTCGAACAGCACGGTAAGCCTTTAGCGTTTTACAGCGACAAACATTCAGTCTTTAGAGTGAATCAAAGCAGCAAGAAAGACACCAAGATTACCCAGTTTGGACGTGTACTCAGCACCCTCAATATCGATATCATCTTCGCCAATTCACCACAGGCCAAAGGCCGTGTAGAACGGGCGAATAGAACGCTTCAGGACCGTCTGATCAAAGAAATGCGCTTGGAAGGCATCTGTTCGATTGAGCAAGCTAATGCCTGGCTACCCTGCTTCATTGAGCAGTTCAATCAGAAGTTCGCCAAGATGGCTTTTAATCCTAAGAATCTACATCGGCCTATCACTGAAACAGCCGAAGAATTAGATGATATTTTTACTTGGCGTGAACCCCGCAGAGTCACCAATAGCCTGACGATTACTTATGATAAATGCGTATATCTCCTGGAAAACACCGAAGAAAATCAAAGGTTGATCGGTAAGTATCTTGAGTTCCTGGAATACCCGGATGGTACTGTAGCCCTCATGCATGATGGCCGAAAGATCAATTACAGCCTCTTCGATAAATTAAGTCAGCTGAATCAGCGAGAGATTGTTGAGAATAAACGGTTGAGTGCTGTTCTGAATCATATCCAACAACAGCATGAAGAACTGGAACAGCAAAACAAACGTAATCGTTCTCAAAAGATGCCAAGCAGACGTGCACAGAAAACAGCGATTGAACAACGAAATCTAAATCCTGTGCTTGACTTGGAAATGTCCATATAGGACATTTCTATTTGGTTATTAGGTAGGACATTTCTACTTGGGAATAACAG
>NZ_VPCQ01000026.1:0-1940 GCF_013418125.1 Acinetobacter sp. YH12205 | reverse complement strand
GCCAGGCCTCAGCATTTTATTATGGTGATCCCCTGGGCGAAATGCGCCTGGTAAGCAGAGTTTTTGAAATGTAAGGCCTTTGAATAAGACAAAAGGCTGCCTCATCGCTAACTTTGCAACAGTGCCATTTTAAGCGTTATGCTAAGCCCAGGAAGCCGCAGGATCTTTTGAACCACAACTGCATTAACGTCCGCTATTCTGATACGAGTGGATTGTACGCCTGGGAATTCGAGAAAGATGCTCAGAAATTCAGTCTGAAAGTCAAAGGGCAATATATTGCGAACAGCACGATTCATCAGCTCGATGCAGCATTAGACGGGCTGGGGATTGCCTATATTCCCGAGTATGTTGCAGATGGATATATCAAAAGCGGCAAGCTGATTGCTGTTCTGACCGAGTGGTGTCCATATTTTGACGGCTACCATATTTATTATCCTCACCGCCGACAGGATTCTCCTGCGTTTATGGCTTTTCTGCAAGTTTTGCGTGACAGGTACAATAATGGAATAAGATAAATTTATGAGTAAAGGATTATGTCCACGATAAGCACCTGGGTCGATTCCTGGGAGGCGGCCATGAGGGTAGGGAAGCGCCGTCCCGTCAAGTCAGCGTAATGCTCTGCCAGTGTTACAACCAATTAACCAATTCTGATTAGAAAAACTCATCGAGCATCAAATGAAACTGCAATTTATTCATATCAGGATTATCAATACCATATTTTTGAAAAAGCCGTTTCTGTAATGAAGGAGAAAACTCACCGAGGCAGTTCCATAGGATGGCAAGATCCTGGTATCGGTCTGCGATTCCGACTCGTCCAACATCAATACAACCTATTAATTTCCCCTCGTCAAAAATAAGGTTATCAAGTGAGAAATCACCATGAGTGACGACTGAATCCGGTGAGAATGGCAAAAGCTTATGCATTTCTTTCCAGACTTGTTCAACAGGCCAGCCATTACGCTCGTCATCAAAATCACTCGCATCAACCAAACCGTTATTCATTCGTGATTGCGCCTGAGCGAGACGAAATGCGCGATCGCTGTTAAAAGGACAATTACAAACAGGAATCGAATGCAACCGGCGCAGGAACGCTGCCAGCGCATCAACAATATTTTCACCTGAATCAGGATATTCTTCTAATACCTGGAATGCTGTTTTCCCGGGGATCGCAGTGGTGAGTAACCATGCATCATCAGGAGTACGGATAAAATGCTTGATGGTCGGAAGAGGCATAAATGCCGTCAGCCAGTTTAGTCTGACCATCTCATCTGTAACATCATTGGCAACGCTACCTTTGCCATGTTTCAGAAACAACTCTGGCGCATCGGGCTTCCCATACAATCGATAGATTGTCGCACCTGATTGCCCGACATTATCGCGAGCCCATCTATACCCATATAAATCAGCATCCAGGTTGGAATTTAATCGCGGCCTCGAGCAAGACGTTTCCCGTTGAATATGGCTCATAACACCCCTTGTATTACTGTTTATGTAAGCAGACAGTTTTATTGTTCATGATGATATATTTTTATCGGCACTGTTGCAAATAGTCGGTGGTGATAAACTTATCATCCCCTTTTGCTGATGGAGCTGCACATGAACCCATTCAAAGGCCGGCATTTTCAGCGTGACATCATTCTGTGGGCCGTACGCTGGTACTGCAAATACGGCATCAGTTACCGTGAGCTGCAGGAGATGCTGGCTGAACGCGGAGTGAATGTCGATCACTCCACGATTTACCGCTGGGTTCAGCGTTATGCGCCTGAAATGGAAAAACGGCTGCGCTGGTACTGGCGTAACCCTTCCGATCTTTGCCCGTGGCACATGGATGAAACCTACGTGAAGGTCAATGGCCGCTGGGCGTATCTGTACCGGGCCGTCGACAGCCGGGGCCGCACTGTCGATTTTTATCTCTCCTCCCGTCGTAACAGCAAAGCTGC
>NZ_VPCQ01000025.1:0-3417 GCF_013418125.1 Acinetobacter sp. YH12205 | reverse complement strand
GCATGTTCCGCGTCCTTGCAATACTGTGTTTACATACAGTCTATCGCTTAGCGGAAAGTTCTTTTACCCTCAGCCGAAATGCCTGCCGTTGCTAGACATTGCCAGCCAGTGCCCGTCACTCCCACTCGATTGTAAACAAGCACACAAAACCCTTTAGTGACAACAATTTGCAAGAACTATCAGGCTCAGTGCCATGAAAAATACCATGACCAGATCATGAGGTTGAACACGGCTTGCGCCGGCAGCGTTCACGCTCCTGGTCGGCGATCTCGCCCGGCTGCAATGCTAGCTCAGCATCGGTCATGCGCTCCAGCACGTCGCGTAGGCGGATGGTGCAAGGAATGGGCGGCAGCTCGAACTCATAGCCGCCGGCGATCATTTCGGCCGCAATCTCCTCGGTGATGAAAAACGGCTCGTCGTCTTGGTTCGGCTTCTTCATGCCCTTTCCTCCTGGCGCTCATCCTGGCCGACAGCGGCCAGGGCATCGGCTTCCGTCAATGCGTCCTCCACGAACGCGCCGTGCTGCTTCGCTTCGGCCTGGCTGACCTCGGCCCATATCCGTTTCACCTGGGCCGCACTGTACCCGGCCAGCTCGGCGGTCTTGTTGATGCTGTAGCCGGACTTGCGCAGCGCGACAACTTGGGCGCGGCGCTTCGGATCAGCACGGCGGCCCTTGTACCGCCCGGCCTGGCGGGCCAACTCAATGCCTTGGCGCTGGCGTTCGCGCCTGTCCTCGTAGTCGTCGCGGGCCATCTGCAAGGCCAGGCGAAAAAGCATGATCTGCACGGCTTCCAGCACGATCTTGGCGACGCCCTGGGCCTCGGCCGCCAGGTCGGATAGATCGACCACGCCAGGGACGGCCAGGCGTGCGCCTTTGGCCTGTATCGAGGCCACCAGGCGCTCGGCCTCGGGCAAAGGTAGGCGGCTGATGCGGTCGATCTTCTCGGCAATGACCACCTCGCCGGGCTGTAGGTCGCCGATCATGCGCAGCAGCTCAGGCCGGTCGGCGCGTGCGCCGGATGCCTTCTCACGGTAGATGCCGGCGACGTAGTAGCCGGCGGCCTTCGCGGCCGTAGTGATCGCCTCTTGGCGTTCCAAGTCCTGCGCGTCGGTGCTGACGCGCAGATAGACCCGCGCCACCATCGGCGCGGCTACTGGCTTCGTCCTGCGCATACTTGCGGGCTCCTTTGGGCATACTCAAATGCACCCATCTTAAACTGGCAGCTAATGTACAAAAGTTGATAGAAGCACACAAGTTCAATTTTGCACTTCTGCCCCACTATTGCAAAACTGCTTGTTAGTAGCCGTTTTTTCTTACTGTTTATAGATTCAATAATTTTTGAAACGAAAAATTGGGACTAAACATTTCGGTTTCGTTTTCTGTCGATTCGTCCTGCGTATCTTTTGCATAAACAAACATTTGTTGTTCGTAGTTTTCGATGGCATTTTCAATACTTGTAAATTCTCCGTTTGTAAGGTTTTCAGACAATATCAAAGCATCCAATAATCCCGTATTTACACCCTGTCCTGCAAAAGGCGACATCAAATGAGCAGCATCGCCAATCATTGTTATGGGTAATGGACGGTTACTTTTCCAATCATTGTTCAAAGGAAATTTCCTTGTGGGCAAGCATTGAAATGTTGATACCGAACGTATTAATTGTTTGTAAACTTCACTCCATTTGGAAAATCTTTTCAATAAAAAATCGGCAACGCTGTTTCTGTCCTGAAAATCTAAGGGAATTTTATTTTTCCATTCATCGGGCGTTTTAAAACTAATTCCTAAATACAATGCACCATTATTATTGGGATTGGCAAACAATAAAATGCCCTGATGTCCCGCCATTAATCGGTTGCCGTTGCATAGCTGAAAAAATCCGGGACAGTTTATTTCCGGTTGAAGAATATCAGCTTGGATGTTGAAAGTACCGGTTTCTTCAACTTGCGTGTCGGTAACAAAGCTCCTTATTTTCGACATTCCACCATTGGCAAGAATAACCAAATCTGCTGTTTCACTCGGTTTATTCTCAAAAGTTAGTGTCCACTTCTTCTTACCAGGTTCAAGCATAACAAGTTTTCTATCCCAAATAACCGTGTCGTTTTCTAAACTATTCAACAAGATAGCCCTTAAGTCATTTCTGTTTATTTCAGGATTGTCAAATCGATTTTCGGGCTTTACATTTTTTGTGGATAAAATATTGCCTTTTTCATCAGCAATATTTACACCCATTGGTAAGGCTAAGTCATAATAAGTTTGTAACAATCCCGCTTTTTTCATTGCTTCCTGACCTGAACCTTTGTGTAGGTCAAGGGTTCCACCAAAAATTCTTGCCTCTCGGTCGTTGTCTCTTTCGTAAACTGAAACGTCTATGCCGTTTTGCTGTAATAATTTTGCCATAGTCAGTCCAACGGGTCCACCACCAATTATTGCAACGTTCTTATCACTAAGTAAATTCATTTGTTTGTCCGTATCTATTCGCATTGTCATTCAAAAATGGCACATAACAAGTGGCTATACGCCAAATGGCGTATATATCCACTATATCTTATTTTGCTAAACCTTTCATTATCAGTGACAAATCCGTTTTCAACCGTTTACCGTTCGTTTCTACTCTCTCAAAAGGATTTATATTCATAGTGCTTTTTGTTAAGTTTTGCTCAAATATACAAATCCTTTCTATATATCTAACAAATCCATCGGACTTTTTAATTGTTCCATTCCCTTGGTGGTAATATGTGTATAAACCTCAGTTGTTTTACTGCTTGAATGACCTAACAACGATTGAATATAACGTAAACTCGTACCATTCTCAAGCAAATGCGTTGCAAAGCTATGTCGTAAGGTATGTACAGTAACTTCCTTTTGAATCTTTGCTTTTAAAACAGCTGCTTTAAAAATGTTTTGAATACTTCGGCTTGAGTATGCGCCACCTTTTTGACCTTCAAATAAATAATCTTTTGGTTTATATTCCATAAAGTATGTTCTTAAAATAATTAATGTTTTCTCAGATAAAATGGTATAACGATCTCTTTTTCCTTTTGACTGTTCTATACGAATTTGCATGCGCTTGGAGTCAATGTCTTTTATTTTCAGGTTTATACATTCAGAAATGCGCAAACCTGCCGAATAAATAGTCATCAGAATAGCCTTGTGTTTCACGTTTTCAATAGCGCGTAGTACCCGAATGGTTTCTTCTTCACTCATCACAACAGGAAGTGTTTTTTCTTTTTTTGGTCTTTCGATGAAATATGTTTTCCGTTGTCCACCCAAAACACGTTCGTAATAAAACTGGCACTGTTGCAAAGTTAGCGATGAGGCAGCCTTTTGTCTTATTCAAAGGCCTTACATTTCAAAAACTCTGCTTACCAGGCGCATTTCGCCCAGGGGATCACCATAATAAAATGCTGAGGCCTGGC
>NZ_VPCQ01000024.1:0-1719 GCF_013418125.1 Acinetobacter sp. YH12205 | reverse complement strand
TGAAGGTGGATTGAGAAGTCTGCTGGAGGTATCAGAAGTGCGAATGCTGACGTGAGTAACGACAAAACGGGTGAAAAACCCGTTCGCTGAAAGACCAAGGGTTCCAGTCCAACGTTAATCGGGGCTGGGTGAGTCGACCCCTAAGGCGAGGCCGAGAGGCGTAGTCGATGGGAAATTGGTTAATATTCCAATACTTCAGTGTAATGCGATGAGAGGACGGAGAAGGTTAAGTCAGCCTGGCGTTGGTAGTCCAGGTGAAAGGAAGTAGGCATGCATCTTAGGCAAATCCGGGGTGCTCTATGCTGAGATCTGATAGCAAGCTGTACTTGTACAGTGAAGTGGCTGATACCCTGCTTCCAGGAAAAGTCTCTAAGCTTCAGTTACACTGGAATCGTACCCGAAACCGACACAGGTGGTCAGGTCGAGTAGACCAAAGCGCTTGAGAGAACTCTGCTGAAGGAACTAGGCAAAATGGTACCGTAACTTCGGGAGAAGGTACGCTGTTGATGGTGATAGGACTCGCTCCTTGAGCTGTCGACAGCCTCAGAAACCAGGCCGCTGCAACTGTTTATTAAAAACATAGCACTCTGCAAACACGAAAGTGGACGTATAGGGTGTGATGCCTGCCCGGTGCTGGAAGGTTAATTGATGGGGTTAGCGTAAGCGAAGCTCTTGATCGAAGCCCCAGTAAACGGCGGCCGTAACTATAACGGTCCTAAGGTAGCGAAATTCCTTGTCGGGTAAGTTCCGACCTGCACGAATGGCATAATGATGGCGGCGCTGTCTCCAGCAGAGGCTCAGTGAAATCGAATTCGCCGTGAAGATGCGGTGTACCCGCGGCTAGACGGAAAGACCCCGTGAACCTTTACTGCAGCTTGACATTGAACTTTGACCTTACTTGTGTAGGATAGGTGGGAGGCTTTGAAACTTGGACGCTAGTCCGAGTGGAGCCGTCCTTGAAATACCACCCTGGTAATGTTGAGGTTCTAACTCTGTCCCGTTATCCGGGACGAGGACCATGTCTGGTGGGTAGTTTGACTGGGGCGGTCTCCTCCTAAAGAGTAACGGAGGAGTACGAAGGTGCGCTCAGCGTGGTCGGAAATCACGCGTAGAGTATAAAGGCAAAAGCGCGCTTAACTGCGAGACCCACAAGTCGAGCAGGTACGAAAGTAGGTCTTAGTGATCCGGTGGTTCTGTATGGAAGGGCCATCGCTCAACGGATAAAAGGTACTCTGGGGATAACAGGCTGATACCGCCCAAGAGTTCATATCGACGGCGGTGTTTGGCACCTCGATGTCGGCTCATCTCATCCTGGGGCTGAAGCAGGTCCCAAGGGTATGGCTGTTCGCCATTTAAAGAGGTACGCGAGCTGGGTTTAGAACGTCGTGAGACAGTTCGGTCCCTATCTACCGTGGGCGCTGGAAATTTGAGAGGATCTGCTCCTAGTACGAGAGGACCAGAGTGGACGAACCTCTGGTGTACCGGTTGTGACGCCAGTCGCATCGCCGGGTAGCTATGTTCGGAAGGGATAACCGCTGAAAGCATCTAAGCGGGAAGCCTACCTCAAGATAAGATTTCCCCGAGGCTTTATGCCTCCTAAAGAGCCGTTGAAGACTACGACGTTGATAGGTTGGATGTGGAAGCATAGCGATATGTGAAGCTGACCAATACTAATTGCTCGTGAGGCTTGACTATACAACACCCAAACAGTTGGGGTTG
>NZ_VPCQ01000023.1:0-6270 GCF_013418125.1 Acinetobacter sp. YH12205 | reverse complement strand
TACTTACCCAAAATAAATAATCAATAAAAAAATTGAGAAAAACAAATTGATCCATGCCGATGAAAATAAATAAAGGATTGATACTTATACTTCCGACTGGAGAGGTTTCACCATCTATAAGGAACTGTAGAGGAAATCCCCCAGCTATGACTTCAACTTTTTCAAGCTTATCTACAACTATGCGAGCAACTAATATATTTTTTTGATAAAGCAAAGATACATAAGTCAAAATAATCGCTAAGAAATTAAAATATAATATTTTTTTCATAACTATTCTTTATCTTTTAAATTAATTAAAAACAGCCAATAACATAAGCCAGGAAAGAGAGCCATAAAAATAGTCCATGTATTGGTATACATTTTCCACCACTCTTTCGAAATTTCTCCTGTGTGACTCCATCCAAAAAGAATAAAAAATGGAGCAGCAATAATTAGAGAGGTAATACAGATGGTTAATAAATTCAGACTGTTATAACGATTTAAAATAATTGAGAATATGAAGCTGAAAGGCACAGTCAAAATACAATACGCTAAGTAGACAAGGCCATGCCCTACAAGAACCACTAAAATCGAGTATAGGCTGTATTCCTGATTCATTACGATAAACAGGACTGCTATGAAAAAAAGTAACGGTAAAGGAGCAAGCAAGAGAGCTTTAACTATTTTTTCATTTGAGTATTTCACTAATTTAATTCTCTTATTTACTCAATAACTATTCACACTATACCGATTTTCTTGGAGGTCGCTGGCTTCCATTTAACATAATGGTGGTTATACGCAATACACTTGTATATTAATATAAATATCAATTACTTAAAAAATCAATCCTGATCATAAAAACCGCAAAAAGCCGACTTTGAAACAAGTCGGCTTTTTTATGTTCGATTCTGTAATATTTTGCCAATAAAAAATGGAACAACTTTGCAAAATTTACAATTTTGTATTAACATTTTTGTATTAACAAAAAGCGATGCAACTATGGAAATTGAGTTTTCATGGGATGAGCATAAAGCAGAAACAAACCTCAAAAAACATGGTGTAGCTTTTGAAGATGCAACCTTAGTTTTTTATGATGCTCATGCCGTCTTCAAACAGGATCGCTTTGAAAATGGTGAATATCGTTGGCAAGCGATAGGTCTCGTACACGGGCAGACAGTTTTATTGGTGGCTCATACTGTACAAGATCATAATGGGATTGATCATATCCGTATTATTTCAGCACGACAGGCAGAGAAAAAAGAGAGGAAACAGTATGAACAAAACCGTTACTTACAAAGTAGATTTGAATAAACCTCCTGTCTTATCTGAAGAACAAAAGGCAAGACTTGAAGCATTAGATAAACGCCCAGACAGTGAAATAGACTTTTCCGACATTCCTGAACTTGATGAAAGCTTTTGGAAAAATGCTGTCCAAAATCCGTTTTATAAGCCAACTAAACAAGTGACTACAGTACGCATTGATGCAGATGTCATGCAATGGCTAAAAGCACAAGGCAAAGGCTATCAGACACGTATGAATAAGATTTTACGTGATGCAATGCTGAATGATTTAAAAAATCACCCATAAAAACGGAGCTTAAGCTCCGTTTTTTACAAACTATTTTTAAGCTTATAGAATCTAAATTCGGGGTAAATTAAACCTATAATAAAAAGAATGGTAAATGCTATCCATAGAAACAAAGCCATAGCTCTAAGCTGTTCTTCATTCCATGAGCTTGATTCCATATCTAAGAAAAAGATACTCTTCCAGCCTTTAATATAATCAGCTCCACCCCATGAAATAATCCATTTGAACATTAAGCTAACTGCCAAATAAATAAGTACCCACACCCATGTAGACATAAATTACCTTATTATTTTTAATCACTTATTGGATAATTATAACTGATCTTAATAGTCTTATTTAACATAAAATCTCTTATGCGAAATTTCAGCTCGATGCTTTGAAATATGGCTTTAGCCATGTTTCAAAGTCGGGCAACTTTGCGCTTGCTGTAATCTGATCAGTAATAAGAAAAACCAAGCAAAGTACCGATCAACTAGTATTTTTTAGGGTCGATCTGACACCAGTCATACGTTTTTTCTTTGACACTACTCGGTTCAAACGAATAGCAATTTTTCCTCATGATTCTCACCAATGTTTCACCATCACTTTCTCTAATTTGTAGCGGATATTTTTTTAGTAAAGCCATATCAGCTCTACGGTTATCAATTTCGTCTTTGCTTGGCACGTATAAGAAGATTGCCAAAATGAATACCATCATCACAGCCACAAACGTGCTGGCAAAAATAAGGATAAGTTTTAAGTTGAGCCTGTTTGTAGCTTCGTTTAATGCCTGAATACTGTTGTTTAATGCACCTGTATGCTTCTTATTTGCGTTTTCTAGCGATTTTTCAGCCTTGTCTAGCACTCCACTAGCGACTTGGTTGTAAAACTGCTCTAATCGCTTCTTATCGTCTGCTATGGCTTCTCGATATTCCTTCATGGATGCCAATAAAATATATAACTGGTCATCTAAATCATTTTGATTACTCATAATGACATTCCGCCTCTACTTAGTTTTTGAGATGCCTTGCGGAGTGCTTGCTCGGCTCGTTGTTTATCTAATTCTTGCTGTCGTTTCATTTCCGCTTGGCGTTCCAGTTCTAGACGTTTGGTTTCTTGGTTCTTCTGCCATTGATCAAAACCTTGATCGACACGGTTTAAACCACGCTGTAAAACGCTCTCTTTCTGCTGTTTCTGTTGGTCAAGCTGTTGGGCGTTCTGCTGTTTCACATTGTCATTAAAACGGCTGATTTCAGTGTCTATGCCTTTTCTGCGTAATTGGGTGACTTTAGTGCCTTCATGGATGGTGGCTTGTAGTCCGTTATTCTGATCGGCATAGCTGCGGTGATCTATTTTTTCCTGTATGCCTGCTCGTTCCAAAGCACGATTGGCAAGGTTTGCCCACGTTTCCCGAATCTGTTTAATTTCGTCTTGGGTTGTACCCATACCAAGGCTTTTTCGTTTGGCGTTGCTGAGTTCAATTTCTGCCTTTGTGGTCAGAGTCAGATTGTTTTCAGGGTCTAATTCCGCCTTTCGGGTGGTAAGCATGATATGGGCGTGATGGTTCTTATCATTTCCGCCTTTGCTGGGTTCGTGGATGGCTAAGTCTGCAATCACGCCATAGCGATCAACTAAGGCCGTGGCAAAGGCTTTTGCCAAGTCCTTACGTTGATCTGCGTCTAATTCATCGGGTAGGGCGATTACCCACTCTCTGGCGGTTCGGGCATCTTTGCGGTTTTCGGACTGTTCCGCCAAGTTCCAAAGTTGGCTGCGGTCAATTTCAATATTGAGATTAGACACAATTTCGGTATGGGCGACTCCATCCTTTCTCGTAAAGTCATGCGTCAGCCCTGTACGTTTATCTTCTAGTTTTTCCCCTGCACGATAAGCCATAGATGCAACGGCAGTTCTTCCCGAACTGCGGTTAACGGTTTTGGTTGTACAGTGGTAAATCGCCATTAAATTTTCCTTGTGGCATCCACGTATTGATTACATTTCGGGCATTCTTTTCTAATAGTTTGAATGGATACTCCATTCATTTGCTCTATAAGAATTTTAGGTAATTTGTATAAAAATTCATTCCCACAGTTTGAGCATATAAAAATATGCTGTTCATCAATATTGTATTTCTTCATTTGCTTTACCGCTCTTGCTTTTGCTTTTGGGGTTAAGGGGTGTCTCCCTTACGCATCTTTTGACTTGAATGAAATTCAAGTCGTAAGTGCGCATTTCATGAAAAACACGATAGCATATTACCCGCTTGAATTTCAATTCATAGGGTCTTATGCTTGAGTGGTTTTCTATATTCCGAAATTAATCGTTATGACTAAATCTGCTGAAAATATCGAAAAGAAAATTGAAGCCCAGTTAGAGAAGCTGAAACAGTTAAAAGCACAGAAACAGGCTATTGAAGCAAGAGAACGTACCAAAAAGAAAGAACAGGAGCGCAAGGATGATACTCGGCGTAAAATTTTGCTCGGTTCTTACTTGATTAAGAAAATGCAGGCAAATGAAGCCAATAAAGAAAAAATACTCGCTGAACTCAACGAATATTTAACAGAAAATAGAGATCGACAGCTTTTTGATTTGCCCGATATTGAAGCCTAATTTTTCTTAGCTGTTTGGTTTTTTTGTTCGGCTTGATACTCTGGAATGAGCGTATTTAAAACCTTTTGAATATTGTCCTTGTCCTCGATTTGTAAATTATCCCGATAGTAAATTAAGTTCTGTATTTTGCTTTCCATCTGCATTTTTTCGGTGGGTTCGGCATCTTTGGATAGTCGGGATAATAGGAAGATATAACCGCATATATTTTCCCTCGCAATTTCATAATTTACGATGTCGAGGTATTCAACGGTCACATGCTTTAGATCGGTTGATAGGTTATTTAATTTAATCATGGCTGAAATCCTGATTTTTCTAAAATTGGATAAAGCTCTCTGAATTTTTCAGGCTCTAACAGCATATCTGCTATACGGATAGCAAATTGTTGGTAGCTTTCTGTACCTTGTGAATATTTCCCCATTTCAGGCATTTCTGACATTTTTTTTGCAAATAAATGGCGTTGTGCATCGGTCATTTTGATAAAAAAGTCAGGTGTGTTTGGGTCACGCTTAGAATCTAATTTTTTCGGTTGTTGTTTCTGCTTAAACTTGAATGAAAACCCAGTAATTGTACGCCCTTTCTTGTGTTGCTCATAAGTGGCTTTTATGTCTGTATGTTCATTGATTTGAGTAATGGCAGTTTCTAATACACGGCTTTTAAAATGGTGCATACGTTGATATTCATCATCTTCAACACCTAAATTTTTACGTAATTGTTGTAGTTCAAAAACAGGTGTTTTACCAACTTCACGCCAAGCGATTAATAACTCATAAAGTCTAGTGGCATACTTACTGGTTAGGTGTGCAACTTGTTTGGCTTCATATTTTGTAAAGTGTTCTTCTAATCTAGTGATTAAAGGAACTACATCAGGTGCGAAAGTAATTTCTAGTAATGCCAAATCATCTACATAAAAAATACGGCTTACCCAGCGAGAGCGAACGATACCTACCTTCCCTGTTTTTTTATATTCGGCTGTATAGCTAAACTGCCTGTTAAATAGATTATTTACGGCATCTTTCAGGGCTTTGTAGGATGCATCAGGTGATACATTAAATAGTTTTGCATAGTCACTAGCATGTATTTCTAGTTTGCTATCTGCCGTAATACCCCGCCCTAATTCCCTTGCATTAATGATTGCAAGCATGACTAAACGCTGTTCCGTTAGTTCTAAATTATAACTGGCGTTTATTAATGCATTATCTTTCACAACTAAACCATTCTTCATATTAAATACACGTTATTATTAATGTGTATTTACACACTATATATTTTATGTGTGTAAATCAAGAGAATTTGTGTGCTTATACAAGAGAATTTGTGTGCTTATACAAGAGAATTTGTGTGCTTATACAAGAGAATTTGTGTGCTTATATAAGCTGTAGTCCTCTCATATCAATGTTTTCAGCTTATCTAAAAGCATTTAAAAGCTTTAAAAATAATTAAAAGCCTTTCGAGAGGGGAGTGCAAACTGCCCTAGGTACTCGCTAAAGCTCGTACTCTATTGAAGCTCGTTCCTCGCTTCGTGGGGCAGTTTTTGGTTAATCCTATTTGTGAAATCTAAAAGCAAAAGCATTTGTAATGTATTCGCTTCGCTCATACTTTTTGAAAAGCAAAAGCTCCAAAGTTCGCACCCATTCGGGATGCTCTGTACCTACCGTTTAAAATCGAAAGGGAGCTTGTAATCAGAGAAAAGGCGAGGGCGAAATTTTGATGATGCTCAATCGCTCGTAGACACTCGCTCGGTTCTTATTATCTAGGTTTTAATTATTTACTGGAGCTAATCAAAGTTGTGAAACATTGCTTAAATAATAGGCGTGGAACGTGAAAAATCATAAAAAAAGCCCGAACAGGGATGTTCGGGCTATAAACTAGAAACTACAGCATTGATTTCTATAGATAATTATAACGCATTTCGTATAAGGTGTATTATGTTAATTTTAGGAGATCTATACAATTCTGTACTTTTTCACAATCATAGAAAAAGCAAATAAAATACTTACCCAAAATAAATAATCAATAAAAAAATTGAGAAAAACAAATTGATCCATGCCGATGAAAATAAATAAAGGATTGATACTTATACTTCCGACTGGAGAGGTTTCACCATCTATAAGGAACTG
>NZ_VPCQ01000022.1:0-7817 GCF_013418125.1 Acinetobacter sp. YH12205 | reverse complement strand
GGAAGCAGATGAAATATTATTGGCGAGATTTTCAAGTCATGACAGCTGATAAAATAGAGCAATGGGTGGAGAGAGTATCAAACCAATTCGGAAAAGAATACATGTTTACTTTTTAATGACAGCTTATAGAACAAGTTGTTTGGCAACTGAATGATGGCATTGAGTAAATCATTTTCGATGATATAACGACGAATGTTGGATTCACCGCCACCTGCATCACCTGTAAATAAACTCGAACCATTATGGACAGAGGCAATACGGCTACCAATACCATTTTGCTCAGGCGAGCTCATCTTACTGACCATTTCCATGAGGAATAAAAGCTGACCATCGCTCGAACGTGGCGTTGCATCTTCTTCTTTCAGTTCACCCCAATAGTTTTTAAGCTCGACTCTAAAACGTGGGTCGATGATTTTTTTATCTTCGACAATGTATTTTTGATCTGATGCCCAGCTTTTACCATACGGAGGATTTGACAACATAAAGTCAAAACGTTTTGAGGCAAACTCATCACTTGCCAAGGTCGAGCCCACACGTATGTTTTCAGGGTTATTGCCCTTAATCATCATGTCTGATTTACAGATCGCATAGGTTTCATCGTTAATTTCTTTACCGTAGAGGAAGATGTCACGATCTTCATCGCTATAACGCTCTTCAATAAAGTTTTGCGCTTCGGTGAGCATACCGCCACTACCGCACGCTGGGTCATACACAGACAAGGCATACGGAATACGGTCTTTGATTGGGTCAAAGACTAAGTGCGTCATCAGGTCAATTACTTCACGTGGGGTAAAGTGTTCACCTGCCTCTTCGTTATTTTCTTCGTTAAATTTACGAATCAGCTCTTCAAAGACATAACCCATACCAAGGTTAGACAAACCACCGAGCTTATAGCCGTTCGGATCTTGCGTTTCAAATGGGCTAAGGTTGATGTATGGCGATACAAATTTTTCTAATACGTCGAGTAAAACATCTTTGTTTGCCATGTGGCGGATTTGAGCAAATAAATTAAAGCAATCGATAATTTCTTTAACGTTATCGCTGAAGCCACGTAAGTAGTCTTCAAAGTTTGCCAATAGAATTTGCTGATTATTAGTCGCTGTTTCAAATAGGCTTTTGAGCGTCCATTGCGAGGTGTTGTAAAACACATAGCCTGAAATATGACGTAATGGTAAATCATCTAGTTCAACAAAATCAGGCTCTGCTTGTTGGTCTTGGACTTCGGCTAAAATTTCGGCTTTTGTTGGTTCAAGCAAAGTGTCTAAACGACGCAATACCACCATTGGTAAAATGATGTCACGGTACTTACCACGTACATAAACGTCACGTAGGCAGTCGTCCGCAATTGACCAGATAAAAGAAACCAATTTGTTGTGAACTGAATGATCCATGTTTAGACCTAAAACTATCATTATATATGGAGCCAATTTAACACTATTTTCAAATAGTTGGGCAGTGTGTATATTGGCTTATTTAGGCTTATACGCCAAATTATGTCGCGAAATTCGGTCTAATAAATCTATTCATGCACTTAGGCTGTTTTGCGTAAAATTTAATTCTACTTTAATAAATAACAGGTTCTCATATGGCAGATTTTGATTGGATAACTGAAGACTTAGGGCGCATCAAAAATGAGCTTCGATTAGCTCGTAATACAGCAAACTGCCGAAAAATTTATGATTGTATGAACATTTCTCCTGAGTTAATGGATACTACTGATCTAACACTCGCTTTCAGACGTGCTTTTGGAGTCTTCTTAGACCCATCTATTATAAGTATGAAATTTAATATCAATACAGAAACAATGTATATATTGAGAGATTGTATACATAAAGACATTATTGAATATGAGCACACTTTCGAACTAGAAACATATAACTTGAATATTATTAAAAATATAAATTTAGATTCTGATAAAAAATATAGAACTCTTAATACACTTCTGCAAATCAATATCAATCATATTATCGATATTATTACTTTAATAAATAATACGTCTGAATTATCATTTTCTAACCATTATTATAAAATAGAAGAAAAGCTTTATAGCCTCACTCCCGAATTTATTTTATTTATAGAAGTTTTTGGAAATAATTATAAATCCTATGAGTGGTACTTCACACAATTCGAAGCAGCTAACCAAAAAGAAAATTTTAATAGAATTACAAATGACTTTAAACTTATAGCCACAGACTATGAAAACGAAATTAAGAATCAAATTATTGAAATATCTATAGAAAGTTTTAAAAATTCACACTACTGTCAAAATAACAAAGAAATAAATTTAAAGAATGATTGGGAGTATGTAGGCTACTTAGCTTCAATAAAGGGAATTGAAGTCGCTGTATCTGATGCTGAAAACAAAGTATTGGAATCTTTTCAGAACCTAAAAGAATCTCAAAAGCTTTTACTTCACTATTATATTTACCAAAGTAAATATGATGGTTTATCTATAGATAATATTCCTGCAGATATTAAAAAATATACTGATCTAGACCTATGCACGTATTTAGGAATTATAGCTAAAGATATTTGTAAAAAAGCATATATCGAATATTCTAATCAAAATGCTTCACAGGAAAAATAAGGGAGCAAAAGCTCCCCTTCTATCCACGGCTCGCCAACTTACTTTCAATCCATTGATGGATTTCATAAGCTGACCAACCGATACGGTTTTGGGTGATTTTTACTTTCTTTGGAAAAGTAGGATCGTAGTAAGGTGAGTTCTCATCCATCATTTCATAGATGGTTGAACGTCCAACGCCAACTAGCTCTACGACCTGCTTGATACTAATCAGCTAGTTCATTTGGAATGTTTGTCCTACAAATGTACTCATGTTGTTTACTCCGATCTCATGATTTCGAGCAACTCGCTCATGAGATACGGCAATCCCGTAAGGTTTTACCCTGTCCGATTCAATTCAACGCAGTCACTGAGCCTTTTAAACCCTGTTGAATATTAAAAGATTCATTTTGAACAACTGACTGCTGTTGCTCCTCTGCCTGATAAAACTCCTCCACCACATCTAATCCCTCCTCTAGATCCATTTCAAACTTCGCATTGGCAAAGCCCTGTCGTGCCATTTGATCTAGTGCCTCTTGATTGAATCCTGCCTGCTTACTTTGCTGATCAATCTCACGTGCTGTGTGAATCGCAGACTGTAAAACCACACCCTCTCTTAATGTTAAATCCACGTAATACACAGGCTGGCGATAACTTTGCGTTGTACTCTTTCCTCGCAATGTAAGTTGCAGTGGTAAGCATGAAAGCAAACCATTCGATGCTGCATGGTAGTAGCTCAATCGTGCAGCCAAGGTCCGAATGCTGTTAAAGCCTGTGGTTCTAAACATGAATGTGCCAAATTCATCCGACTCATCTAAGTTCACATGCAAACGTCCGTATGGCTTGCAATTCCCACCTTGTGCTAATGAACACAAATCAGGTGAAGGACATGGATGCTGTTCTACACCTTGATTGGTTAAACGCTGACAAGTTTGACCATCACCCACACAGACAGGTCGCCCAGTCTGACGATCAAATAAGGTGTATTCTGCACGTAAGTTCAGATCAGGATCATTAAAGATCATGCGAACAGGGATTGAACGGAGCTTTTGATTAGGCGTATTCGCTCGAAGCTGATCATCTAATGGATGTTTGATCCAGCCTTCTTTGCTTTGAATCTGGGAAGTAATTGTGAATTGATCATCTTTTTCAGGCAATCGCTTACCATTCTTTTCGATCATACGACCGATACTGATACGCCCCAGAATTGGTGGAGTAATTGCTAAACCTTTAATCATGTTGATATTCCTTAATGTATTACCTTACAAATTTGGGTCTATGTATGTAGGTCAGAACAAGGACCAAAGAAGTGACCCAAAGCATGTAGAGCCAGATAAAGTGCTACAGAGATCGCGACCGATTTGCTCTCTACCGAAGGGTAGAGAGCGGGGAGCGATTTTTGTGAATTTTTGATTGGGTGCTGTAGATAGGACTTAGTAGGTATAGATGTTGAATCGGCGACTGCCCTGCTTTTCAAGTGGATAAAGCTCGATGAGTTCAGGCTGGTGCTGAAGCAATGCCTTGGTGTTGAGGCTGATGGAATCCTTAGCTTTCTTCCAGACTACTGAGCCATGTGCAAAGACAGCCCTTTCTTTGTCTTGCATCATCATCTGAATTTCATGTTTAAGCTGGTCAAAGCGTTCCTGCTGATACTGAATCTCTTCTTTAAGTTTGATCAGCTTATCGAACATAAGGTTGGCTGTTTCATTCTGCGATAGGTCTTCAACGGTCAGCGGCACATGCACTGGATACAACTGCTGAATGGCTTTGGCTGCCGATTCACTTGCATCCACTGAAGGTGGTGTATCCTTTTCCACGCATTCCCAGAAATAACGTTCTGCATTGATGATGTGCTGAATCACAGATTCAGAACGAGTGACTTTAAAGATTTTGGTCTCATGTCCACAGAGCAATACACAGACGTGAGCTGCCTGTTTTCCTGTCACTGCGAGTTGGTGCTGTACCTGACACAAGACATAAAGGGGTACGCCATCACGCCAAAGCTTAGCCCCATGCTCCCCTGCTGTTTTACATTCAAGGATCTGTACTTCATCACTTCCTACAACGGAGTAATCCAAGTTTGCCAACATGAAATGCTTATCAGGATCAGGGTGCTGTAACACAGCATTGACTCGACGTACCTTATTGTTGGTGTGCATGCTGTAATACTCAGCGACTAAAGGTTCAAGTTGCTTGCCCCAATACAACGGTGCAACACCTGAGCTTTCATCTTCAATGGATTGTGTTTGACGACCTGTTTTGATCAGCCAAAGCTCTAGCATCGACATATATGGATTTAAGCCACACGCCGTAGCTGCATCACTACTACCAATGCCTTGTTTACGCACTTCAAGCCAATCTTGATAGGCCATATCTTTGGTGCTGACTAAACGTTTTGCCGATGTAACTCGCTTGCTGGTTACTAGTGGATTAATGACTGTTTGCGCATTGACATGCGCAGGCTGATTTGAAATCGGTGCGATTTGGTTCATGGTTCTATCCTTATAAATTTCAGTTTGTGTAAAAACTAAGCGCGTAAAAAAGCCATACCCGACACAAGGTCGGGTATGGCGATATGCATGCTGATTCATATTGTTGATTGTGAGTTGAAAGTAGAGAGTTACGTGTGTGCTGTACTCAGCGATTGTTGGGACTTGCGGGGTTAGGATTACATGAGCTTAGGCTATCAAGCACAGAGCTTGTTCCAATCCACGTTGTTTAAGAGCTGCGCCTGCACCAAACCATGCTGAATCGAGACGATGATCTGTACTCATGGCACGACGTTCATGATCGACGAATTCCGTGATTGAACAGAGTAAGCCATAAGCCGTGTCCTTCGCAGATGAAAGATCTGCCCCTCGTCCCTGACCATTAAACATATCTAAAGCCTTGCTCATGGCTCTTCCATTTGGCTCAGCCTTGTTTTGCTGTGGTGGGTTGCTTGCCACCTGACGATAGAACTGAATGATGTTCTCTTCAGGATCAGAAATTGACATGGTGCTATTGTTGAACACGGCATCAAAGTAAGCTTTTGCTTCCTGCTGACTCACTTTACGCTGTGTGAGCTGTTTCATTTCATACATGTGTTCATCCCATGTACGCACTGAAATACCCAATTGTTGTTTCACTTTCTCCGCATCAAACTTGGTGCTATGCGGTACTTTGACTACACCAGCACTAGCCGTTGCTCCCTTCAAAGCAATCGCAAGCGTGTTGTTACAGACGACACGGATACTGGTGAACTGAGCTGTAGTCGCCAGTGTACCGTCACAAGCTGATGCCAAAAGGACATAGCCATTACTGACATCCTTACCTTTCAATGCAGTGCTTTGACCTGTACGAGCTAAAGCCCAGAACTTCTTGCCACCTTTCAGCACACCTGCTGTTTCTAGCTCAAATCCTGATTGTTCAGTCAGATCACGATAGAACTCCAAAATCTCTTTTGGTTGGACTTCCTGATAACGCTGACTGACCACAGATAACGGTGCCTGAGTATCTGAGCGATACAAAACACGTTGTTCCTCAAACGGCATGATGATGTTCTGACCACGTTCATTCTGAGCCATGTAACTGACATCAGATGACTCGATACGCCAATCCATCCCGGCTTGCTGTGCCCAAACTTCCAGTGGCTGATTTGGACTGAGTTGATTCCCTAAGCCATGCCAAGGGGTTTCACCAACATAGGCGATTTGTTCAATTTGATGTGCCATTGATTCGTTCTCCTATGCTGACTTAACGAAAGTTCTGCTGACATTGATTGCAATGATAGTAGGTCATGGTGACAGGCTTTTTCGGCTCATCAAACACGCTACTGAATAGGCCACCAATGACTGCACCTGCAATACCACCAATGAATGGAGATACAGGCAGTGGCAAACCCTTTGAAATGGATGCACCGATGGTGGCAAACGATGCAGATGCGGCTAGACCTGTAGAATCAGAACCATTCACTTGTTGATTCACCACTTGGATGACTTGATCAGATAGGCAGGAAGGACAAATTAAACTCATAATATACATCTCCAGAAATGACAAAGGCTTACCGATTGGCAAGCCTTGCAAAGTTAAAAAACTCGTTTTCATCTAGATGATGTATATCTGAGATTTTTTTCAAATCATTGGAATGTCCGCATTTTTGGACTGAGCTTCACTCTTAAATGTTGGGCTTCTTTCTCAGGGTTTACTAGATAAGCACCTGCATTACGAAGGTTACGAACTTCCACTGGATTATCCCGATGTATTCTACCGATACCAAGAATACCAAGCTCTCTATACTTGGCTATTTGCTCTGGATCATGACAGTTGAAATAACAACCCTCATCATTAGTAATCTGCTTCCACAACTTCCCGACCTTATCCGCTATAGCCCATCCTTTTTGACGTTGATGCCCATTAAAGATCAATAGTAGATGACAATGATAGCCTTTGGTTTCACCCTGCTCTAAAGCCCATGCAAAATCTACTAATTCATGAAACGGATCTTTACGCTTAGATATCACTTTACGCAATTCCTCTAAATCTTGGTAGAACATTTGGATATCGATAATATCGTGACTGCTCTGTAAATATGCAATATCCACTCTCACTACTTCTGACTTTGAATATCGACTAAGAGCTCTATCTAATTTTCTCGATAAAGATTCAAGATTACGTTTTTCGTTCTCACGATGCCTACGGAGATCTTTCAGCTGTCTACTCTCATACGCCTTAAAGTAATCTTGATAGTAATCAAATGATTCACATTTCAACTCTTCAACGACTTCATCAAAATCTAGATCATAAATATCATACTCATCTAACCAATCACACCATGCATTGATATAACCAAAGTACTGAGAGCCTGAACGATAAATATCATCAAACTGTATTAGTAGTTCAGCAAACTCCTCATAGAAATCTAACGGTTGATTCTCTGCCCTAATCCAAAGCTCAGTTACGACTTCTAGCTGGATTGTTAATTTAGTTTCATTAATTGGTTTACTCATGTTTAATACTCAATATGGAAATAGCTCCATATGACATGGGTAAACTGTATAAATATAAATTCTAGCTAGATTGCACTTTAATCTATATGCTTGTGATTACTAAGATTATTAATCTCTATATGATATATATTTAATAATATTAAGCTGTCATTAAAAAGTAAACATGTATTCTTTTCCGAATTGGTTTGATACTCTCTCCACCCATTGCTCTATTTTATCAGCTGTCATGACTTGAAAATCTCGCCAATAATATTTCATCTGCTTCC
>NZ_VPCQ01000021.1:0-7933 GCF_013418125.1 Acinetobacter sp. YH12205 | reverse complement strand
CCTAAAATACAAAAGATAATCATTTAAATCTCTAATAAATACCCACCTTGCCACTACTGAATCGACATAGACAAAATGAGAACTTATGCAAATATTTGTCTATATTTTTAGTTATAGTTAATTACTCCCATTTTTATATTGCTTTGATTTTTCAGATTAAGCTTGAATGAGTTGCGTCAACTCATCCACATAGTCCTGCATCGGGCGGGGATTGTGGTCACGACGGCTTTCAATATTTAAGCGCAATAAAGGCTCGGTATTTGACGCACGCACATTAAAACGCCATGCCCCAAAGTCAAGACTCACGCCATCGGTTTGGTCAATTGCTGGGTTTTGGCTAGCATAATGCTCAAAGATTTTTTGGATGGTGGCTTGAGTATCGGCCACTTTAAAGTTAATTTCCCCCGAACATGGGAACTTGGCAATCATTTCTTCGACCAGACTCGATAGCGATTGTCCTGTTTCAGACAATACCGAAACCGCCAATAGCCATGGAATCATGCCGCTGTCACAATAGGCGAAATCACGGAAATAGTGGTGTGCGCTCATTTCACCGCCGTAAACGGCATTGTGCTCACGCATCACATCTTTAATAAAGGCATGTCCAGATTTAGATTGAATTGCTTCACCCTGATATTGAGCGACCACATCAAAGGTATTCCAGACTAAACGTGGGTCATGCACGATTTTCTCGCCTGCTTGTTTGAGTAAAAATGCCTGTGCCAATAAGCCGACAATATAATAGCCTTCAATAAATTGGCCTTTTTCATCGAATAAGAAACAGCGGTCAAAGTCACCATCCCACGCAATGCCCATGTCGGCTTGATGCTCTAATACGGCATTACGGGTGCTATCACGGTTTTCCACTAAAATGGGGTTGGGGATACCATTGGGGAAGGTGCCATCGGCATCATTGTGAATTTTGACAAACTCAACAGGGATATTCAGAGCTTTGAATTTTTGCTCAATCGCATCGACCACATGTCCTGCAGCGCCATTGCCTGCATTCATGACCAGTTTCATTGGGCGAATTTTGCTAGGCTCGATATAAGTCATTAAATGGTCAATAAATTGAGGCAAAATATTGTAGCTTTGAGTGCTACCTTTGTGCTCAACTGGGGTAAATTCGCCCGATTCTGCCAAAGCCTGAATGTCTTTTAGGCCGGTATCGGCACTAATCGGACGTGCATTTTCACGTACCAGTTTCATGCCGTTGTAGTCCATGGGGTTATGGCTGGCAGTCACTTCAATGCCACCTTGCACGTCTAAATGAAAAGCTGCGAAATAGACTTCTTCTGTGCCTGTCATTCCCAAGTCGAGCACATTGACCCCTGCATCATTTAAACCACGAATGGTGGCCTGCTTTAAGCCTTCGCTGCTAAGGCGAATATCGCAGCCAATTACAACGGTTTTAGGTTGGTAAATTTGTCCGTAAGCACGACCAATTTTATAGGCAATCTCTTCATTGAGTTCTGTGCCCAATTTTCCGCGAATGTCATAGGCTTTAAAACAGGTTAATGTGCTCATGTATTGTCCTAAATATTTGGAAAAATCGTATTGCTGCCTATGATAATCGAACTGTGTGTAATGTGCTGTATAGAATGGAAGATCAATTGCTTGAAGATGTTTCAGGTCAAAGACTATGGATGAGAAAAGATGTGGTGATGGGCAAGGGTGTTTTTTCTTGAGTAAGAAGTTGGTTAAAATACGGCTCAGACTTATGTGTTCGATATGATTGAAGATGGAATTACAGAAAAGTACTTTAGAGCCAGAGCAGAAACTTTCTGCGCCACAGAAAAAATTTCAGAAACTATGCCAAAAAATTGAGCAGGAACAGCTACGTTTGAATGAATGGCAGACCGCACAAGCCGATATTCAGGCACGTGCCAGCCGTGAAATTTTACCGACTTATGCGCAATTGCGTGAAGTTATATTTCAGCAAATTCAACAATTGCTTCAGCAAAAACAACAAAAAGTGACGGCAGCCCAGCAAACTAAGCTGGATCAAAAAATTGAGCAACTCAGTTTACAACTTTTGGATTCGCAGCAGATGTCTACCGAACAAGTTCAGTTTTTAACAGAATTGCTGAACAGTTATGGGCATCATATTGAATTGCTAGACACAGATGATGTGGATTTAAGATCTGAAGCTAAAACAGCAACAGAGTCAGAAGACGAAAATGTTGAACAATGTGAACAAAATAGTTTTGAACATGATGAGTCTGAACAAGAGCGCTTGGCACAGCTCAAGCTAGAAAGTTTGAAGCATTTTCTTTGTGAAGAATATGACCTAGATCTAGATTTTTTTGATTTTCAGCATGATCCATTAGATTTAGATGACTTTATAAAAAAATTTGAACAAAAAATGCAAGAACAAGAGGAGCTGGATTTTTTAAGTCAGTTGAGTAGTGCGCAAAAAGCTTTTGCCGAACAGCAAATTGCCCGTGAAAAAGCCAAAGCAGCAAAAAAACAGCAACAGCGTGAAGAAGCCAAGAAACTAGCAAATCAGTCCATTAAAGCGATTTACTTAAAAATTACAGCGTGGATTCACCCAGATCGTGAGCAAGATGAGCAGAAAAAACAAGAAAAAACCGTATTGATGCAGCAAGCCAATCAGGCTTATGAAGCCAATGATTTATTGACATTGTTAAATTTGCAAATTCAGTTGGGTCAGCAGCATAATTTGTCTTTCGCCAATCAACAATTAAAAGCGTATAACCTGCTTTTAGAAGAACAGTTAGAAACTTTGCAAATGCAAGTAGATGACATTATTTACTCTTTTAATTGGAGTCAGTTTTTATATTCTAACCGTAAAATTAAAGTGCAGGATTTGTATCGAAAATATGAGCAAGACTATCGACATGTTCAACAAAAATTAGCTCGAGCGCAAGAGATACTGGAAAAATATCAAGACCTTAAACAATTAAAGCAATTGATGCGCAGTCAATATGTGTGGGAAATGCATGCTGTGATGATGTAGACATATTGAGGTTTGGCTTTGAATGTTTATGCAAAAAGTAGTCTTTATTTACAATATTCCTTTTGAGTGAATCCAAGTTATGCTCAGGTTGGGCCGTTCGGCTACTATTCTGAAATGACAGCTTTGTCCGTTATAATTGTATAAACATTTTTGGTGTCTGGTAATTATGTCCTCATTGATCAATTTTCTATCTCGCTTTAGTACTGCAACTCTTCAGCGCAGCCAGAGCTATGCTAAATACATTGATAGGAAAACGATTGAGTTCTTTGAAGAAAATGACGATGTCACGATGTATGCCCAAATTGAAGGGACAGATTATTACGATACTGCAATTACCTATAATCTTAAAAAGGACCGTTTAATTGATGACGACTGCACTTGTCCGGTTGGATATAACTGTAAACATGCTGCTGCTTTAGCCAAATTATTTTATCAAGAATATCGAGAAGGATATCTGAAGAGCTATGTTGACTCTCAGTCATCATCTCACACTCAAAAAGATCGGGTTGCAATTAATCAAGCACAACGCTGGTTAAGTGAGTTTAAGCAGTATTTACAACATACCCAGTTAGAGCAGCAAAAGACAACGAGTAATTATTTACTTTATTATTTAGATCAGCCTTTAGGTCTATTCGGGTTAAAACTTGAGGTTCGAAAAGGTAGACGTAATAAAAGTGGGACGATCACAGGTGTCAGTTCTTATACTGAATATGGCAATATTCTAAAAAAACGTCTGTCTTTGCCTGATGGGAAGCGACAATTATTTAATCAAATTTATTATTATGCCAAGCTCAATCAGAATGAGTTTTCTTATGGAAATAGTCTTGATATATCAGGCATTGTTTTAGAGCATTTTAAATCTTTCATTCAGAGTGGTGATGTCTATTGGAAACAAAAAAGTGATGCTCCACTTACATGGTCAGAACAAAGCTATCAGCTTGAATTTTCTTGGCAAAAGAGCATTGAAAAACAGACTGAGCACTTAGATTTTGAGTTGGTCAATGGAAATGTTCGACTCAATTTAAAATCGAATCCACATCTTCAAATTCTTGTAAGTCAGCCACTTTGTTATATCGATATTCACAAGAATACGGTAGGGCAACTCTATAGTGAATATACATCGGATTTACTGTACTACCTTTGGCGGATGCCAGAGATGCCTGCGACGGTTTTGACTGAGTTTGAGCAGCTTACTCATCAATCTACAACGATACATAACTTGCCGAAACCTGGGTTTCTTCAAGAGATTGAAGTCTTACAGGGTAATCCCCAGCCAATTTTACGCTTTGGTGTTTTAGATAAATTTGATTGGAAATGGGAAGAGTCTGTTTGTGCTGAAATTGAATTCTCCTATGCAGGCGGGCGAATTAAAGCAGGTACATCAGGTGACAGTTTCATTGGTGAGCAGCATGACAAAATGGTGCGACAGCTTCGGGACTTAGTTCAGGAACAACAGTCAATCCAGCGTTTACAGCTATTGGTCGAATCACTGAAGTGGGTGAAAGATCTTAGTTATGACCAGCAATTAAAACTGGATAAACAACGTCTCGATTCTATGGTTTTTGCTTTCTATGGAGACTGGATCAAACAGCTGATGCCCATCAATCAAATTGAGTTGATGGGCTGGCAGATAGAGCATCTAGAAAACAGCCCCTTTAACCTGCAATATGTTGAAAATTTAAATATTTCTATCACTGAATCTGAAGGCCAGCAGGACTGGTTCAATATCGGGGCGACGGTTCAAGACAGTGCAGGCAATTCTTATAATTTACTTGATGCGCTCGTAGCTTTGGTGCGAGTAAATCCTGATTTACTTGATCCGCGGACTTTTATTCATCTGCATGACAGTCAAATTTTCACCGTGAAAACTGCAGTTGATCAACCTGATTTGGCGCTATCCGCTAGGGATATTAAGCCGGTATTATTGCATCTGCAGAGCATTTTACAGCAAGAAGAGCGCAGTATTGATCGCTATGATGCGAGTCAATTATTAGAATTGCAGCATAATCTTGGGATGACATGGCAGGTCAGTGATCGCCTGCAGAAATTTGTACATAAATTCAAACAAGGCTATCAGCAACAACTGCCAACACCACAAGGTTTTCAGGGGGAGTTGCGTCTATACCAGCAGCAGGGCTTAGGCTGGTTACAGTTTTTAAGGGAAACCCAGCATGGCGGGATTCTGGCAGATGATATGGGCTTGGGGAAAACAGCACAAACTTTAGCCCATTTACTCATGGAAAAGCAGGCTGGATATTTGCAGGATAGTCCCGCCTTAATTGTTGCACCCACATCGCTGATGCATAACTGGTTCAAAGAAGCGGAGAAATTTACCCCAGAGCTCAAGGTATTGCTGCTACAGGGGCCCGATCGCCATCAGTATTTTGAGCAGATTCCGCACTATGATATTGTGTTAACCACCTATCCGCTTCTGGCGAGAGATGAAGAGCAACTAAAGCAATATGAATATCATCAACTCATTTTGGATGAGGCGCAGAATATCAAAAATCCGCGCGCCAAAGCTGCACAGGTAGTACGGCAATTAACAGCGCGACATCGTCTATGTCTAACCGGTACACCTATGGAAAATCATTTGGGTGAGCTGTGGGCACTATTTTATTTCCTGATGCCAGGATTTTTATATTCACAAGAAATTTTTAATAAAAAGTACCGTCATCCGATTGAAAAGCGCGGTGATGAGCAGTTAAGACAAAAGTTGGTCAACCGGATTAAGCCCTTCATTTTACGTCGCTTGAAAACTGACGTAGCCAAAGAGTTGCCAGAAAAAACCACGATTGAAGTCAATATTGATATGAATGACCAGCAATCCAAGTTATATGAGGCTGTTCGTGCCACGATGCAGGCAAGCATTCAGAAAATTGTGGCAGAAAAAGGCTTTAAACGTAGTCAAATTCAAATTTTAGATGCCTTACTGAAGCTACGTCAGGTGTGCTGCCATCCTAGCTTACTAAAGCTGGATTCAGTGAAAATTGGACAGGCGCATTCTGCCAAACTTGAACAGTTGATGGATATGGTCGTTCCAATGGTGGAAGAGGGGCGAAAAATTCTTATCTTCTCTCAGTTTACCTCAATGTTGGAACTGATTGAACAACAGTTCCATCACGCAGAAATTGGCTATGTGAAGCTGACTGGAAAGACCAAAAAGCGAGATGAAGTCATTACAGCGTTTCAGTCTGGACAAGTGCCGGTATTTTTAATCAGTCTGAAAGCAGGAGGGGTCGGTTTGAATCTAACTGCCGCAGATACGGTCATTCACTATGATCCATGGTGGAACCCTGCTGCTGAAGATCAAGCTTCAGATCGTGCATGGCGGATTGGACAGGACAAGCCGGTATTTGTCTATAAGCTGATTACTAATAAAAGCATAGAAGAAAAAATTCTTGCCTTACAGCAAAATAAAGCAGAACTGGCACACTCTATTCTAAGTACAGATCATGAAGGCGAAGCGAAACTGACGGAAAATGACGTGATGAACTTGTTTGAGAAATTTTAGTTTGGTTTCAGATTACCCTAATCATCTGTAAGTATCTGAAAGTCCGGATGCAATTTTTTCCAATGTTCTCTTAATTTTTCTTTATGAACAGAAATCATAGGTAAGTCTAGTAATAGCACTGGCCATACCGACCGTGCTTTGTCCATGATCGCGTGAAGTTGTTTTTCAATAACACGCCATGGAACACCGACTTTTTCAGCCCATTGTTCAAAGTGTTTCATCTCAGCTAAATACCAATCTTTATTTTTGGTAAGATTCAATGCGAAATGACGCTCATTTTCAATATATACACTTGTCATCAATATATCGTATGCGGGAGATAATCTTGGCGTTGTTTTATCGTGATAAATCATACTCCAGTTCTTTAAGTGTGCATCTCCATTGGCGAGTAAAATATTGACGAGTAAACGGCTGGCAAATTGCTGAATATCAAAAATTTTGTTATCTGAATAGTGATAAATGATCTTACCGATCTGCTCATAATTTGTGGTGCTGTATTTCTGGTGTGGATATGAACCAAAGATCTGAGCAAAATCTTCAATATGAATAAGCTCTGTAGTATTAGCAGTACTCTGCCTATCGAATCTCTTAATTGCAAAAGCATATTGCTCTTGGGGTAGATTTAATGGTGGAAGGTCTTGTAAGAGTGCCATATCTACCAAACGAATCTCTGGGATATCTATTCCGACCATTTTGGCAAGGATCATCATAGAGTATTCATTCAGCGGAACAAAAGCATGTCTGGTAGAAGGAGTTTTGACAATCCAATCACCGAGTAGGCTGGATTCCGTTGCCTGTGCTAATGTAAAACGCCCATCTTTGGCTTTCATGGAAAACTTCATTTGGACGCCAGCCAAGGAAAACTTATTATTTGTCCGAATCTCTTGTTTTAATATCTGATCTGGATTCGAGATCTGAAGCTTAAATTTTATTCCATCTGGAATTTCTTCTGGATCTAATGGAGTCGCAATGAGTGCTCCAGGTAAATCATGACCTAAATCTGCCAATAACTGAAATTCATTGTCTATATGTACTTTGAGGCTTTGTGCAATCAGTTCACGTAATGCCCCTTCTGGTAGCAAGTTTGATAGCAAGGGGTGTAAGCGCTGATGTGTAACATAGGTCTTTTCTAAAATTTTATCCGCTTGAGGATACAAGGGGGAAGTTAGCAGGCTCAAGGTCGGACGTTGCTGATCAAAGCGGAAAGAATCTGTAAAAACCAGAATATTTTTTCCGCTCTGAAATCCTGCCAAGTATCCAACGACAGCGTGATGTAATGTTAATTTCAGGACGGCAACAGTATTCATGGTTCCTGTTCCTTAAAATGTATTCAAACATACTCAAGGACTAATTCGCACTCTGTTAATGTCTTGTTGCCAAGCGTGTAACTAGAGCCTGAGTCGGTCAGTTCCGACTTGTAGCGGTCAGTCCGTTCTTGC
>NZ_VPCQ01000020.1:0-13456 GCF_013418125.1 Acinetobacter sp. YH12205 | reverse complement strand
TTAAGTTCTTTATCCGACATAGACACCAACATATCAAACCGTCCGCTAAGAAAATTGCAACAGCGCATATTCTAAAAGCGGACATTTTTACTTTGGAGAAACCGGACATTTCTATTTTGGAGTTACACGTTCAATTCGTATAACCACCATTATGTTAAATAGAATCAAAAAACCTCCAATAAAATCGTTATAGTATTATTATTTATTGAGTAGATAAGAGAATTAAATTAGTGAAATACTCAAATGAACAAATAGTAAAAGCACTCTTACTTGCTCCTTTACCTTTACTTTTTTTAACAACAGTCCTGTTTATCGCAGTGAATCACGAATACAGCCTATACTCGATTTTCGTAGTTCTTGTAGGACACGGTCTTATTTACTTGGCTTATTGTATTTTGACTGTGCCTTTTAGCTACATATTCTCAATTCTTTTAAATCGTTATAACAGTCTTAATTTATTAACCATCTGTATTACCTCTCTAATTATTGCTACTCCATTTTTTATTCTTTTAGGATGGGGGCATACTGGAAAGATTGCTGAAGATTGGTGGAAGATGTATACCAATACATGGGCTAGCTTTCTGGCTCTATTTCCTGGCTTATGTTATTGGCTGTTTTTAATTAACTTAAAAGATAAAGAATAGTTATGAAAAAAATATTATATTTTAATTTTTTAGCGATTATTTTGACTTACGTATCTTTGCTTTATCAAAAAAATATATTAGTTGCTCGCATAGTTGTAGATAAGCTTGAAAAAGTTAAAGTCATAGCTGGGGGATTTCCTCTCCAGTTCCTTATAGATGGTGAAACCTCTCCAGTCGGAAGTATAAGTATCAATCCTTTATTTATTTTCATCGGCATGGATCAATTTGTTTTTCTCAATTTTTTTATTGATTATTTATTTTGGATAAGTATTTTATTTGCTTTTTCTATGATTGTGAAAAAGTACAGAATTGTATAGATCTTCTAAAATTAACATAATACACGTTATACGAAGCCAAAAATGGGGGCATGCAGCTCCCATTTTTAGTCTTTTATCCGCTTTTTTGCTTCATCATAAACAATGCTATCAGCTCGTTTTCCAACGGTAATTAGCAAAATAACTACCTGATCATCTTTGACCTGGTAAACAAGTCGGACACCAGCTTTTAATAATTTTATTTTATAGCAGCCTGCAAGATCACCTTTAAGCATATTCTTTGGAATATGTGGTTGCTCTATTACCTTAGCTAATTTTTTCTTGAATTGATCTCGTATAGCACTAGGAAGCTTTTCCCATTCTGCAGTGAAGTCCTTATGACGTAAAAGCTTATAAGTCATCTAATGTGACTTCCTCGAACATCTCTTTAGGATCATTAACACGTTTGCGAACAAGAGCTAATAAATCAGCATCTTCCTCTGAGAGTAAAGCTTTTTGTACTGGAAGCTTTCCAGTCGTAGCAATATATTCAAGAATATTAGTAAAGAACTCAGTAGGTGCAATTCCTTGTTCTTTTAGGATGGAATAAGACTTTTCTTTAAGGGCTTCATCGACCCTGAAATTAACAGTAGCCATCATTTTCCCATTTATTGAATGCATGAGAATATTGTAATGCAATATGCATTACAAAGATAGTTCGTATAACAACCACTATGTTAAATGGATAGTTGTTTAGTGGGAAAATCAAGTTTTTGAAATTTCAAATTGAAGTTTTTTCGTTCAATTAGTAATTGTAATTTATATTCTATTGAATAACTATTTCATAACTTTTCCTATCATATTTGGCTGCATACGTAGCTACTTCTTGATTAATCTTTTTATGATTTTTATCTAAATATGAAAAGATTATTGAATCCTCATTGTGCCGCTCGTAATTGATGGCGTATTTATATTCTGAATAAGGATAAAGAGTACCTAAGCTATAAGTTTTTTGAGCACTAATATAAGTTACTTTAAGGTCTGTAATTGGATAATCAGTCTGATTTTTAATAAAAATATATCCATCCTTTTCAAATGGCTGGCATCCTATAAGTAGAACTAATGTAAGACAGTAAAATAGGCTATTCTTCATTTTGGTAGTTCTTCAATTGGTCTTATGAGTCGATTAATAACTATAACTTTTGAGGTATCACAGCTATGATCTACTTCAGTTATCCAAGAATAATTATTTTTTTCTAGAGGATAGGATTCTCCGCCTCCATATGCTGCTTTATCACCTAAAAAATAAGTATCCGAATCTACTTTTAGGCTCTTAGTTTCCGTATCCCAATCTAGAGTTTTTGTAGCAAAAATTGGCAGAACTTTAGAGCCATCAGCATGTTCTAGGTATAGGCATTTACCTTCCCTAATAAGCTTAGCCTCACTATAACTTGCATTATCTGCTCCCCCCGTATATTGAATACGTGGAACAACTATATTTGATTCAATTTTTTCTGTAACTGGACTGCAGGCTGCAAGTAAACTTAATAAAATAAATTCTAATCTTTTCATATTAAAGGAATTTTTTGAGAGAGTAATAGAGAAATTAAAGCAAATTAGTAAGCGTCCGCTGAACACACCTTCTGAATTCATCCTATAAGCCTTAATTTAGTCCCCACTTAGAAACAAGTGGGGACTTAAATTTATGACTACAAATCATCAGACATCCATCGCATCTCTTGCGAAAAAACGAAGAACATACAGTGCTGAATTTAAACAGCAGATCGTTCAGGCTTGTAAAGCACCGGACGTTTCAATTGCTTCAGTCGCTTTGCAACATGGATTGAATACAAATCTTGTATCCAAATGGATTCGCTTAATTGATGCTAAGCCAGGGAGTGATCGCTCACCACTACCGAATAAACCTGCATTTATTGCCTTATCTTGCTCTGCACCATTAGATCCTACTCCTACTGACATGTTAAAAGTTCAAATTACTTTACCCCACTCAAAAGCAGAAATTGGCTTGAAATGGCAAGTATCAGAAATACCTGCCTTGGCAGAATTACTCAAGGTGCTGGCAACATGATCCGTATCGATGAAATCTGGCTTTCTACCCAACCTCTGGATATGCGAGCAGGGATGGATACGGTCATGGCTCAGGTGGTGAGAGCCTTTGGCTACATTAAACCGCATTGTGCTTACCTGTTCTGTAATAAACGTGGCCATCGCATGAAAGTGCTGGTACATGATGGACTGGGCATCTGGCTGTGTGCCCGGCGTTTGGAACAGGGAAAATTCCACTGGGCTAAAGTTCACCAGGGTGAAAGCGTAGCTCTCAACCCGGAACAGTTACAGGCATTAATCCAGGGTTTGCCTTGGCAGCGCATTGGACGACAGCAGGTGGTCACGATGCTCTAAACCAAGCTCGGCTATTCTGCCATCCTCCAAACGTTCTATTTCATTCTCTTCATGACCTCAGGCATACTGCGGTCATGAATACACTGCCTGACTTAAACCAACTGACCCATGAACAACTGCTGGAATTTACCCGGCAGTTGGCAATGCAGCATCAGTCTCTGGCAGAATCAAATCAAGAATTAGAAAAATCAAACCAGCAATTAGATTCTAAAGTTCAACATCTGGAAGTATCAAATCAACAATTAGATGCCAAAGTTCAACATCTTGAAGTCACCAATCAGCAATTAGATTCTAAAGTTCAGCATCTTTCTATTCTCAATCAAAAATACGAGCATGAACTGGCGCTGTTTAAACAGCATAAATTCGGCAGTAAAAACGAACATCTCACTGCAAAACAAATCCACCTGTGGGATGAAGCGGTTGAAGAAGATATTGCCGCAGTTGATCTAGAACTGGAACGGCTAAATGCAGATAAAACCGATGCAGTGACACACAAAGCCAAAGCAAATAAACCTAAACGTCGACTGCTGCCCGATCATCTACACACCATCCGTATTGAGCATGAACCTGCATCAACCCAATGCAGTTGTGGCTGCCAGTTACGTCGTATCGGCGAAGATATCAGTGAAAAACTGCATTTCAGACCGGCACAGTTCTATAAGGAACAGCATGTGCGTGGTAAATGGGTCTGTGATCAGTGTGACACTCTGACTCAGCAAGCGATGCCCGCCTATGTGATTGATAAAGGCATTGCTTCACCTGAATTGCTCAGCCATGTTTTGGTATCGAAATATGCCGATCATTTGCCGCTGTACCGTCAGCGCCTGATCTATCAGCGGGCGGGAATCGAACTTTCTAGATCAACTTTATCTGACTGGATAGGTCGCTGCGGTGTAGAACTGGAACCTCTGGCCAATGCCTTAAAAGAGGTGGTGCTGCAACAGCGGGTGCTGCATGCAGATGAAACACCGGTCACCATCATGCGGATGGGTGAGAATAATAAAAAACCGAAGAAAGGTTATGTCTGGGCCTATGCCACTACACAGTACAATCCAGTTCAGGCGGTGATCTATGACTTTCAGGATAGTCGTTCAGGCCAGCATGCTGCAGAGTTCTTGAAAGGCTGGCAGGGCTATCTAGTCTGTGATGATTACAGTGGTTATAAAGCACGTTTTAAATCAGGCCAGGTGATTGAGGTGGGGTGCATGGCCCATGCACGTCGTAAATTCCATGAACTGCATGTAACTGGGAAAAGTCAGGTTGCTGAACAGGCATTAGTGCTGATTCAGAAACTGTATGCGATAGAAGCAGAGCTCAGGAAAAAGACCGATGGTACAGCGGAAGACCGCCGCGAATACCGACAACAGCATAGTCAACCAGTGATGCAACAACTATATGAATGGCTCAACCAACATCATCTGACAGTGCCATCGAGTTCTCCCACCGCCAAGGCCATCAATTACACTCTGAAGCGTTGGCCAGCTTTAAGCCGCTATCTGGATGATGGCAATCTACCGATTTGCAATAATTGGGTCGAGAATCAGATGCGTCCCTGGGCGTTGGGACGTAAGAACTGGCTGTTTGCAGGTTCGCTGCGCAGTGGTCAGCGAGCGGCAAACATCATGACTTTAATCCAGTCAGCAAAGCTGAATGGCTTGGATCCGTATGCCTATTTAAGTGATGTGCTGAAAAGGCTGCCGACACATAAAGTGACCCAGATTGAAGAGTTACTGCCACACCGCTGGAAACCTGAACCGAATTAAAAAATAGGCATGGGGTTCAGCGGACGCTTACGCAAATTATTCCAAAAGGCTCTGATTAAAAATTGTTAAAATTAGTAGATATATGAGAGGAAATTATGAAAAAATTTTTATACTTCAATTGCTTATCTTTTATTTTTACTTATTTATCTTTGTTTTATCAGAAATATACATTAGTGGATCGTATAGTTGTAGACAAGCTTGGAAAAGTTAAAGTCATTGGAGGAGGATTTCCCTTACAGTTTTTAGTAGATGGTGAAGTATCTCCAGGTGGGAGTATAGCGCTAGATCCTTTAAATATTATTATAGGAATAGATCAATTTATCTTCTTATATTTTATTTTTGATTATTTGTTCTGGATAAGTGTTTTATTTGCTTTTTACATAATTTTGAAAAGGTACAAACTAAAACAGATTTTCTAAAATTAACATAATACACGTTATACGAATTCCCAAGGCATGGCTTTTAGTTATGCTTTTTTTATCAAAAGAGTATACCTGAATGATAGCGAGCCAAATCGCATACAATATCTATCATTAGACTTAATGCAATAATTAAATGATAGTATTATCATTAATCTAATAGAATTAAGATTAAATGATAGAAATGAATACACGTATTTATCTACGAGCTTCAACTAAAGATCAAGATGCAGAAAGGGCTTTGCAGATTCTTCAGGATCTAAACCAAAACTTGAATTTGGGTGAAACCATTGTGTACGTGGAAAACTATAGTGGTACGAAGTTAGACCGACCTGAATTGAATAAGCTACTGTCAGAAGCAAATCAAGGTGACACATTGTTAGTTGAAAGTATTGACCGCTTATCACGCCTAACCCAACGAGATTTTCAAGAGCTGAAGCGCAGGATCCAGGAGAAGGGACTTCGTTTAGTCGTAGCAGATCTTCCTACTACCTACCAAATGATTCAAACCAGTGACAGCATTACTCATTCAATCTTGGAACTCATCAACAATATGTTGATTGATCTTCTGGCAACAATGGCCCGCCTAGACAATGAGAAACGTATAGAACGTATTAAGCAGGGCCTGGCACGTTCGGGTTACAAACCAACAGGCAAGAAGGCAAATGAGGCTAAACATAAACGAATAAAAGAATTGCTAGTAGTTGGCAATATGACTAAGGAAGAAATTGCCAAAGCAGTGAATTGTGGAGTTGCAACTGTCTATCGAGTTGCTAAAGTTATCTAAAAGAGGCTTATCTCAACGCGCCCCCAATGGGGCACCGCTGCATTCAGGTTACTTCACATAAGAAATTTTATGTTAAATGATTGTTAGAAATGCCCCTTGATCGAGGCATTTTCTATAAAGAATACTAAAAACTAATTAAAGCCAACCAAGTTTCAAAACAAGGCAGTTCTCAGCAATCATATTTTTAAATTATATAACTCCCAACTGAGCTTTTGCTCCAACGATAAGGCTTTCATTTTGAGTTTCTAAGGCAAATAAACCATACATCAAAGGAGAGGCCGCTGCTCTTTCTAAAGTCTGTTCATATAGTTTATTCCAAACTTTACCCCCTAGTTTTTCATACTCGATGATTAGAGTTTTGAGGCTTTCTTCTCCAAACAAAGTTACATGCCCAGCAAAATCAATCGCTGGGTCATCTATATGGGCTGTTGACCAATCAATAACGCCTGAAACAGCTCCATCCTTTGAAGCTAGTACATGCCCAGCATATAAATCGCCATGTATAAATTGGGTGAAATCTGCCCATAGAACATCATTATCCAACCATTTTCTGTAGCGGGTTTCCAATTGCTCACTTATACCAATTTCAGATTTTACTAACTGCAAATTGTTTGCTATTTCAGGTCTTAAATCTGAAGGTTTCATAATTTTCAAATCATTTTCCCGAACTTCTTTTTCAGGAATACTATGGATTTCAAATAAGGTTTTTGCCAAAGATGTTATGTATTTCGGGCTATCTTTGTCCATATTCCAAATTATTTCATAGGTTTCAGCATCCAAATTTAAAACAGGATTATCTTTAAGTATGGGATAAGCCACTAATTCTGTAGATGAAATTCTCCAATCAGGAACCTCTACAGAAAGATGTTTTTTTACCAATTCTAAAATGCGTTTTTCTTTCTTGATTTGTTCCCTCATGCCATCACGACGAGGAATACGCAGCAACCATTGTTGCCCCTTTGTATCAAGAGCAAAAACGACCTTAAAATCAATGCCCATTTCATTGAAATTCATTTTGTCCGTAAGCAACAAGCCGTGTGCTTCAGCAAGTGATTGAATATCTTGAATTGTCATTTTTAATTTCCTTTAAAGAGTTCAATAATTAATGTTCGGATTAGATTGGCTATCATTAACAATCTCTCTCAAAAGTCTTGATGATTTTGTGGTCTTTGATCTCGTAGATAATGTCAGCAATATTATCGACCAATTGCTTGTCATGAGATACGAAGATAATAGTTCCTGCATAGGACTTCATCATTGTTTCTAATGCGGCAATACTTTTTAGGTCAAGATAGTTTCCTGGTTCATCCATAAGCAAAATATTATATTTTCCTAAAAGCATTTTGGATAAAAGCAGTTTGATGATTTCACCTCCCGATAAGTCGGATAAGTTTTTTTGAATATCATTCGCTCCGATCCCCATTGAAGCCAATACTGCACGAATTTCCGCAACTGTGTACTCGCACTCTTCCTGCATAAAGGAGAGCACAGATTTATGCGTGTTAAATTTATATCCTGTTTGTGTAAAGTAGCCAATTTCAGCTTTTGGAGATATGGTTAATCCATCAGCACGTTCTGATATCATTTTTAACAAGGACGTTTTCCCTGTTCCATTCGATCCAGTTATAGCGACTTTAGCGCCAAGCGGTATTATAAAGTTAGCGTCATCAAAGATAGTACGGCTACCAAATTTTAAGCTCAGACCATCTGCCGTAATCGGGAACTTATTGTGCAGTTCTAGGGCTGAACTTTGACGAAAACGAATAGAACGCAAATGCTCTGGTGCTTGAATATCTTCTAATGCAGCCAAACGCTTTTCCATACTCTTAGCTGCCTGATACAGTTTTCTTTGCTTGGTGCCAGTCATTTTTGCATGCCCAAGTCGTCCAGCACTTTCGGTAGAGTTTTTGGATTTTTCTCCTTTTTTCTTATTGTCTAATCGATTAGCTTGCTGGCGTTTTTCTTGCACAGCAGATTCTAATCGCTCCCGTTCCTTCATCATCAGCTCATATTCTACGGCTTGGTGTTGTCGCTCTTCTTCTTTTTGACGCAAGTAATCCGAGTAACCACCCCAATATTCCGTAATTTTACCGTCTTTTAACTCCCATATCTTGTCTACAACCATATCAAGAAAATATCGGTCATGACTGATAACAAGTAATGCTCCATCAAATGCTTTAAGTTGACCAATAAGTAGATCTATTCCATTGAGATCAAGGTGGCTGGTTGGTTCATCCGCTAGAATGCCATGTACTTGTTGGGAAAATGCGGCAGCAATTTTTGCACGAGTTTCCTCTCCGCCACTCATTGTGTCGTTTTGTACATTGGAAACACCAAGGCGAGATAACATTGCCCGGTCTTCGACCGTTTCTATTTCGATTCCGCCCAGTTGGCTGATATGTGCAAAATCACCAAAACGCTGTAATGTCGCTTCGGCTAAAACAATTTCGCCATTAAGTACTTTGAGTAAACTACTCTTTCCTGCTCCGTTATCACCCACAAGACCAATACGGTCATAAGAGTGAATTTCCAATTCATCAATATCCAAAACATCACGCCCAGCATAATCCAAGCGTATGTTTCTCGCTTTAATAATTAAACTCATTTTTATTTACTCCTGTTTAGCTCTTGAAATTTTTTATGCAGCAAACAGGATTTAGGTGAAAACAAAAGCTAGCATCACAGTGTCCTCCCAAAAAAAAAGCTATTCATCCACAGGGTGGACAAATAGCTAGTCAATTAAGTTATAACTGGAAACTATGCACTAAAAGCATACTTATAAATTAAGCATACTTTTACTTTATATATCCGCATATATTCTTAAAGACACAACAAAAGCCCACCATTATAAAATAGTGTCACTATGCAAATAGTTGTGTCTTAACGAATGCGGATAGAATGCATAAACTTACCTAAAAAATAAAATTCAGTTTTATGATAACTTTACTGTTAAAAGAAGTCTAGACAACCTTGTTTTATGCTTGGATATAAGGCTTATTTTAAATAATAGTAGTGAAGATTTTCTAAAATTAACATAATACACCTTATACGAAATAAAAATGGGAGCCTTAAGCTCCCATTTTTTAAGTAATTTTTTCAAATAAGGCTTGGGTGAGCATCTAAAATTCGAATCAATGTAGCTGCTGGTCCAGTTGGATAGCGTCGTCCCTGTTCCCAATTTTGCAGGGTACGGGGGCTAATATGTAGACGTGCAGCAAATTCATTTTGGCTCAAGCCAGTTTTTTCACGTACTTCTTTAATATCAGGCAATTCGAGTTCTGTAACTCGGCTTGCTTTAACTTCTTTACGTTTGATAGCTCCAGCTTCTTTGATTGAAGCAACCAAGTCATCAAATAAGTTGTTATCCATGAAATTGCTCCTTCACGAGTTGGTGCAGAATGGCGGTTTCCTTATCTGTTAAATTATCTTTTACTGATTTTGGATAAGCCACTAAGAAAAAGATCTGATCATCCTCGGTGACCCAATAATAAATCACCCGTATCCCACCACTTTTCCCTTTGTTACCTTGAGCACAACGTACTTTGCGAATACCACCGCCATTCTTGATTAGGTCACCTCTATCAGGCTGTACCAAAAGATCTTGCTGAAGTTGACGATATTCCTCATCAGATACAAGGTCTTTAATTTGCTTGGTAAAGATGCTGGTTTCAATAAATAACATGGACTCTTTATACGTCAATGGCGTATTTGAATTTTAGCAGTTTCCATAACAAAAAACGAGAGCTGGTAGATCTCGTTTCGCATAACAGCCATTATGTTAAATTGTAGTAAGAACTTTAATGCGATAGAGCAGAATGTATATGCAAAATAAGCTTGATAACATTATTCAAGAATTAAAAGAACTATCTGGGAATAGTCGTCTAAACATAGAACTACCTGATGATATTTTCATATCTGCTTATGAACGAAAAATAGGTTTTATTTTTCCAAAAGATTATAAAAAAGTTTTGAAAGAGATTAGCAATATCTTTTATGGAACAATTGAATTAGCGTCTCTTACAGATGAGAAAGAATGCTATCGAGGGCTATCTCAGATATTAAATGATGCTAGGGAGCAAGGTCTGCCAGAAGATTGGCTACCTATTTGTGAAGATAATGGTAGTTATTATTGCCTATCTCCTAATCATAAAATTAGATATTGGACAGCAGATGGATATAGCGATGAGCAGTGGGAAGATTTAGCAGATTGGATCAAGCAAGTTTGGATAGATGGAAATTAAGAATTTCTAAAATTAACATAATACACCTTATACGAAATTAAATTAAAAAATGGAGCCTAAAGCTCCATTTTTTAATAACTTTTTTTAAATTGCTAAGCGTAAATTCAGTGCTTTTACAACTTTAATCACAGTATCAAAACTAGGGTTAACATCACCAGAAAGTGCTTTATAAAGACTTTCTCGGCCTAAGCCTGTATCTCGTGATAATTGAGCCATTCCTTTAGCTTTTGCAATGTTACCTAAAGCCTTTGCAATGAATGCGGCATCGCCATTAGATTCTTCAATACATGCTTGTAAGTAAGCCTGCATATCATCCTCTGTTTTAAGATGCTCAGCACTGTCCCATTTGCGAAGTTTAATAGCCATTTATAGCTCCTCCTCTAAATCTTGTGCCAATTGCAGGGCAAGTTTTATATCTTTACTTTGCGTAGACTTATCTCCGCCTGCTAAAAGAATAACAACCCTTTGCCCTTGCTTGCAGTAATAAATCCTATAGCCTGGCCCAAAGAAGAAACGTAATTCAGAAACACCTTCACCGACCGGCTCAGTATCTCCAAAGTTTCCATCTTCAACCCGATCAATTCGGACTTGTATGCGTCTTTTTGCCTGCTGGTCTTTTAACTTGGTGAACCAGTCATCAAAGACTTCAGTGGTATATATTGAGTACATAAGTAGAATGTATCCTATAGGATACATTTATGCAAGAAATAAACTTGATATTTGGGGCTCGAAACGGTGAATTTCGTATAACCGCCATTATGTTAAGTTAATCAAAATTCTTAATGCACCAAAACCTAAAAATTTAAATGGAGTAAAAATGACTTTAAAGGGGTTAGATATTCAAGAAGATTGTATCAAAGCTATTTCTAATGAATCTTTAATATTTGATATTAAGAATAAAGAGTTTTTAGAGGATATAGAAAATCTTTTATTACAGTATTTTCAAAATTTTAGTAATGATTTAAATGGAATTGAGTTTGATAATTTTTCTGTGGAGTTTTGGTTCGATGCAGGACAATTGATTATTTATCCTGAAAAAGATTTATTAGATCGTAAACCCTTTGAATCTGAATATGATTTAGATAGATTAGACCCTTATTTTTATCTAGTTTGTGAAGAATATAGGATATATTTTGATGACTTAATATCTCGAAAAGTAAGCGATCAAGTATCTGAAAAAGAAGCTATTTCTAAAACTAATGACGTAATTGATTGTGTAAGCAAAGCTATAAAAAATATAAATGATGAAAACAATCTTTTAAAGATGTTAGGCAGGCCTAAATTAGAAATAAGATATTTCGGTGTAACGAAAGAAGAACTTTTAGCAAAAGAAATTCTCGTGAAATGAAGTAGATATTTTTGTCGTATTAAGGAAAACTAAAATTAACATAATGGGCGTTATGCGAAGTCAAAAATGGGAGCTTAAGCTCCCATTTTTATTGATGATTTTTTAATTCTTTCAGCATAGCATCCCGTAAAATTTCATTCATTCGTGTTTGATAACCTTTGCCTTGTGCTTTGAACCAAGCAAGTACATCAGCATCTAACCGAATTGAAGTTTGTTGCTTCACTGGGCGGTAAAATTGATTTTGGCGTACAGCACTGCTCCAATCGGTAATTTCAGGAATATCTGATAGATCTAGCTGATCATCAGGAACCGTGCCTTTAGCAAGCAAGCGTTGAATTTCAGCATCTTGCTTCTCACCAAATTTCTCATTCAGCTCTTTGCGTGAGTATCTAACCATGCTCATATTTGTTTCGCTCCGCTTTAGTCACTTGCCTTGCACTAATGATTCGTATGATTTCACAGTCATCTTCATCAAAAATGGTGTGAGCCACCTAAGTTTTCTAATAAAAGATCTAAATACGTATCTTTCATCAATTGAGATTCATTGTTATTCAATATATTGTAGGTTGAAAGTATCAAATGTGAAAGTTGAGGATCAGAACGTAGGGTTGATTCGATAGCAAGTTCGATAGGCTCATTAAATATTCCTTCATAGCTTTTTTTTAACCATGCTGGATCTAAATGCATCATTTTATAAGTGAAGCCGAGAGGATCTGGTGCATTACCATCATGAACTTCTTCAGGTTCAAGCATGAAAGTTTGACCTTGATAGCTATCAATAATTTTTTTTCTACAATTGAATTGTTGATGTCCTAACTCTGTTACCCCTATAAGATAACTTGAGTGTAGATGAGGATCGTATGCAAAGCCTTTGAAGTGGGCATGAATTAGTTCTATACCTGTAGACTTATCCTGTGTGACATTGACCCAATTGCTCATATTTACTTAATTAGTCCTAATGGATTTAGCTTATCAAAAATTATCTAATGAAGAAATTCTAAAATTAACATAATACACCTTATACAAAATGCCCTTGTAAGCCCTTAATCAAGGGCATTTTTAGTCTCTACTTAACATAAAATTTTGGTGGTGCTTCAAAAAGTATGCTGCCTTTAAATGAAGCCATTATTGATGTAAAAGAAAAGAAGGCTAAATCAAAAGCTTTAAAATGGTTTTCAAGCTTTTTTGAAAAATTACAGCTTCTTCTGAAGCTACGCCTAATTCTATGCCTTATTTTGCAATTATTGCCTTCAATACCTACAGTAAAAAATTTACCAATACTTTGCTTACCATTTTTAAAAGCAGTGATGAAACTGTCCCAATGATCACTTGCAATTCGGGTGTAGTGAATATCTAATTGTTTAAGCTTTGTCTTCAATTGTTAGACTGTAGCTAAATCTCGTTTACCCCAAACATAAGCAACAATTTCACCTGTTTCTCGATGATAGGCGTAAATAAGCCATTGTTTATTCTTTTTATTTCCAACAAAATTCCAGAACTCATCTACTTCGAGAGATTCATAATGACTTTGCTGAGGCTGAATTTCATAGGTTGATTCAGTTAAAGTACGTAAAACTTT
>NZ_VPCQ01000001.1:0-455700 GCF_013418125.1 Acinetobacter sp. YH12205 | reverse complement strand
GGATAATCTTTTTCGGATTCAATCAATAATTGAACCGCTCTATCTCTGATTTCAGGGGTGTATTTTACTTTTTTCATCGGGACATTCTCTCAAGAAAAGTGGTCTCCGACAAACCCGGTACGGTTCAGTTATGTGGACACCAAAAAACAATATAAATCGCAAGATTTATCGCAACTTTTGCCTTGGTCTAATAATGAACTGGTGGTTGATGCCAGACTTAGATTCAATGCCAATACCTGCGACTTTACAAAATATGATGATGAACAAATTCAAAAGTTTAATCAGGACTTTTTTGCTTCAGAAGGTGAACAACTCTTTTCTAATATTCAGGTGAATGCAGCTTTGCTAACGGAACAGTTATATAAAGATACATGTCTAAGAGATATGCAAAATCAGGAAGTATATAGCTTTGATGTTGAGGATGATGAATTATCTATTTATCAGCATTTTCCAGATTCCGTAGAACTGAATATTCAGACTGGAAAATATGAGCAAGCTGTTAAAAGTGTCACTTTTAATATTGAACCAGCTCCTGATAATGCTTGGTTGAGTTTATCACCTGCGCAACTCAAGGAGCTAACATTAGAGTATGGGCTTGCAGTGCAAGAGGGATGTAAGTTGTCTTTGTCTGTTTATAATGACCAAAGCCCGCAGTGGATATACCATCTTGGGTTCGGGGTTTATCACTGATCTGTTATTGATTAAATTTTATATGTATTTCCAGATTGCTTTTGATTAAATCGGATGGTTTATATTCAATTCAATAAATGAATATTATGCTCAATCCTATTTTGGATCATTTGGAGAGTTTCAGATCTAATTTGTTCAGGTAATAGATCATGAGCAATCTTCGTAAATCGGCTGGCAACTTCGCAAATTGAGTTAATCATTTCATCAACCTCTTGAATAGAAAGCTCTGCTTCCTGAATGCCCAGTTTGACAATGGCAGACCGAGTAATATCCAGTGCTTCACCCATAATATCCATTTGATGATATCCACCTGGGCCTTCACAGAAAGTAACGTCGTAGGCTGGGGCGAGTTTCCATTGTCCATTTTGAGACATTAAAAACGAAAAGTTTTTGCAATGATCATCTCGATTATTGAACACCACATTGAAAACAGCGCGCTTGAATGCAATCGCTTTTTCGCGAATATCATTGGTACAAAAGTGTGTAGCACGAAGAAAGTTGCTGTAGTCTAAACTCCCAGGTGATTTAAAATCAGCCCCTGTAAAGGCAGCTAAACTTTGCATAGGGATGCGCATGCCATCGCAGCGGTCAAATCTTTTTGAGGCAAATGCAGTTAGGCCATTCGGAAGAGTGAAGTATTGGGTGTCTGGGGTGTCAATATGACAATGACGCAAACATTCTGCATAAACAGTTTCAATTGCACAAACTTCAGGATGCTCTTGCTGAGCGGGAAATTTGATCAGCCAAGCTTCATGTTGATGTGAGTGAACTGTTGAGAATTCATTAGTGACAGGATCACGATAAACAAGTGCTTTTGGCCTTGCACCTTGTGGAGACCCGCCCATAATTAATAAATGCTGTAAAAATTCGGCACCTTCTCCTTTGAGAACTTCCTGAACTTCTTGAGCGAGTCTTAGCAATGGAATATTTTCAGCTAATGTTAACTCGGATGCTGAAGGTTCAAAGGATAATGCCCCCATTGCATGTGTACTAATATACGTGAGGCGTTCTAAAGGCCCAACTCGTGCTGGATTAAGTCCATTTTTTTTAAATAAGCGATCCATCAGGAGCATGCCCCAGCCATCGGGTAAGGCATCGTATATAGGGCCTGGTAATCCCATTTGATGTGCAGGAAAGTTCTTTCTTAATGGGTCACCTTTTAGCGGAAGTAGGTAAGATGAAAGCTCTAAACCTTTACTAATTGCTTCTGCGCTGTATTCAAAAGCAATCAATGGTCGACCTGTGATTGCAGTTGAGGAAACTAGTGTGCCCCAAAGCCAATATTCGCCCCATCCATTGTAGTAAACATCAAGTTTTTTGAGCATGGATTCATTTCCTTTTGATACGTTGGCGAGCCGTATTACTCTCATAGCGGAGCATGTCATCTACACTATTTAAATGTGGTTTGAAAAGTTCCTCTAATTCTTTTAATCGGCCGAGCACCATGGCAACACGTACTAAATTTTCAAATGAAACATTTCGACCAGCTTCTAGATTAGATACAGTATTCACACCAATACCCGCACGCGCAGCAACATCTGCCTGAGTCATTTCCAGATAAAGACGTTCTTTACGAAGCCTCTCACATAATAAAGCAACAACTTCTTCAGGTTTTTTGAATATTAAATCCATAATATTGTGTTTTACATTGTGATATCACCATTAAAACACAAAAAAATGGATTTATGAAATTATGCCAGTTGGTCGATAATGAGATGCTTGATTGGCTGATGAGATTCTATTGGATTAAAGAAATCTAATGATTTTAATGCATTTATTTTTTGCAACTACCTACGAATATGTCGTATTTGGGGCCCGAAACTGTGAAATAAAAGATAATAAAGAAAGTATGATTGGGGATAACATAATATAAAATCAATAAAAAAGCCTCAATCTTTCGATTGAGGCTTTTTGAATTTGGAGCGGGAAACGAGACTCGAACTCGCGACCCCAACCTTGGCAAGGTCACCGATATTTATTCTATTAAATTACATTAATTATAAGTATATGATTTAATTGGTGGTATGTGGTTTGTGGTAGGGTGAATTTTTGATGAATTTAGATCATTTAATGTTATTTTGGTCACTTTATTTTAGACGTTTTAGTTTATAAAAGTCACCTATGTTTTGATCCTGATTTTTCATATTAACAATAACATTATATTGTTTAATATAATGATTATTAATAATTTATAAATCGACTACAACATGTAGTAGCGAAGATGCTCAAAATGCACTTACTACGTAACATCAGTTAAATAAAAGTCTCCCACAAACCCGGTACGGTTCAAATTTTATGATGAGAGGGGTGTTGCCTGGGGCTACAGTTTCTGTTTTGCCTTTTGGCGTAAGACGTACAAATATAAGCTTTCTACTTTTTCACGTGCCCATGGTGTGGTACGCAAGAATCGCAATGATGATTTAACACTTGGGTCTATGCAAAAACATCTAATTTCAATTTTACGACTTAAACCTTCAAAGCCACCGTAGTAATCCAATAATTCATCCAAAATGTCAGCAAGTTTTTTGCCGTGTAAAGGGTCATTGGAGGTGTTCATAATAGATAAATCGTATTTTGGGTGGTCATTATTATAACCTGGGCTAGTTGGAAAACTAGAGAGTTGGAATGTAGGTAATGATGGACTGAATAACCACCAAAATTCTGGAGCACACCCAACCATAGGGTGATGCATCATATATATGACTTGGTAATCCCATTTGCTGTGTAGGAAAGTTTTTTCTTAATGGGTCACCTTTTAACGGAAGTAGGTAAGAGGAAAGCTCTAAACCTTTACGGATCGCTTCAGCACTGTATTCAAAGGCAATTAATGGTTGACCTGTGATTGCTGTTGAGGAGACCAGTATACCCTAAAGCCAATATTCACCCCATCCATTGTAGTAAACATTAAATTTTTCGAGCATGGATTTATTTCCTTTTGATACGTTGGCGAGCCGTATTACTCTCATAGCGAAGAATATCATCTACACTGTTTAAATGAGGTTTGAAGAGTTCCTCTAATTCTTGTAATCGGCCCAGGACCATGGCAACGCGTACTAAATTTTCAAATGAAACATTTCGACCTGCTTCTAGATTGGATACTGTATTCACACCAATACCAGCACGTGCAGCAACATCTGCCTGAGTCATTTCCAGATAAAGTCGTTCTTTACGAAGCCTCTCATATAATAATCCAACAACTTCTTCAGGTTTTCTGAATCTTAAATCCATAATATTGGGTCTTATGTTTGGATATGGCTATTAAGCCACAAAATAATGGAGTTATAAAATGTGTCGGTTGATCGGTGAAAAGGTGCTTTATTGGGTGATTAGATCCTATTAGATTAAAGAAGTCTAATTAGACATTTACAATCTAATAGCGTCTAACAACTTGCTTTAAGCTCAATCAGTTTCACGTGGTGTCGCGAGGAACTGGGATTTGCTATCAGGTCAATTTGGAATATCTGGCACAAGTGGTCTGGAGAAACGAGGTTGATGGGTAGGGCTTTGCCTTATTCGGTACCGATTCACAATTTATTCATCATATTCTGAAAATATTTCTTCAATTTCATCCCACTGCGGCAATTTATGATTTTTTTTATTCACTTCGAATTGTAAACCAACACCATCAAGCACACGTTCAAATATGTCAAATGAACCTGTAAAATGGCCATTTTCCATCTCTGAAATTGTTGTTTTATTGACTTGAATTTTTTCTGCAAGGCTTTTCTGTGTATAGCCTAACCCTTTTCTTGCCAAACGTATTTCTTTACCTATTTCACCTCGTGTAGCCATTTTTTCTCCCGAAATTTGTTAGCTATATAGCAAACTTTTAACTAATTATGGTTAATGTTCGCTATATAGCAAACTTTTATAATGATTCTTGAATAGCTAAATTGAACTTATAAGATTCAATTTAGCCTCGAATTAGGTTAATAGAATCCATATATGTATGACAGTTCTCAATAATGAGGCAGTTGTATACCTCTTGAGAAGAGGAACTTCTTATACCTTGAATTTGAATTATTAGACAAAATTATGACTTTTAATTTTCTGTGTAATGAAGCTTTGTATTTCTTAATATTTACCCTGAAGCCGAAGTCCTTCAACTACGTTTAATACAGTAGCTAATCCCTGAGTAGTCTGAATCTGTTTTATCGGAATGCCTTTGGTTAGCTTATTTGGTGACTTCATAAAATGCTGCATCCATTTAGCCTCTCCACCTGTTAGAGCATCTAGTGATATCGCAATACGAATTAAAATAATTGCGAGTTCTCCCTGACTTGAATCGGGATCTAACTCAAGCGAATTTAAAGTTTCCACTGAATCTAAATTGAGAACGATAGCAAGCTGGCTCTGTGTCAAACCAAGTTGATTCGCAGATGATAAAACAGCTTTAGCTAATACCTTTTTTTGTTTTGCAATTTTTTCTGGTGTTTTATGCATGACTGATCTCTGTTTCAGACGTTGCTGATATCTAGAGTTTATACTATTTGATTATCGTTTCTCAGAGTTAAAATTTTTATTACAAACAGCTTAAGGATGAGAAACTATCATGAGATACATCAGTAACTTGAATACTCCAAGTGCTTTTGCATCTTTACTTTTGAAGCAGAACTTAATTCGCCTTTCATTTCCGTTCAGGCTGAAGTTTTTTGAACCTAATGGGCTGAATAGCCACCAAAATTCTAGACACACATAATCATCTTTTGATGGGCCTTTTCATAATCTAATGGAGAACGCTGACCATTGGAACCATGTCTGCGTTTTGAATTGTAGAACATCTCAATATATTCAAAGATATCCGACCTTGCTTCAGTCCTGGTCGCATAGATTTTCTTTTTAATTCGTTCCCGCTTTAATAGCTGGAAGAAGCTTTCTGCAACAGCATTGTCATGGCATGAGCAGTGTACTGCGCAAGTCGACGACTCATACTACTTTCAAGATTATGATGCTTGAGAAATGTCTGCCATTCATGACTGGTGTATTGGCTGCCTTGGTCAGAATGGATTAGGACTTTGTTCTTTGGGTTTCTTCGCCACAAAGCCATCAATAACGCATCTAAAACCAGATCTGCCGTGATTCTGGATTTCATAGACCAGCCAACAACAAGACGTGAAAACAGGTCAATCACAACTGCGAGATATAGCCACCCTTCATGAGTGCGGATATAAGTGATGTCAGTCACCCACAGCTGGTTGGGCTGAGTTGGATTAAATTGTCGGTCTAAAGTGTTTGCGGCAACGACAGCCGGAACACCAGCATGAGCTCTAGGTTTACGATAACCACGCTGCGATTTAAGACCATTCGCCTTCATGAGCCGATGTACTCGATTAATCCCGCAACTTTCACCAATATCTTTCAAATCACAGTGAATCTTGCGATAGCCGTAGACTCCACCAGATTCCAGCCAGAACTGTTTAATCAGTCCTGAAAGCTGTTGCCGTTTCCTCGCAGTTTTACTGGTGGGTTGCTTTAACCAGGCGTAATAACCACTGTGATGCACATCTAAAGTTGAACATAAACGACGAACAGGCCATATGTGCTGATTGTCCTGAATAAAGGCGTACCTCATTTGGACTGGCTTGCGAAGTACACCGCGGCCTTTTTTAGAATATCTCTTTCTTCTGTAACTCGTTGCAGCTCTTTTTTTAACTTTGCTAATTCTGCACTTGGATCATTAGATTCTGTTATCTTGGGTTGCTGTGGATCATAACGTTTGATCCAGGCATACAGACTATGGGTGGTGGTTCCTAAACGTGCAGCAACTTCGGCCACACTATGACCTTTCTCAGTAACTTGCTTTACTGCTTCAATTTTAAATTCTTCAGGGTATCGTTTACTGCTCATAAGCACCTCGTTAATTAGCCATTTTATCTAACTAAAAGGTGTCTACAAAATCGGTGGCTATTCAGGCAGTCCATTCTTCAGCAATATAATTTCCAAATGAATAAACCTGCACCTGAAATTTATTGGACAACAAATTAGTCCTCTTATAACAGAGCATTAATAAACCGAGGAAACATCTCATTTGGTTTGACTCTCAGACTCAATGGTATACTCAGCCACAAGCGCAGCATGGAAGAAATCATATCTATTCTAATACAGCAATTTAGTGCTGTTTGAGGATCAAAGCTCTGTTTCGTCTTTCTTTACGTATGGTCACAGGCTTTGTTTAAAGTCTGATCAAACTGGATGGATTAGATTGGGCAGCACCAGATTATTCAATCCTCTGCCGTAGACAAAAACAGATTGATATTGCGATCAATTATCAAAAAAGTAGTGATAGACTGCATCTACTGGTCGATTCAACTGGTCTTAAGTTTTTAGGTGAAGGTAAATGTAAATGAAAGAAACATCAGCCTGAATACCTTCGACTATGACGTAAATGCATATTGGTATAGATGCGAAGACCTTACAAATACGGGCTATATAGCTCACAACAAATAATGTCAGTGATTCACAAGTCTTGGGTGATTTGCTGAATCAAATCCCATCTGATGAACGCATTAATTCTGTCTATACCGATGGAGCATATGACACAAAACAATGCCGTCAGGTCATTGTAGATCGGCAAGCGCATGCGGTGATTCCTCCAAGAAAAAATGCACAGCCTTGGAAAGATAACAAAGTTCAATCGCGAGAGCGAAATGAATTACTTCGAACAGTTAAACGTTTCGGCAGGACATTATGGAAAAAATGGTCAGGCTATCATCGCCGAAGTTTGGTCGAAACTAAGATGCATTGCATCAAATTATTAGGGGATAAACTCAGTGCTAAGAACTTTCAAAGCCAAGTCAATGAAGTACATGCCCGTATAGCCATTTTAAATAAATTTACTGAATTAGGTCGACCACATACCCAAGTTGTCACTTAAATTTGGGCGACTTAGGAAAGCTCTATCTACAAAATATTTATGCAACAAAGCCGTATTGAATTGAAAATATTTTAATCCCAGCTCCCGAAGGAACTGGGATTACCTACAAAATTAAAGTGAAGAGTTATTCATAACGTCTTCAGGATTGGGTAAATGAGCCAGAAGCTTCGTTCTGACTCAGCGGAATTACCTTACATATTCGGGTAATTCGGACCACCACCACCTTCCGGTGTTACCCAGGTGATGTTCTGTGATGGATCTTTAATGTCACAGGTCTTGCAGTGTACGCAGTTGGCTGCGTTAATCTGGAAGCGCTTGGAACCATCATCATTGTCCATAATTTCATACACACCCGCAGGGCAGTAACGCTGTGCCGGCTCATCCCATTTAGGCAAGTTCACATCGACCGGAATTGAGGCATTGGTTAGTTTCAGGTGCGCTGGCTGGTTTTCTTCGTGTACGGTATTGGATACAAACACCGAAGACAAACGGTCAAAGGTCAGCTTGCCATCCGGTTTTGGATAGTTCGGCTTAAAGCTTACCGCATCTACGGTTTTCAGTGCGCTGAAGTCAGGCACTAAATCATGCAGAGTAAATGGTACTTTAAAGATGTTCTGGTCGATGAAGTTAAACGCACCACCAAACCATTGACCAAACTTATGCATTGCCGGGCCAAAGTTACGCGCGTTGTAAAGCTCTTCTTTCAGCCAACTGTTGTTGAACTTCTCGGTATAAGAGGTTAATTCTTTTGCAAAGAAATCTTCACCCTCAGTCACACGGGCAACAGCAAGGTCACCACCTTTTTCGACACCAGCAGCAATCGCTTCAAAGACTGCTTCACCACACAGCATGCCGGATTTCATTGCGGTATGAGAACCTTTGATTTTGGCAAAGTTCAGGAAGCCGGCATCATCACCAATTAACGAACCACCCGGGAAGGTAAACTTCGGCAGCGAGTTAAAGCCACCTTTGGTTACGGCTCGCGCACCATAAGAAATACGCTTACCACCTTCCAGATACTGTTTGATGAGTGGATGAGTCTTCCAGCGCTGCATTTCCATAAATGGATACATGTGCGGGTTTTCATAAGACAGATCGACGATCATCCCCAGCGTGACCTGGTTGTTTTCCGCGTGGTAGAGCCACCAGCCGCCTGAAGAACCGGTTTCAGACAATGGCCAGCCGGCACCGTGCATCACCAGACCTGGCTTATGTTTGGCCGGATCAATTTCCCACAGCTCTTTAATGCCGATACCGTAGTGTTGTGGATCGGCATCTTTGTCCAGATTGAATTTCTGAATCAGACGTTTGCCTAAGTGACCACGACAGCCTTCAGCAAACAGGGTGTATTTGGCATGCAGTTCATAACCTGGGGCAAAGTTATGGGTCGGTTCACCATCTTTACCAATGCCCATGTCACCGGTTTGAATGCCTTTTACTGTGCCATCTTCATGGTACAGAATTTCAGATGCCGCAAAGCCCGGGAAAATCGACACTTCCAGTTCTTCGGCTTTCTGGCCTAACCAGCGCACCACGTTGCCGAGTGAAATGACATAGTTGCCATTGTTGTGCATAGTTTTTGGTACCATCCAGTGTGGCGCTTCTTTCGAAGTGGTTTCAGACAGCAGGAAGAACGTTTTATCTTCTGTCACCGGTACATTTAAAGGTGCACCTTCTTCTTTCCAGTTCGGGAACAGCTCATTGATGGCACGTGGTTCCAGCACCGCACCTGACAAGATGTGCGCACCGACTTCGGAGCCTTTTTCTACGACACAAACGGACAGATCATTCAGGTTATTTTCAATTGCAAGTTGACGGATTTTAATCGCCGCAGACAGACCCGCAGGGCCAGCACCTACGATAACTACGTCAAACTCCATTGACTCTCGAACAATATCTTCCATGTTATATAGCTCTTTAACTATTGTTTAAATTTTAGATTTTTAGGTGAAATTTCTTTGTCATGAAAATATTTATATATTCATGATTTAATAAATAATTAAATAATTCCTTTCTTTAACAATGCTTGTATAGCATCAACCTCATAACCCAATTCAGTTAATATTTTTTCAGAATGCTGGCCTAAATCAGGAATTGGATTCATGACAAAATCCTCTTCTTGAGTAAGACCTACAGGCTTAAGTGCTGGGATAGTTCCAATTGGAGATTCAACTTCAGCCCAACGTTGACGCGCTTGAAGTTGAGGATGTTGCCAAACTTCTTGAATTTCATTGACACTTGCATTCGCAATTTTGGCATTGTCCAAACGAGATAAAATTTCAGTTTGATCCCATTGAGAAAAGGTTTGCTCAATGATTTGTCTTAATTGCTGACGATTTCTGGAACGTAAGGCATTATTCTGAAATAATGGATCTTCAGCGAGTTGTGGTATGCATAAAACAATTGCACAAAATGCTTGCCATTCTCGTTCATTTTGTACCCCTAAAACAACTTGTTTCTGGTCACCTGTCTGAAAGGGACCATAAGGATAAATTGTGGCATGGGTTGAACCAGTTCGTGGAGGAGCTGAATGACCAGTTAAGGTGTAATACAATGGATGTCCCATCCATTCAGTCATACATTCCAGCATGGACACATCAATGCGTTTGCCTTTACCTGTTTTTCCACGTTCTATCAGGGCTGCCAAAATATTGCTATAGGCATACATACCAGCTGAAATGTCTACAATTGAGCAGCCAGCTTTTACAGTATCTTGCTCAGTTCCTGTTACAGAAAGAAAACCAGCTTCACTTTGGATCAGTAAATCGTAAGCTTTTTTGTCACGATAGGGACCGGGATATATTTGATCATCACCATATCCTGAAATATCGCAAACAATAATTTTAGGATTGATTTTTAGCAAATCTTCGTAGGAATAACCTAAACGCGATGCTGCACCTGGAGCCAAATTTTGTACCAAAACATCTGCATTCAACAGAAGTTTTTTTAAGATATCCTGTCCTTCTGGCGTCTTTAAATCTAGGCTTAAACTTTCTTTTGAACGATTGGTCCAGACAAAATGAGAGGACATGCCATGAACACGATTATCATAATTTCTGGCAAAGTCCCCAACTTGGGGACGTTCAACTTTAATGACTCTTGCACCAAGATCAGCCAGTTGACGTGTACAGAATGGAGCCGCAATTGCATGCTCCAATGAAATGACGGTAATACCATCCAAAGCTGGCATATTAATCCTCAGTAAAAGTCACTTTTGCTTTCATTGCAATTTGGTTATTTTCTTTTTCAATCCAGAGTTCAGCAGTTTGATCCTGAACATCGCCACAAATTGAAAACTCATTAAAATCGAATACTGGATTGATGGCACGGAAGTCAAAACTTTGAATCGTTTTGGTTGGATATTCTTGTTTAAAGAAATGTATTAATAAAGTGGCTAGGAATGGTCCATGAACGACTAAACCAGGGTAGCCTTCTTCTTGCATGGCATATGGGCGATCATAGTGAATTTTATGACTATTAAAGGTTAAAGCTGAGTAACGGAATAAGCTGGTTGTATTAATTGGAAATTGTTTTTTATAGCTAAATGGCTTTGCTTCTATAGTAGCAGGTGCAGTGGTCGCAGGACGAGACTGCACTTGATTACTTGCATCACGGTAAACAATATCTTGTTCTTCGACAATTGCCAGTTGATCATCAGCAAAAATAGAGTGCTTTACCGTGACAAAATACATATCACCACTTTTACCTTGCTTAAATTCAATTTTTACAATTTCTGATTCACGCTTAATTTCTTGATTGACTGAAATGTTTTTAAGAAACTGTAAACGGCTACCTGCCCACATACGTTTAGGGAACGGAATAGGAGGGAGGAATCCACCTTTCTGTGGGTGTCCATCTTCTGCAAGTTGTTCATTATTAACGATGGGTACAAAATATAGCCAATGATATAAATGTGGTAGTTCAGCTAAGTTTTTATTGTCCTGATTCAGCAATGCCTGCATCATCGCCAATGGGCGTTGATTAAGATAATCTACTTGAATTTCTTTCTTGCCTATCCATGTATCAAAAGTATTAAACTTTTCCATTTTATATCCTTTATCTCTTGTAATAGGCTTAGCCTTAATTCACCAGTTCAGCAGGTTCTAAGATTTTTTTAGCTTTTAAAATGACAGGTAAATCGATCATTTTTCCATTTAAGCTGACAGCTTGTCCTTGAGATTGATCTACGATTTCAAGGACTTGCTTTGCCCATTCAATTTCTTCTTCAGTTGGGCTAAAGACTTTATTCACAATAGCGACTTGGGCAGGATGAATACACAGTTTCCCTGAAAATCCTAAGTTTTTGGCCTGTTGGGTTTCTAGGCAAATCAGCGCTTGGTCTTTAAAGTCAACAGTAACACCATCAACGGGTGCACCAATTCCTGCAAGTTTAGAGGCGAGAACCAGTTCATTTCTAAAGGAAAGCAGTTCGAGATAACCGCCTTGCATGTTCATTTCTAGCTGGAAATCAATAGAGCCAAACATAAGACTACAGACTTGAGGCGCTAGGGCAATTTCACGTACTTTACTAAAACCAAGAGGTGTTTCAATCAATGGAAATATATCAATATTGCGAATATCTAAAATGACTTTGATATCTTCTACTGATTCTGCTTTAGGTAGAACAATCGCACTCACATTTGGATATTGGACTAATTGAATATCTTGGGTAAACCATTCAGTTTGACTCGAGTTAACTCGTACCATCACCTTTTGTTCAGGATGTTCTAATAACCATTGACTGAGTACTTGACGTGCTGAATTCTTCTGTTCTACAGGGACCGCATCTTCTAAATCAATGATCACAGCATCCGCTTGAGTGCTGAGCGCTTTTTCATAGCGCTCAGTACGGTTTGCTGGAACAAAGAGATAAGAACGAGGTGACTTATTCACTTTATTCATAAAGATTATCCTAGACTTAGAAAGAACGCGGCAAACCTAATAAGTGTTCAGCCACAAAGCTGTAAATTAAGTTGGTTGAGATCGGGGCAACTTGGTATAAGCGTGTTTCACGGAATTTACGTTCGATGTCATATTCGTTAGCAAAACCAAAACCGCCATGGAACTGTAGACAGTTGTTTGCTGCTTCCCAGCTTGATTTTGCTGCTAAGTACTTCGCCATATTGGCTTCAGCACCACATTTTTCACCACGGTCGAACATTTCACATGCACGGAAACGCATCAAATTTGCAGCTTCAATTTCAATGAAATTTTCTGCTAATGGGAACTGTACACCTTGGTTTTGACCAATTGGACGACCAAAAACCACACGGTCTTTTACATATTGTGTCGCACGATCCATAAACCAGTAACCATCACCAATACATTCAGCAGCGATTAAAGTACGTTCAGCATTTAAGCCATCGAGGATATATTTAAAGCCTTTACCTTCTTCACCAATCAGGTTTTCTTCTGGAATTTCGAGATTGTCAAAGAAAATTTCATTGGTTTCATGATTCACCATATTGGGAATAGGGCGCACAACCATGCCATTTTTTTCAGCTTCACGTAGATCAACCATAAAGATCGACATACCTTCAGATTTTTTAGTGACTTCGGCAAGCGGCGTGGTACGGGCTAATAAAATCATCCAGTCACTGTGCTGAACACGAGAAATAAAGACTTTTTGACCATTAATCACATAACGGTCGCCTTTTTTAACAGCTGTTGTTTTAATTTTTGTGGTATCTGTTCCAGTCGTTGGCTCAGTTACACCCATTGTCTGTAAACGCCATTCGCCTGTAGCAATTTTAGGTAAATATAATTCTTTTTGCGCTTTAGAACCGTGACGAAGCAAAGTGCCCATATTGTACATTTGTCCATGGCAAGAGCCGGCATTACCACCACTACGGTTAACTTCTTCCATGATAATCGATGCTTCTGTCAGACCAAGACCTGAACCACCGTACTCTTCCGGAATCATTGCAGCCATCCAGCCAGCTTTAGTTAAGGCATCTACGAACTCTTCAGGATAAGCACGTTCCTCATCAATCTTGCGATGATATTCAGCTGGGAATTCTGCGCAAAGTGCACGAACTGCTTCACGAATTTCTTGATAATTATTGATTGTGCTTTTCATAAAAAAGATTTCCTTATCACGTATTGTCTTAATGATTTCGATCATATATTGTTATTTAATGGTTAATAAAATAGAATTATTTGATAGGTTGGATACCAAAAGAATATCGAATGGACATTAAGCAGCTACGATCGTTTATCACGATTTCTGAAACAAAAAATATTACGAAAGCAGCAACTTTACTGAATATTGTTCAGCCTGCAGTCTCCAGACAAATTCATCTTTTAGAAGATGAACTTGGGGTCGAATTATTTGAGCGTAGCCGGCATGGTATGCATTTAACCCATGAAGGAAAAATTCTAGAGGTGTATGCTAGACGTGCCTTGAAAGAAATTGAGACTGCAAAAATTGAGCTGACTTCATCAGATGGTGCTTTAGAAGGGACAGTCAATATCGGTATCTTAGCTAGCCTTAGTGAATTACTGTCAGTTTCTTTAATGCATGTCATAAGAAAGAAATATCCTAAAGTGAATATCAAAATTACTGTAGGTTATTCAGGGCATTTAAAGGACTGGTTGGAGAATGGTGAAATTGATCTAGCTTTAATTTATGGATCAGTTTCCTCAAAGTTCCTGGATTTGCAACCTCTGGTTCGTGAGCAATTATGGCTTATTGGAGCATATAGCTCAGATCTGTCTGAACAGACTCCTATAGAGCTCAAGGATATGGCTGCATATGATCTAATTTTGCCTTATGCACCGCACCGTTTACGTACTTTGATTGAGCAGGGTTTTCATAAAGCTAAATATGATTTAAAGATTAGTGCTGAAGTGAATGACCTGAATGTGCAGAAGCAACTGGTCAAGGAAGGATTCGGATCTACAATCTTGCCATTGGTTTCGATTAAAAATGAACTGAAACAGAATCTGTTTAAAGCGGCGCCTATTAATCATCCTGATTTTATTCGTGAAATTGGTTTAGCTTTACCAAATACCCGTCATATTTCTAAATTAGTTCATACCATTGCTCAAGAGGTGGTACAGTCTTCAAAAGAGGCTATCATTAAGCAAGATTGGCTAGGATGTGAATGGATTGGCAAAGAAAACTAAAAGCTTGGTGAACAGATATAAAAAATGCTCCTTAAGGAGCATTTTTTATGACATCTTTTGTCTATCTGTTTTTAAACTACTTTATTGCTTGCGAGGCTACCTTTTGTTTTTACTGAAGCTGTTTCATCATCAGTCGAAGCAACATTAGCTTGAGGATCATACATTTTCTCTTTAATAAACAAAGTAGGAAGGGCGCAGATTAGATAGGCAACACCCATCACCATAAAGCCAAGCCCAATTGAACCTTCGGTTGCAATAAAGCCAATTGTTGCAGGTGCAATAGTTGAACCAATACGACCCACATTATGGGCAGTACCCATCGCAGTACCACGAACATTGGTTGGAAAACTTTCAGACATGTAGGTTGTATATACACCTAGTGGCATGCCATATAAGAAACCAAAAATAACTAAAAGATAAAGAATGTTCGATGCATTATGGAACATAACAATAATAATTAGGAAGATTGCTGTTGTAATAGCACCGAACATAAATGTGAATTTACGACCTAACTTATCACCCATATAGCCTGCTAGAATCTTACCACCGATCATCGCTGTATAACTACCAATTAAATAGTTAGTCATCGATTTAAAATTCATGCCCAATTCTTGTTCTAGGTATAATGGCATCCAGTTATTTACGCCATAATAACCAAACTGCATAAAGCCTGCGACCACCATCCAAAAGATGAGGGTACGGAAAATGAGTTTATCTTGTACAATGGCTTTAAATACAGAACGGTCACCCTTAACCATTTTGACTTCACTTTGAGTACGATTTAATCGTGCTTTTTTCCATGCTTCAGATTCTTTTACAAAAACAGGCATTAAAATACCAATAATTGCGGCTGAACCACTTACAATAAATAGCATACGCCAGCCATATTCTGGAATAATCGCACCGGCAAGTAAAGACGCTACAATATAGCCAAATGTCCATCCTGTAAAAATTGTTGCAATAACAGTTGTGCGATATTTAGTAGGGACTAGTTCAGACATTAAGCCTGCACATACCATATAAACTGCACCTAGCCCGAGAGCAGAAAGGAAACGGACAATCGCAAATTCATACACATTAGACACAAAACCAAGTAGTGCTGTTAATAGTGAAAACTTGATGATACTTAAAGAAATAATGCGAACGCGACCAAATTTGTCACTTGCCCATCCGCCAAAAATACCGCCGACTGCCATACCTGCAAGCGTTACGCTGCCGAGCATACCCGCTTGGAATGAGGAAAGTCCAAATTCTATTTTAAGACTTGAAAGACTATATGAGAGAAGGAGCATGTCGGCTCCATCTACTAAAAGTACTAAAAAGCAAAATATAAAGGCAGCAATCCATTTCTGCTTGGGTGCTGAATTTACTGTATTTCCAACTTGCATATAATTCATCCTTTAAATGCTTATTGTTTTAAATAACCTATCGTTTCAAGGTAAATTAATATCTATATTATTAAGTCCTAATATAAATATTAATATTGTCCGGGTATGTCTATTAATATCCTTAATTTTCATCAATAAGTACTAAGGATAATTTTCTGATTGACTTTATCTATATTTAATTTTTTAAATATAATCTTCTAAATCATAAATTAACTGAAGATAAAATTTGAAAATAAATACAGATATAAACTAGTCAAAAAACTGTTCAACCATTATTTAATATAATTAGAGTTTTCACTCAATGAAAGGGATTTTCTGATGTTAAATTTTGATCAGTTGAATGCTAAAAATTGATAAGCATATATACAAATAATAAAAAAAATAAAAAACCATCATATTTCATGATGGTTTTTTAAAATCATCAATTTAAACTTTCTCAAATAGTGCTGCCAGACCTTGACCACCACCAATACACATAGTCTCTAAACCATAACGTGCATCACGACGTTGCATCTCATGCACTAGACTGGTCATGATACGCATACCTGTTGCGCCAATCGGATGGCCTAAAGAGATACCTGATCCGTTAACGTTGACATTAGAAAAGTCCTGCACATTGAGGCCTTTCAATACTGCAAGAGCCTGAGCTGCAAAGGCTTCATTGATCTCAATCAAATCTACATCGCTTAGTTTTAGGTCAAGTTTATGCAATAGTTTTTCTACTGCTGGTACTGGACCAATACCCATCCGGCTTGGATCGCAACCAACTGCACTCCAGCCCACAATTTTCGCTAAAGGCGTTAAACCATGTTTTTCTGCATATTCAGCTGATACCACTAAACATCCAGAAGCTGCATCATTTTGCTGACTAGAGTTTCCTGCTGTAGATACACCACCTTCACGGATCGTACGAAGTTTTGCTAAACTTTCGAGCGTTGTATCTGCACGAATTCCTTCATCACGAGTCACCAGGGTGGTGGTTTTCTTGGTTTTGACTTCTACAGGAACAACTTCAGCATCGAAATAGCCTTGGTTCCAGGCATTTTCTGCATTTTGATGGCTTGCTAGGGCAAAAGCATCACATTCTTCACGCGTAATATTATAGTCATTTGCCAAATTATCTGCTGTTTCAGGCATACCTGAAATATAGCCAAAGCGTTCTACAGGTTGTGAACGTTCACGACCACGGTCCAGGCGGTCATAGAAAGTTACATTGCCAGCACGACTACCCCAGCGCATATTGGTTGAGTAATATTCAATATTACTCATACTCTCTACGCCAATGACCATTACTGCTTCCGCCTGGCCAGTCTGTACATTCATGGCAGCATTAACCAATGCCTGTAAACCTGAGCCACAACGACGGTCTAGAGTATAACCGGGAACTTCTATTGGTAAACCTGCAGCAAGAGCAGCGTAACGGCCTAGACATGGTGCTTCACTGGATGAATAAGACTGCGAAGCAATGACTTCATCTAGTGTGCTTGGATCAATTTTGGTCTTTTCTAAAATACTTTGAATAATTTTAACCGACAAGTCCACTGCCGTAAGTGAAGCTAGAGAGCCGCCAAATTTTCCAATTGGCGTACGTAATGGACTAACTATATAAGCTTCTTTCATTTTTAACTCCATTTAAATCAGTGAAAGTTGTTGTGCTTCAGTGGTAAGATTCGCCCTGAAATCCGGATGGGCAATCTCAATCATCTTTTCTACACGTTGAGATAGGCTTAAGCCACGTAAATCGGCAATACCGTATTCGGTCACAAAGATACCTGCATCACTACGTGGGGTTGAAACAGGGCCGTTAAGTTTTGACACGATACGGCTAAAGTTTTTACCTGCTGATGGTAAGGCGATGATAGAACAGCCTTTGGCAGAGTTATTTGCAGCACGGATAAAATCTATAGCACCACCGACAGCACCGACATAGGTATCATTCGCGACTTCAGCATTAATTTGTCCGGTCAGATCCACTTCAATCGCTGAGTTTACAGCTACCAAGTTGTCGATCTGAGCCAATACTGCTGGATTGTGGGTATAAGAAGTTGGACGCAGCTGTACATTCGCATTGTGATGAATAAATTGATGAAGTGCATTACTACCATTGATTAAGCCAGTAATAGTGATTCCAGTATCAATTTTTTTCTGGCTATTATTAATTACACCCTGTTGCATCAGTTTTGCGATGCCATCACTGATAATACCACTATGTACGCCTAGATTTTGGTGCTGCTTGAGTGCATTGAGCACAGCTTCAGGAAGGGTGCCGATACCAATTTGTAGCGTTGATCCATCAGGAATGAGCTGAGCCACTTTAGTGGCAATATTAGTATTGATATCGTTATGTATCTGTTTTGCTTCATCACCGCAGTTACGATCTGTTTCTACAATTACATCAAAATCGTCTGCTGTTAAATAAGTAGCAGAATGTGTCCAAGGTAATTGTTGATTTACTTCGGCAATGACTACACGTGCTGAAGGGATGAGATCGGCAATATAATCCTGACCTAAGCCAAAGCTGTATTGTCCTGATTCATTTGGTTTTGAGACCTGAACCAGCACAATATCCGGACGTAATTTATGGGCAAAAGTAGAATAATGGCTTGGGATAATATCAAGGCATTTGGCTTTGGCAAGCAAACGGTTAGAACCTGCGCCACAATAACTACTGAAATGGATTTGATCTGTGTGTTCGACTTGGCAGGTGCCGTAATTGCTAATACCTAAAAATACATTAAAGGGTTTAAGTTGATGGCGTTGCTGCATTAAATGCTGAGTGAGTGTTAATGGTTCAGCCTGTGCTTGACCCCAAACAACCAAATCATCTCTCTGTATGTAATTTGACCAATTTAATCGGGAAAGATCATGGATTCTTAGCATAAGAATATACCGATGCAAATATAAAAAATGCTGAAAGTGCATAGTGCAGTTTCAGCATATTGGACTTGATTATTGTGTTGCTTCTCGGATCATATTGCGGGCAATAATGACTTGTTGAATTTGTGTTGTGCCTTCATATAAGCGGAATAAACGTACGTCACGGTAGAAGCGTTCCAGTGGATATTCACTGATATAACCTGAACCACCTAGAATTTGTACACCACGATCTGCAACTCGGCCACACATTTCAGTTGCAAACATTTTCGCGCAAGAAGATTCGGTATTCACGTTTTGACCTGCATCACGTTTTTTTGCTGCATCTAAAACCATACATTTTGCAGCATAAATTTCTGCTTTAGAATCAGCAAGCATTGCCTGAATCAGCTGGAAATTAGCAATCGGCTGGCCGAACTGCTTACGTTCCAATGCATACCGTAGAGCATCATCCAGGATACGGGTAGCGGCGCCAACGCTTAGTGCTGCAATATGTAGACGACCTTTATCCAGTACTTTCATAGCAGTTTTAAAACCTACACCTTCCACACCGCCAATTAAGCTTGAAGCTGGAATACGGCAGTTTTCAAAAATGACGTCACAGGTATGCGCACCTTTTTGCCCCATTTTCTTGTCGCGTTTACCCAATGAAATACCAGGTAATTTGCTATCAATGATGAATGCAGAAATACCACCTGCACCTTTGATTTCAGGATTGGTACGTGCCATTACCGTAAATACTCCAGCATGTGGTGCATTGGTAATAAAGCGTTTGGTACCGTTCAAGATATATTCATCACCATCTTTGACGGCTGTGGTTTTAAGTGAGGCAGCATCTGAACCTGAATCTGGTTCAGTCAGACAGAAAGAGCCAATAATTTCACCTGAAGCAAATTTTGGAAGAAATTTTTGTTTTTGTTCTTCAGTCCCATCAATAATTAAGCCCGCTGCACCGATCCCGTTATTGGTTCCGATATACGAGCGAAAAGCAGGGGAAGTGCGGCCTAATTCAAAAGCCACATTGACTTCCTCTTCCATGGTCAGGCCTAGGCCATCATATTGTTCAGGAATAGTCAAACCAAATAGACCAAGCTCTTTCATTTGTTGAACAACATGAGCTGGTATTTCGTCAGTTTCTGCCATTAATTCTTCATTCGGGATAAGCACACCATCCACAAATTGGCGAAGCATATCGAGTAGCTGGTTCAGTGTTTCCTGGTCTCTGATCATCTTTTAACTCCATTTTGACCTTATCCATTCATTGGATAAATTAATTCATTGTCCTTCTGATTACTTGATTTATATCTTAGTAATTCTGATTTACGATCAATATAATGTATCGTAAACTTTAAGTGTTATGCTTTTTTTTGATAATAATAATCAAAATTTAATATCTGCTTTTAATCCATAGAAGGATTTCTTTTTTTGAATTTCAAATGTATGTTCTAAACCTAGAATAAGGTTGTTCGAGATAAGAAAGGGTCAGATATGGATATATTGAAGCTTAGGGTTACTGATGAAGGTGTTGCGATTTTACAATTGAATCGCCCAGAAGCGAAAAATGCATTGAATCTCGCCTTGCGCCAAGAATTAGCAAAAAAATTTGATGAACTTTCAAGTAATAAAACAGTAAAAGTGATTGTAGTTACTGGAGGAGAGAAAATTTTTGCTGCAGGTGCAGATGTGAAAGATTTCTTAACAGCTTCAACTAGCGAAGTATATTTACGCCACACTGAATTCTATTGGCAAAGTATCAGCGATTGTAGAAAACCGATCATTGCAGCCGTAAATGGATATGCACTTGGTGGAGGTTGTGAGCTAGCCATGCATGCTGACATCATTATCGCGAGTGAAGACGCAAAATTTGGTCAACCAGAAGTTCGATTAGGATTAATGCCAGGAGCAGGCGGAACTCAGCGATTACTTCGTGCTGTAGGCAAATATAAGGCTATGTTTCTCGTATTAACTGGGAAAATATTTAGTGCAAAAGAAGCTGAGGAAATGGGATTGGTATCAGACCTCGTCAAAGGAGATGCAACGAGCCATGCGATTGAGGTAGCCAATACTATAGCTAGCTATTCTTCAATTCCTGTTGAACAAATTAAAGAAGTTATTTCATTAGGCCAAGATATGCCTCTAAATGCAGCTCTGGCTCTTGAGCGGAAAGCTATGCAGATATTATGTGATACCAAGGATCAAAAAGAAGGTGTACAAGCCTTCTTGGAAAAACGTACACCAAACTATCAGGGAGAGTAATTCATGACTATTGAAAAAATGGCGTTAGTCGGCACGGGTGTAATGGGTATGGGTATCGCCCAAATTGCTGCACAAGCGGGTTTGGAAGTCCGATTGTTTGATGTTCAGCAAGGTGCGGCTCAAGCCGGTCTGGATAAGCTCAAAAAGACCTTAGAAAAATTGGTCGTTAAAGGTAAAATTACTCAAACAGATTTTGATAATACGATTGCTCGTTTTGTTGTACTTGACAATATTGATCAGATTGCAGGTGTTGATCTAGTCGTTGAGGCTATTATCGAGAATTTGGAAATCAAGCAAAAGCTATTTAAGCAACTTGAACAGATTGTATCAGAACAAACCATTCTGGTATCTAACACCTCATCGCTTGTTGTAACTGAAATTGCTGCTAGTTGTCAGCATAAATCACGTATTGCAGGCTTCCATTTCTTTAACCCAGTGCCACTAATGAAGATCGTTGAAGTGGTGAAAGGTTTATTTACGTCTGATGAGGTCGTGGATGAATTATTGAAGTTGGCAGAACGCATGGGGCATTTTGGTGTTAAAACTAAAGACACGCCAGGATTCCTAGTTAACCATGCAGGTCGTGCCTTCGGTACAGAATCATTAAAGATTTTAGGTGAAGGTGTTGCAACTGTCAGCGAGATGGATCGTATTTTACGTGAAGCTGCTGGCTTTAAAATGGGGCCATTTGAACTCTACGATTTAACTGGTCTAGATGTTTCCCACCGTGTGATGGAATCGATTTTTAATCAGTACTATCAGGAAGATCGTTACCGTCCAAATACTTTAACCCGTCTCATGCTATCTGCGAACACCGTGGGTAAAAAGGTGGGTGAAGGCTTCTATAAGTACGACCAAGATACACGTTTAAATCAAGAACCACCACAACTCGTACCACAGATTTCGGAATTTAAGCCTGTATGGATTTCAGCTGATTATGAAAGTGATGCGGAGATCTTAAAACAGTATGTGCTTTCACAAGGGGTAGTGCTGGATGATGCAGAAACGCCAGCAGCAGATAGTCTGATTATTCTTGCGACATATGGTGAAGATACCACCACTGCCAGCCAGCGTTTAAATGTAGATGCGAAACGTGCAGTCAACATTGATATGCTGACTGACTTTAATAAACGTCGTGTATTAATGCCCTCTATTATTACTGAACAGGTTTATGTGGATCAGGCACATGCATTATTTGCGGCGAATGATCATGGCGTTAGTGTTATTGAAGAAAGTGTCGGTTTTGTATGCCAACGCGTCATCCCTATGATTATTAATCTGGCATGTGATATTGCACAGCAGGGGATCGCGACGGCTTCTGATATTGACAAAGCAGTTCGTTTGGGACTCGGCTATCCATATGGTCCAATTTCTTGGGGCAATATCTTAGGACCAGACAGAATTCTACTGATTCTTGACCGTATTTATGCGATTACTGGAGATCAGCGTTATCGTCCAAGTCCATGGTTACAACGTCGTGCCAAGTTGCAAGTAGACCTGCTTCATTCCGTAAATAGAACGCCAGTTTAAAAACAGAAAACTGAAATATTTTAAAGATCACAATGCCTGGCTGGGAAGACTTGGGCAATAGAGATAAAGGAAAGAAATATGGGTGCATTAGAAGGTATTCGTGTCCTCGATTTGAGTCGTATTTTAGCAGGACCATGGTGTGGTCAAATTTTAGCGGATCTTGGTGCTGAAGTAATTAAAGTAGAACGCCCAAAAGTGGGTGATGATACCCGCATGTGGGGACCACCTTGGATGAAGAATGACCTAGGGGAAGAAACCTCGGAAGGTGCATATTTCCAAGCTGCAAACCGGAATAAATACTCAATTACCATTGATATCTCAACGCCTGAAGGTCAAAAAATCGTTCGTAATTTAGTGAAAGACAGTGATGTTGTAATTGAAAATTATAAGGCCGGTTCACTCAAGTATTATGGTCTGGATTATGACTCTCTAAAAGAAATAAACCCGGGATTGATCTATTGTTCAATTACTGGTTTCGGTCAAGATGGTCCACGTGCTGCTGAACCAGGCTATGACTACATCATTCAGGGCATTGGCGGTTTAATGTCGGTCACTGGTGACAAAGAGCCAATGAAAACCAGTGTAGCATTTGCTGATCTGAATACCGGTCTGTATTCTGCGATTGCCATTCAGGGCGCACTCATCAATCGCTTTAGGACTGGTCAGGGCCAACATATTGATATGGCCTTACTAGACGTCCAAGTTGCTTGTTTAGCTAATATCGGTATGAACTACATTACCTCGGGTGAAATTCCTAAACGTTATGGTAATGCGCATGCAAATGTTGTTCCGTATCAGGTGTTTAAAGCAAATGATCAGGACTTTATTGTCGCTTGTGGTAATGACAAACAGTTTGTTGCGCTGTGTAAAGCGATTGGTTTGCCAACACTTTCTCAAGATGCACGTTTTACCACCAATGCATTACGCCTAAAAAATCGTGATGACATTGTGGAAATTTTATCGCAGCACTTCTTGACCAATACGGCTCAACATTGGGTAGAATTGATTCAGGCGGTGAAAGTTCCTGTCGGCGTAATCAATAACCTTCAGCAAACGTTTGAAGAGCCACAAGTGAAGCATCGTAAAATGCTTGTTGAGCTTGAACATCCGTTGAAAAAGAACCTTAAGGTCATTGCATCACCAATCAAATATTCACGTACTCCAGTTGAATATCGTAAAGCCCCCCCGATGTTGGGCGAAGATACCGATGCAATTTTATCGCGCTATATGGCTGATGATGAAATTGAAAAGTTACGTGCCAATGGCATTGTAGGGTAGGCCTACCTATGGCTAAGGTGATGATTACTATCCCTTAGCCTCTTATTAATTCCCATTAAAACATGAACTAATCAAATCTTATTCAGAGATTTGAGAGGGATGTCTTGTCTTAATTTCAATGAATATCTTTGTTGTTGAATTGAGAATATTAAAAAAGATTCATGCAGATGTCATGAATAATCATAAGTAAAATCGGAGATCGTAAATGGATTTAATACGTCATAAGCTTGCTGTAGCATTATTGGGAGCAATGTGCAGCTCTGCAATATATGCTGCTGACTCAACTGAGCAACAGCAAATTCAGGAACTGCGTCAAGAACTCGATGCTTTAAAAGCATGGGTAGCACAACAAAAAGTAGCAACCGAACATCAGGCACAAGCCAAGCCAGCCGTGACCCTTGTTCCTGCAGCAGTCCCTCAAGTTGAACAATCAAATCCTGCAACGCTAAAAAGTAAGGCAGGTGCGGAGGTGAATCTGTATGGTTTTATCCGTGCAGATGCAGCCTACCAATTTGAAGGTGGTACAGGAATCTTTAACCGAATTAATAATATTGCATTAGATGATGATCCGAATAAGCGTAAAACTGAAAAGCGCTTTGATTCAACAGCAACTGCTACACGTATTGGTTTAGATTTTAAAGCGCCTGTTCCGGATCATGACGTTAACGGTAAGATTGAGATCGACTTTAGGGGCGGAGCAAGTAATGATACAGTCCGTATCCGTCATGCTTATGTGAGCGTTGATAACTGGTTGTTAGGCCAAACCACCTCAACCTTCCTTTCTACCGAAACCTTGCCGGAACTTTTGGATTTTAATGGTGTACTTGGTGGAGGAGTTTTCCGTACCCAAATGGTCCGTTATAGCGATAGCTTGAATGCCAACACTCAGTATATGCTAGGTCTGGAAAAATCAAGTTCGGATAATCAATACCCGACTTTAGCAGCTAAACTAACCCATAAATTTGAAGATGGGAAGGGATTTGTCAATGTACGCGGTATGGCGCAGGAAGTGCGTGCCCGTACGGATGAAAAAGACTATACAGATTTTGGCTGGGGAGTGGGCGTTGGTTTAAAGTATAAGCCAATTGCAAAACTTAATCTGACCGCTAATTATGCCCATGCTGTAGGGGATGACAAATATTTCCTATATAACAGTAGCAACTCTATTCCTAAAGCGAATGATATTGATCTGGTAGAATTTGATGCTGTAAATGCTGGGGCAACTTATCAATTCACACCAAAAATTAGAAGTACGCTTGGTTACGGTGCCTTATTCTATGATGAGAATGTTGTAAATGGTAATGATAACTTACAGCAGGGTTGGTTAAACGTAATGTATAACCCATTTAAACCAGTGACTTTCGGTGTTGAATATATTTATGGTGAGCGTAAAACACTTGACAATAAATCAGGTACTGATAGTCGTTTAGAATTTATGGCTAAATATGATTTTTAAAAGCATTAAATCATATTTCAGTTGATTAAATAAAATAGCCTATCTGATTTTAGATAGGCTATTTAAAATATACAAATAATAAAAATATTATTTTCGAATAATCATAAGCGTTGCTGTACCATGAGCAAATACTTTATCATTTTCATCTACGATTCGACCTTCAGTCATAACTAAGGTACGACCCGCATTAATAATTGTACCAATACCACGATAGGTTTTATTAACCTGCATTGGACGAATCATCTTTATATTTAAATCTGTAGTTGCGAAGGGTATACCTTTTTCCATAATAGTATGGGCAGCCGCACCTGTAACACTATCTAAAACCGTTGCACAGAAACCACCATGCACACCACCTTGAAGGTTTACATGTTGTTGATTTGGTGTAACTTCATAAATAATATAACCCGTTTTTACCTCAACGAGTTTCATGGGAATGGTATTGGCCATTGGAGCATGAGGTAAAGTGCCATCTTTTACTGCAGTTAAAAATTCTAAGCCAGTATATTGATCCATAGACATTTAAATTTCCTTTAGGGCTTTGAATAGTACTCAATCTTGGTTTATTTATAACATAAAAATAGAATCCTAAAATCATTAGCATAGATTTTTTTAGTATCCATTGGTATGTATAGTGAAAATCTATGGAGTCATTCATTAAATTATATTGTATCTATTTTTAAAATAAATGTAGATTTGAAATATAGATGGTTAGGCTCTAAATTAATTGTATCTATGAAAGATGTAATTTATAGATTGTTGATTGCATTTAAATATTTTTAGTAATTGGTAATTATTGTTAATTACTATTTTAATAAATTTGATTCCTTGCTATCTGAAAAATTATGCATTGTGATCTATATCCAATGTTTATCTTCTCATCTTCTTAATTTCTAGCTGATCCTAGAAATAAGAAATTTTATATCTAAAGAATACTATGCGCCAAATACAGAAAATTTTAGTTGCGAACCGTGGTGAAATTGCCATTCGCGTTATGCGTGCTGCATCTGAAATGGGAATTCGTACTGTTGCAATTTATGCGGAAGAAGATAAATTCGCAATGCATCGTTTTAAATCAGATGAAGCTTATCAAGTCGGAGCAGGCAAAAAGCCAATTGCGGCCTATCTGGATATTGATGACATTATTCGTATTGCCAAAGCAAATCAGGTCGATGCAATTCATCCAGGTTATGGATTTCTTTCAGAAAATCCTGAGTTCGCTGAAGCCTGTAAGGCAGCAGGAATCTTGTTTATTGGCCCTTGTGCAGATGTCATGCGCCAACTTGGTAACAAAGTTATGGCGCGGAATGTCGCCATTATTGCAGGTGTACCGGTCATTCCTGCAACGAATGCTTTGCCTGAGTCAATTGAAGAATGCCGTAAGATCGCTGCAGAAATTGGTTATCCATTCATGCTTAAAGCCAGTTGGGGCGGTGGCGGACGTGGCATGCGTGTGATTGAAGATGAAAGCGAACTTGCGAGTGCGATTCAAATTGCACGTCGTGAAGCTAAATCAGCTTTTGGTAACGATGAAATTTATTTAGAAAAACTGATCCGACAGGCACGTCATGTAGAGGTTCAGATTTTAGGTGATACTCATGGCAATATTGTTCACCTGTTTGAACGTGATTGTACGGTTCAGCGCCGTAATCAGAAAGTGGTAGAACGCGCCCCTGCACCTTATTTAAATGAAGAGCAGCGTAAAAAACTCTGTGCAGCAGCTTTAAGATTGGCAAGTGCGGTGGACTATACCCATGCAGGTACTGTTGAGTTCCTGATGGATGCGGAAACCAATGAATTTTATTTTATTGAAGTGAATCCACGTATTCAGGTTGAGCATACAGTCACTGAAGAAATTACAGGTATTGATATTGTCAAAGCTCAAATCCGTATTACCGAAGGGGCTAAAATTGGTGATGGCGACAGCTATGTACCTGAACAAGAGAAAATTCAATTACTTGGTCATGCAGTTCAATGTCGTTTAACTACAGAAGATCCTAAAAATGGCTTTATGCCAGATTATGGCAAGCTTACAGCTTATCGCGCAGGAACTGGTTTTGGTGTACGTGTAGATAGTGGAACAGCTTATACAGGTGCTGTCATTAACCCATATTATGATTCACTTTTGGCGAAAGTCACTGTACGTGGCTCATCTTTGTATGAAGCAAATGCCAGAATGCTCAGAACTTTACAAGAGTTCAGGATTCGTGGTATTGCCAACAACTTGGCATTTCTCGAAAATGTCATCACTCATCCATTATTTAGTTCCGGTCAATGCACGACTAAGTTCATCGATACTACTCCAGAGCTTCTCAACTTCCCATTGAAGCAAGATCGGGCAACTAAAATCCTAGAGTTCTTGGGAGATATTACAGTTAATGGACAGCCAGAGTTGAAAGACCGTCCATTACCTCAGACACCAGTTACTTTAGCCCAATTACCATCTGTTAAATCTGTAGATCCACTGCCAAGCGGTACACGTGACCAGTTTAAATTATTGGGTGCAGAGGGTTTTAGTCAATGGATGCTAGACCAGAAACGTGTCCTGATTACAGATACGACGATGCGTGATGCCCACCAGTCTCTATTTGCGACCCGTATGCGTAGTGCTGATATGTTGGCAATTGCGCCTTATTATGCACAGATGGCAAATCAGCTATTTTCATTAGAATGCTGGGGAGGAGCAACCTTTGATGTTTCAATGCGTTTCTTAAAAGAAGATCCTTGGGAACGTCTGGAAAAATTACGCGAAGCTGTGCCAAATATTTTATTTCAAATGTTATTACGATCTTCTAATGCGGTTGGATATACCAATTATCCAGATAATGTTGTGCGTTATTTTATTCAGCAAGCTGCGCAGTCTGGAATTGACTTATTCCGCGTATTTGATTCACTCAATGCTGTAGATAATATGCGTGTCGCCATTGATGCAGTTCGAGAGTCAGGTATGTTGTGTGAAACGGCCATTTGCTATAGTGGTGACCTGTTTGATAGTAGCCGGCGCTATAACCTGAAATATTATGTTGATATGGCGAAGCAGTTAGAAAAAGCGGGTGCCAATATCTTGGCAATTAAAGATATGGCAGGAATCTGTAAGCCTCAAGCAGCGTATGAATTGATTAAGACTTTAAAAGAAGAAACGGGTTTACCAATTCATTTCCATACACATGATACCAGCGGTATCGCAGCGGCAAGTATCTTGTCAGCAATAGAAGCGGGTGTAGATGCAGTAGATACAGCAATGGATGCAATGAGCGGTCTGACTTCGCAACCAAGCATGGGATCTATAGTTTCAGCTTTACAGTATACAGAGCGTGATACAGGGCTTGATCAGAAAAACTTGCAAGAGCTATCGAGCTACTGGGAGGGGGTACGCCGTATTTATGCACCATTTGAAGCAGACATGCGTGCAGGTACAGCTGATGTGTATCATCATGAAATGCCAGGTGGACAATATACCAATCTACGTGAACAGGCTCGATCATTAGGACTTGAGGAGCGTTGGTCTGAAATTTCAGATGCCTATGCACAAGTAAATCTTTTGTTTGGAGATATTGTCAAAGTTACTCCTACATCAAAAGTAGTGGGCGATATGGCATTATTTATGGTGTCAAATAATCTTACTGTAGATGATGTTTTGAATCCTGATCATGATATTGATTTCCCTGAGTCTGTCATTTCATTATTTAAAGGTGAACTAGGGACCCCAGCACATGGTTTCCCACAAGACTTACAGCGAAAAATATTAAAAGGTAAGCAGCCTTTAAACGATCGTCCTGGTGCTATTTTGCCTGCTGTAAATTTAGACACTGAAAAACATAAGATTGAACAGCTATTGGGCCAAACGATCAGTGATTGTGAGTTTGCTTCTTATCTAATGTATCCAAAAGTATTTACTACATTTATACGTCATAAGCAGAAGTATGGAGTAGTTTCGAGTATTCCTTCTACCGCTTTCTTTTATGGTTTAAAAGAGCATGAGGCTGTCGAAGTTCATCTTGAACAAGGGAAAACACTAGAAATTAAACTGCTGGCACAAGCTCAACCCAAGAATGGTGTAGTAGATATTTTTGTTGAATTAAATGGACAATTACGTCTATTACAAGTTCACCAAAAAGGACAATCAGTTGAGCAAAGTCGTGCACAGGCCGAACCAGGAAATTCACGTCATGTTGGAGCACCAATGCCAGGGATGATCAGTGCGGTTACAGTTAAGACAGGGCAAAAAGTCACAAAGGGTGAAACCTTATTTACTGTAGAAGCGATGAAAATGGAATTAGCTGTAAAAGCTGAAGTAGATTGTATTATTCAGGAGGTTTTACTTGATGTAGGACAGCCAGTAAAAAATATGGATTTAGTGATGACTTTAATTTAATTTATAGGGTATCAATATTTTAGTAAAATATAATTAACAAAAAGCCTAGATCATCCATCTGGGCTTGCTATAATTTGCTTAATTAAATAATGGACTGATCTCTGTTTCAGACGCTGCTGATATCTAGAGTTTATACTATTTTATTATCGTTTCTCAGAGTTAAAATTTTTATTAAAAACTGCTTAAAGATGAGAAACTATTATGAGATACATCAGTAACTTGAATACCCCAAGTGCTTTTACATCTTTACTTTTGAAGCAGAACTTAATTCGCCTTTCATTTTCATTCAGGCTGAAGTTTTCTGCCCGTAATGTTAAATCCTGTAATGTCTTTTTGAGCTCTGTCTTGCTCTGCTGAGAGAGTTCTAAATGAAGATATTTTTTGGGAAATAAGCTATGAATAAAAGAAAGAAGTTTCTTTAGTTGCCGTTTTTCATTCAGTTCAAAAATGAACTGAGCAGAATTGGGCTGAACTTTTTCAAGATAAATTGAATAGATCGCATTGAGCTGTTTTTTATATTGATGATGTACTGTTGTTAATCGTTCCTGAACATGGTGAATGACCTTTTTTTCCTCCTGATTAGTTGGAAACATGGTGACTAATGCATCGGGAGTTTTCCTTAAAAAATCTGTGGTAAATAACTTCGATGATTTTTTTTGATTTACACATGAGGTTTTTAAATGCACGGCTCTGGCACGTAATTTTTGCGCGATTTGCAAAGGAATGGCTTCAGGTAACAGAAGGTCTTGCTCTTTTTCTACTGCAAGAATGTGATGCAATAGTTCAAAAGTCATCTCTGAGTCATGAGCTCCTAGCATCAGTGAATCAGGTGATTTCTGTTGCCCTGGTTGATATTGATGATCATGTTGCTTGTAACGGTCTTTAGTAAGTCGGTCAAATAAAAACTGTTTGATCGCCCGTTGCTGTACAGGATATTTAATAGCATCATCATGTTTCAGAATATTGAAATAGGCTTCTTTAGGGAGTGGACTTTCGATTTGATTCAATTGGTAGCTAATTGCCAGGTGCATTAAATGCAGATAGCTTGAACAGGTCGTTTCAGGGGTTAGGTGCCCGGCAAAATGAGAAAGTGCATACCAGGTTTGCTGAGTATTTCTGTTTCGTAGCAAGGCATAACGTATACGTAATTGCTCATGTGGGCTATAGTCAGTAAATGCATTTGCAAGAGTTGAGTTTTTTAAAACCAGGTAAAGATGATTAAATGCAGAATGGCGCAGACTATGGTAAGTAAAATTGTGTTCTCCAAAAACGGGCTGGATCAATTGTTTCAATAGGGAATTCACTTCATTTTCATGAGTTTCTTCTAAGGACTGTTTTAAAAACAGCGGTTGTGCAACTGATTTTCCTTGTTCTTTTAGCAGACGTTTTCTATTCTGACTGTATGTTTTAAATGCATGTAATTCGTCGGCTTTAAGTAGATGATGCAGGGGAATCTTGCGGTAAGCTGAGTAGCTTTTTTGATTTTTATTGCGATTGTTGCGAATGGTGAGTATCACAGCATCTTCACTAATAAATAGATCACGTACGAAGATATTCAATGTTTCATTGATCCGTAGTCCGACTCTGAATCCTAGAATAAAAATCAGTTTAAATATATTTTTATCCTGAATCGAAATATCTTGAGTATTTTCGAGCTGCTCTAGCATGTGGTGAAAAATATGGGGCGAGATCAATGCGGTCCTGCAGATTTTTACTTGGATTAAATTATCTAGATCGATAGTGGGTGCGTTAAAGAATAAGGTCTGTTTGTGATGAAACTCCTGTAGACGTTTTTGTAAAGTCGCTCTAGTTGTTTCTTTCTTTAATAAAAGCATTTCTCCATATAGATCTTCAAAATCAGCATCTGAAAATGATGAAATATCTTTGTCTTGCGTTGCCTGCAGCCAATGGACTGCAAACTGTGAAAACATGGTCTTCAGAGAACTTTGCTTGAGCGGCTGAAAATCTGCACGTATAAGCTTGCGCTTAAATCGTTGCTGCTGCTGCTGAATAATATGATTGAGAAGGTCCAGTTGAGGTTCCGTTAATTTTGAGCGTAGAATGCTCCACAGCAGCAAACGTTCCAAGGCTGAAGATTGTTCTCTGGCATATAATTCTATGAGTTGATCGCTATAGTTTTTTGCACGAATAGCTTGACGTATTTCTACTAAAGCATCAGCTATATCCATTGAAATATTGGTTATAGAGGGAGCCTGACGGTTTTCACAAGTATTCTCAATCTTATTGTTATTAGGATGAGCTTGTTCAACCTGAACAAAATAAGCTGCTAATTGTTTTTCAAGAGGGCTAGAACTATAAATTTCATTTTTTAAGATACAAATGGACATTTGATCCAGTCCACTGTTTTTTAGGAACTGTGTGTAGTAAAAACCATATTTTAACAGGTCTTTATAACGTACCTTTTCCTCAGGAAAGCATTCGATGATGCAAGTGTTGATCACTTGTTCTGCGTCATCAATATCTGAAAATAAATCAAATTTCTGATGTTTTAGTCTATAGATCCAGCATTTCACAATATCGTTTAACACAAACGTTTTTGTATAGCTCACTGAAAAATCCGAGCCCTTTATACGCTGATTGCCGAAATACCGATTCGGGATCTCTAATGAAACAATATGATTCAAGTTTAAAAAACTTTGAAATTTATGTGTTTTTAAAATAATTTTGAAGAAATTTTGCAGTTCAGTATCATTATAAATGCCGTTAAATAATATTGTACTGATCAAACAGAAGCCGAGGGATTGAGTCGGACTGAAGTCATTATACTTTGTCCAGTGAGCAATCATATTGCTGGCAAATTGTGTAATTCTTTTACCTTGTTTCAGGGTTTCAATATTTTGCTCGGGATGAGTTCTTTCGTGCTTAATGGGAGCGGCGGGCACCGGATAGTTTTGATTCGATGAACGATTAAAGCGCTTAATATATTTAGCAAATTCTATACGTGCTATCTGGTAGCTACGGATATTTGTCTTACAGTGCTCTAAAAGTTGAGCATCAACTTGTCTAAAAATTTCTGGATAGTTTTCAGGCGTTAGTTCTGTACATTTTTCGCTAAATAATTTCAGAAGAAAGGCTTTGTTTTTTCTATGCTTTTCAATTCTTTTTAGAGAGTGTGGATGTCTGCTCATTTAATCATGATCCCGTTGAATGTCGACATACTTTTAAGCTCTAATATTTCAATTAGCTTATCTTGTGCTGTTCTGATTTGGTCGTAATCAGTCGCCTGAAAAGCTGAATAGCGGTCAAATAGTCCTTGCATTGCTTCGTCATGACCAAAGATGCCCTTAACTATATCTTCATTGCAGTATTGGGCAAAAAAATAACGAGCAAAGTGGCGGGTCCAATTGCGCTGAAGAGCTATTTCTGTACAGTATTTTTGAATATCAGAAAGTTCTAAATTTCGGATATATCCTTGTGGATCGTAAAATAATAGAAAGGGGCGTTCACCCTCGAAGACCTCATGGATTGCTTGTACTTGTTCATTGGGCAGATAGGCCTTTGTGAGGTGGAGAAAGTATTTTAAATATTTTAGGTAATGCTGTATTTCATCACGAAGATAATCGTTAAATGGTAGATATCGTCCAATGGTGCCCGAATAACGCTGCTCTTTATCTGCAACAGCCATCAATTGATTGTCGAGGTCAAGATAATCTAGATTGGGTGGGAAAGACTCACTTGGTCGTGCTGACGTTATCAGCATGCAAATATGCCACAGCCAGATTGAATAATGATTTAACGTCTGAAATGGATTCGGATGTTCCCGCACTCGTTGGTCAAGCTGGTGAAAAAATGATTTAACAAATGGTAGATTAGGTGTCTGCTGACTACCAAAAGAATGCGGGTTACTGAATTCTTCAAGATATTCAGTTTCCAGCTGAGGAACAGTCAAAGTTAGAATTTGAGTATAAATATTAATAATATCCACGATTTGTGTTGAAAAGTAATGGCATGGAATATAGTGCTGAACACTTTCTCCATTAAGCAATTTGCTTTCCAGTTCATACTCAAGTTCATTCAATGCAATATCACTGAGTAAGCGCGGAAGATTTTGTGTTGTTAACTGGAAGGTCAGCCCTTTATTAATTTTTTGTAAATACTCCTGTATCTTGGAATCAATCTCAACACCATCCATTTTTTTCAACTGACTTAGATTTTCCAGATAATATTGAGGCAGAGGAATCGTAAAAGAATTCACGGTATTCAACCGATGTTTTCTTAAAACAAAATCCTTGAATTTAGAGACTTCAAAGCTTTGCTTAAAGAAACATTTTTGGGGTTGCAGTGATACTTCTTTGTTTTTTGTACTGACTCGTAAATTTTTTTGAAATACCGGCAGATCTTTATAATGAGTAAGACTGAGGACTGAAAATAAAAGCAGGGTATGAATTGGAGAGTTTTCTGCCTGTTCTAATAAAATTTGCATAATGTACTGTGCGGTAGGCAAATCGAAGACCCGAGGATTCGGCTTGCTCATTAGCTCATTCTTGTTTTGATGCAGAATTTGATTTTTGAGATTATTGATCTGAGCTGTAATAGAACATTGCTCTAGTGAGTTAAATTCAAAATTATGATCTTCAACTCTTTCTATAGTTTTATCCTCAGGTGGCTGTTTTGCTATACCGCGTTCAAAACAAGTCTGATGTGTTTTTTCATCATCAAGAGACATTCTTGATGTCTTCTTAACATCAGTTTGAGGTGGTTCCTGGGCGCTTGAATTGCTTTGACGATGTCTTTTTTGACGCTCTGATTGAGTATATGCATATTGATAGATGACACGAATATCTGCCAGTTGGCCGATTTGCTCTTTACTCAAAATTTCTAGGGATCGGTTCAGCAGTTCTTTATTTTTCTTCTCTTTTTTATCTATAAAATCAATTAGATATTCTAATTCTAGAGGCAGAGAAGGTAGAAAATTATAGAGCCAATAGTATTGCTCGTTTGTGCTTGCTAAACGAAAACGCCTACATAGATTAGCTACAGTTGCTGTATGTTCTTTACTATTCAGTAACTCGATACATTGAGTATTGAAAATAGCCCATTTCAGTGCATTTGATTGATATGCTGATGGAGTGTTGATCAGTGCCAAGAGATAATGCGCCAATGGATATTTACTAATCGATAGATCAGTAGGATGCTGAGTCATAATTTTAATTAGTTTAACGACTTCAGTTGGTTGGATGAAATCATTCAGCTTAAAGAAGTCCTGATCATTTTTCAGTTTTGCTTCCGCCAGTGCTTGATAGAAGTCTCGAAATGGCTCAAGCTTTAATTCTTGAGTATCTTCTAAATAACTATATCCGTTCATTATGCAATTCCCTCCAGAATCTTTTCTAATGACAGTGGGCCGGCATAATTTGAAACAGAACTTACTGGACTTTTGGATTTAGACAGTCCTGATAATTCTCGTAGATGATCGATAGTTAAAACTTCATGACCGAAAACGTCCTGAAGATGTACAGCTAAGTATTGTTCATTTAGCCAATTTGAAATGACGTCTAAGCCATGAATTGATTGATGTAATCCGGAACACAGTAAGGCCCTTACTTCGCTTAAAGCCTGGATGGTGAATTCGTAGGAATTATTTTTCTCATAAGCTCTGAACTTGAATTCATTTTTATTTTTGCTGTAAAAATAGGCATAGATCCAGCTGAAATGACTACTAAAAAAATAGAGGTCCGGTTTATTAGTTGTAAGGAGCGGGATGTTGATATTCTGTTTAAAAGTAAAATCCAAATGATAGCTTTGCTGTTTTTCATTAAGTTGAAAAAATAAAGCGATCCAAACTTGGTAGGCGTGCATACAGTTTGGATAGCATATTAATTGCAGATTTTTTGCAGGTACGCGGTAATTGGGTATGCTTTTCTTTTTTACAGACATACAGTGATACTTTCCCATATTTGTGCCAAATGGCTGAAAATAAAACAATAATATTCATATAATTTTCATTAGTAGGGCAATGGCTTGAAGTTCCATATATTGTGCTATTGAATTGTAAAATCCCCTATATAGTATTTTTGATCTTTTTTTAATGGTAATTAAAACCAAACAGAAATCAATTTTTGATAAGTATGTAGACAAATTTAACTTGATTGATATCGGGAGCCATATATGGAAATTAAACAACTGAAACAGGTAGAAGTCGTTACAGATGTTGTATGTGATGTATGCAACCAATCAACGAAACTGGAGTTTGGCACTTTATCGGCGCATTGGGGCTATGGTTCCAAGCATGACGGGGAAAGATATGAATTGCAGTTATGTGAAAAATGTTTCTTTTATGCCCTGACGACATTAAAAAAAGAGCGAGCAGATGAGTTTATGTTTGATAAAAATTTTGACCCTTCAACCCTGGATGGGTTTGGGTTGAAGTGAACCTATCATCGCGATAGGTTCTAAGAATCCAAAAATATACTGATCCAAATTCAAGCCGGTAGTTTCATTTTTAATGGCGAATAAGGGATTCAGGAAAAATATTGTTCTTTGCTTCAAGGTCACTGAGTTCGGAAAAGGCCTGAATACCGCCTGCTGCTTTAATTCCATTTAAAGCGACAGATAGAGCTTCCTGATCTGACGGGAATGTTTCATCCCATACCGTAGAAGTACCACTTTGACTCACTACTTCCAGTGTCCAATCACTGTCAGGCAGTCGATAAATGAGAATTTCGACCTGCTGATTATGTTCCTGTAAAACTTGAGATAAGGGAGAGTCGATTAAATCATTTTCATCATAATCGTGAGTATGGTGATTGTCTGACATCAGAGGCAACCTTTATTGTACTTAACATCCGTCCATAGTAATGAATGAATTAGATTTTGCCTAGCAGGAGGAATATTATCGGTAAAAAGAGCGGTGAATTCTAAAAAAGAATTGCCCCGACAATAAAACAAAATAATCCAAAAATCACCCAAATCCAGACATTCGATTTGGGTTGCTCAGTATGGGATGTATAGAACGATTGCTGTTCCTGAGTAGGATTTTTTGGGTTGCCAACTCTGTTCTTATAGGGCTGGTGTTTTGAATAGGATAGGCCTGTGTCAGGAATACCAATGCTGGTTCGGGCGCCTTTTTTGCCAATATTTAACGAAGCACCGGGTTTGCCAATGCTTGCACTGCTTATACCTTTGTGTGTCAGATTAATTTTTAATCCAGGTAGCAGTTTAATACTCTTGCGAAATCTGAAGCCCATATTTTTTCCATTTACAAGAACCAGTTTGGTTTCTATCTCAGTTGTCCGGATACAGTGAAATAAGAGTTTGATTCATTCATAGGACTGATCATTTGACTTATCTAGTGAAAAATCAGTATGTTCTTTAACATAAGATATTGGCTTTTAGACAATGAATCAAACATCAAATTATTACAATCAACATGCTCAAGCATTTTTTGAAAATACCTATCAGGTTGAGATGGAAAGTCTTTACGCACCATTTCTAAGATATTTGCCGGAACAGGCATTGATCCTAGATTTGGGCTGTGGCTCGGGGCGGGACACTTTGGCATTTAAGAAAAAAGGCTATCAAGTTGAGGCAATTGATTATTCTGCCGAGCTGGTTAAAAAGGCCAGGGAGCTGACCAATATTGAAGTACGTCAGCAAAGTTTTTATGACCTAGCTGAGAATAATAAATACGATGGTATTTGGGCTTGTGCATCTCTTTTACATTGTGAAAGAGATCGCCTAACTGAAGTGCTGGGGCTTATATTCAAAGCATTAAAGCTAAATGGTGTGTGTTACATGTCTTTTAAGTATGGCAATACAGACCGTGAGATAGAGGGGCGTAGCTTTACTGACTTGAATGAACAGCAAGCTCATGACTTACTTAAGCAGATCGATCAGGCTTTACTGTTACAACAATGGATTACTGTAGATAAACGTCCAGAGCGTACAGAAGAGTGGATGAATATTCTGATTAGAAAAGTGCAGGCTTAGATATGTTATTCAGTATAGCCGAAATACCAACCCCTCAAGAACAGTTGAAATTCTTAAAGCATATTCAGCAGATTTTGCAGTCAGGGACTTTTACTTCGACATATAAGTTTGCTTTGCTGATAAGTATCACGCGTCTGGCGATTGAACAGGGGCAAGATACTGGTGCTGCCTTGCATTTAGAATATCAGGATATTGCTGAAAAGTTTATTGACCTGTACTGGAAACAGTCACTGCCGTTTCAGTTTAACCAGTACGAGCCTTTTACTATTCATCAAAGCACTGGTAAGCAGGCAAAGATCATCAGTGAAATTCAGAATGCACAGCAACAATTCAAGACCTTGGCCGCGTTGAGAAAGGATGTACTTTACTGGAACAGGCTGAAGCGAACTGTTGCGACAACGGTCAAGCAAATGCCGGTGGTGTATTTGCAGAATTTGAATGGTCAAACCATAGAGTTTCTCTATAGTCTTGAAGATTCCAAGCAGTCCCTCAAGCTGTTGCCCAAGGTGATGTATTGCTTAAGACAATTTAGTGAAATCATTGAAGAGTTGTGCCAGAAGCGCTGGATTGATTTTGTCCGGCTGAATAAGCAGAACCTGGTTGTATTAGATGGGTTACCTGACCTAGATGAATTCATGTTTGCACCGAGTCGTAACCAACTAGGACAGGTCGCAGACTTTCTGATTGATCTACAGCAATGCCAATGTTTCTATTGCGGTAAAAGCCTAAAGAACTCTAAATATGCAGTGGATCATTTTATTCCATGGTCATTATATCCTGCCGATACCGGACATAATTTTGTCCTGGCGGATGAAAAGTGCAACTCACAAAAAAGTAATTATTTGGCGTCAGAACAATTTCTGCAACAGTGGCAGGAGCGGAACTATCTACATGATCAATCTATTGTTCGGGAAATTTCTCAATTAGGTTTTTTAACCGATCTGCAACGTTCGCATCGGGTTGCCGACTGGGCGTATAAGCAGGCAATAGAGAATGAATATTTAGTCTGGCTAGGTGGAAAAGATAAACATATATTAGGTGTTTAGTCCCATATCTGGAGTACTTTAATGTCTTTATTTTTCTGTAGTGAAGATTACTGGAGTAGGCTGCTATATAGTTTAGATTATATCTCTATCTAGCGCCTGAATTGACAGATTACATCGCTTGACCACGACAATTCATGTCCTTTTCCACCTTTTTACTGCTGCATGATTTAGAATTTTAGGTAAAATCATTTGATTAATGATTCACTTAATTGGACTTCTATAACAATGACCCAGGTGCAACTACAACAGCTACAAAAACAACTCTGGAATATTGCCAATACTTTGCGCGGTACCATGGGGGCAGATGAATTCCGTGATTACATTCTGGGCTTTATTTTCTTTAAATATTTATCAGAAAAATCGGTGAACTTTGCCAATGAATTGCTCGATGGCGAAGACCTTAGCTTTTTAGAATTAGATGAAAATAATGCTGAGCATGTACCGTATATCGAAGAAATTAAAAAGAATGCCATTGCCGAAGTCGGTTATGCGCTCACCCCAAAACAGCTATTCCATACCTTAGCCGAGCGTGGTCGTCAGGGCGAATTCATTTTGGATGATTTAACTGCGACCTTAAAATCAATTGAACAAAGTACTTTAGGCACCGACTCTGCCGATGACTTTGCCAACCTGTTTGAAGATCTGGATCTGAACTCCACCAAGCTCGGCAACAATGCCAGTGACCGTAATGCACTGGTGGCGAAAGTCCTGAGTCATTTAGATGATATTGATTTTGATATTTCCAATACCGAAGCCGATGTACTGGGGGATGCTTACGAATACCTGATTGGTGAGTTTGCATCAGGCGCGGGCAAAAAAGCGGGGGAATTCTATACCCCTCAAACGGTATCGACTTTACTAGCGAAGATTGTCACCCAAGGCAAAGAGCGTTTACGTTCAGTCTATGACCCGACTTGTGGTTCAGGTTCATTATTGCTTCGGGTAAAACGTGAAGTGAAAGATGTCGATATGATTTACGGTCAGGAAATGAACCGTACCACCTACAACTTGGCACGTATGAACATGATTCTGCATGATGTGCATTTTGCCAAGTTCGACATTAAGCAGGAAAATACTTTAACCCGTCCGCAGCATTTAGATAAAAAGTTTGATGCGGTGGTGGCGAATCCGCCATTTTCTGCAAAATGGTCTGCCGATCCGTTATTTTTACAAGATGAACGCTTTGCTGCTTATGGCAAATTGGCGCCAAGTTCTAAAGCCGATATGGCTTTTGTACAGCACATGCTGTATCAACTGGATGATAACGGCACCATGGCGGTGGTGTTACCGCATGGCGTATTGTTCCGTGGTTCGAGTGAGGGCGTGATTCGTCAGTATTTGATTGAGCAGATGAACGTGGTGGATGCCATTATTGGTTTACCCGCCAATATTTTTTATGGCACTTCAATTCCGACCTGTATTTTGGTGTTGAAGAAAAACCGTGAGCATAAAGACAATATTTTGTTTATTGATGCCAGCAATGAGTTTGAAAAGCAGAAGAATCAAAACAAGTTATTGCCTGAGCATTTGGATAAGATTGTTGCGGCATTTGAAAAGCGTGAAAATATTGAAAAATATGCCCATGTGGCGACTTTGCAAGAAGTCAAAGACAACGATTACAACCTGAACATTCCGCGTTATGTGGATACTTTTGAAGCGGAAGCCGAGATTAATTTAGATGCGATTGCAAGACAGCTTCAAGCTTTGGAACACGACAGCCAAAAAACCGATGCCATCATTGCGGATTTTTGCAAAGAGCTAGGTATTGTTTCACCGTTTGCGGGGGTGAAGTAATGGCTGTGCCTAAGTTACGATTTAAAGAGTTTGATGCAGACTATACAAATACAACTTTTGAGAAACTGAAAGGGTTTTCTATTCAGTCAGGAAAATCGGAAGAGAAAGGCGATACTGGAGAATTCCCTTTTTATGGTTCAACAGGTGTGATTGGTTATAAAGATATTTTTGACTATGAAGGAAAATCAATTTTAATTGCACGTGTTGGTGCGAATGCAGGATCTTTATATCAAATAGATGGAAAATATTCTGTATCAGATAACACTCTGAGACTCACTGTATCAGATGATACGAGTTTAGATTATTTACGAGAACTACTGATAAAATTTAATCTGAATAGACTTGTATTTGGGACAGGACAACCCCTTGTAACTGGAGGAATGATAAAAAAAGTTAATATTTTTATCCCCGAATTTACAGAACAAACCAAAATTGCTTCTTTTCTTTCCGCAGTTGATGAAAAGATTAGCCAACTGAATCAAAAACATGAGCTACTCAGTCAGTATAAACAAGGCATGATGCAAAAGCTGTTTAGTCAGCAAATTCGTTTTAAAGCGGATGATGGCAGGGAATTTGGGGAGTGGGAGGAGGTTGCTTTAAGCGAAATTGCTGTGATAATTATGGGTAGTTCTCCAAAGTCTGAAAATTACAATGAAATCTTAAATGGACTGCCATTGCTGCAAGGTAATGCTGATATTAAAAATAGAAAATCATTACCTCGCCTATATACTTCTGAAATAACAAGAAAATGTAATGTTGGAGATATTTTATTAAGTGTACGTGCACCAGTTGGTTTTGTTGCTACATCAGAACATTACGCTTGTATTGGTCGTGGACTATGTTCAATAAAAGCTAATCCGAATTATTTGCAGGGTTTTATTTATCAGTGGCTATTAAGTAAAGAAAACTCATGGGGTAGCCTTTCTCAAGGTAGTACATTTGAGTCAGTGAATAGCGATCAAATTAAGAATTTACGTATTCAAATTCCTTGTCTAGAAGAACAAACCAAAATCGCCAATTTCTTATCGAGCATTGACCAAAAAATTGAGGTTGTAGTGCAGCAAATTGAACAAGCCAAAATGTGGAAAAAAGGCTTGTTGCAGCAGATGTTTGTGTAAATTTTTTGATAGTCAAATCCATAAGTGGGTTTGGCTTTTTGCTTATTAAAAGCATCATGTATTATAAGAGGGTTAACATGAAAAAATTGATCATTGCTTCAGTGTTTGCTGCAGTATTACTTAGTGGATGTAGTAAGGGGCCATTGGATACTACTTTTGATTTGACTAACTTGCAAACATTAACGGATTCATCAAGTAAAATACATGATGAACTGCCAGAACAAGAGTCAGAAATTGTTCAATGGGCTATTAACACGCTGAATATAGGTACAGTAGAGTCTATTGAAAAATTTAAAGAGCAATATGGTGCTGATATTACTTATCGAAAAATTGTGAAACTTGCTGTAGATAATCGCAAGCAAGCAGTTTTTGATGAATATGAACGGTTGAAGTCTATCGAGAAAGATTGGACTGATATCTATAATGACTTATCTAAAATTAAAGCGAGTAATATAAGTTTAGGTACAAGCAGTGAGTTTTTTACTCGTGGCAAGCCTTTAGTTTCTTTTGATGTGCATAATGGAAGCAAACAGGATTTATCCTCAATCCAGTGGGAAATCGATCTTTATTTAGATGATGAGCAAGAACCTTATTCAACTTATACAGGTATAGATAGCTATACCTATGGTAGTAAGAAAAATGGTTTAAGAGCAGGTGAAACTGTACATCGTTCAATTGCAATCGATACCTTTGGTTTTAATGACAATGCAAAAAAATGGACTGATTTAAAAGCACAAAATGCTAAGAAAAAATCTATAGCCGTTACTGTTATTCCAACTTCTGCTAAAGATTTTTCAGAAGAAAATCTAATCACAGGAAACGTTCCAAAAGCATTAAAAGCGTATGAGGCTGAGAAGAATTTAATCATAAATGCTGAGAAAATGATTAAATAATTTAGTTTATTAAAAGCAAGAGCAATTAAACATCATATCTAGGTATGGTGTTTAGCATGTTAATAATTGAATAAATCAAGCAACAGCATATCGATAAAATGGTTTTGAGGGTGAAATGACAGTACAAAGCGAATATCAAATTGAAAATGAACTGATTAGCCAGCTCAAGCAATTGGGATATGCTGCGGTGACCATCAAGGACGAAAGCCAACTACTGTCTAACCTAAAAACCCAAGTCGAACGCGCCAATGGACTAGCGCCTCTGTCAGAAACGGAATGGAAACAGGTCATCAGTTTTTTGAACACGGGCACAGTGTTTGAACGCGCCAAGAATCTGCGTGATCTGTTCCCAGTCAAATTTGATGATGGTACCAGTAAACACCTTTTTTTCCTGTCTGATGATCCTAGCAAGAATATTTATCAAGTCACCAATCAAATCACCATCGACCACCGCGACTATAATGGCAGAACCAGCCGTTTTGATGTGACCTTACTGGTCAATGGTTTGCCTTTGGTACAGATCGAGCTAAAAAAACGCGGCATGGAAATTGCCGAAGCCTTTAATCAAACCCAACGCTATATTCGTGAAGCCTATTGGGCTGGGCAAGGGCTATTTGGCTTTATTCAGCTTTTTGTGATTAGTAATGGCGCAAATACTCGTTATTACTCCAACGGCACCACAGGCATCGAGTTTGCCTTTCCCTGGGCGGATGTCCATAACAAGCACATCAATGAAATTGTCGACTTTGCCGAAGCATTTTTAAATCAGCAGCATCTAACCCAAATGCTGACCCAGTACATGGTACTGCTGGAAACCACCAAAAGCATGATGGTGCTGCGTCCCTATCAGATTTATGCAGTACAGAAAATTGTGGAGCATGTGCAAAACTCAAATCAAAACGGCTATATCTGGCATACCACAGGTTCAGGCAAAACCCTGACTTCATTTAAAGCCAGTCAGATCATCATGCAAATGCCCGATGTTGAAAAGGTCTTGTTTGTGGTCGATCGTAACGACCTCGACACACAAACCTCACGCGAATTTAATGCTTTTAAAGCCGACAGCGTCGACAGCACCGATAACACATCGACCTTGGTAAAACAGCTGGATCAACGTCATGACAAACTGATTGTGACCACCATTCAAAAGCTCAATCGGGCCATCAGCACCGACCGTTATTTAGAATCGATTGATTATCTTAAAAATAAAAAAGTGGTCTTTATTTTTGATGAATGTCATCGCAGTCAATTTGGTGAGACCCATCAGAACATCAAAAAATTCTTCAGCAATGCACAAATGTTTGGTTTTACCGGTACGCCTATTTTTGAAAAGAACAGCCAAAGCAAAGCAGGTTTAAAACTCACCACAGATTACCTGTTTAATGAGTGTTTGCATAAATACGTGATTGTCGATGCCATCCGTGATCGTAACGTCTTGCAGTTTCAGATTGATTATCGGGGCAAATACACCGCCAAAGGCATGGCGACGAATGAAAGTTATGAGGAAGATGTAGAAGGCATCGATACCAAAGAACTGTATGACAACCCGCAACGCCTAGAAATGATTGCCCGCTACATTGTCAATATCCACGATACCAAAACCCGTAATCGTGAGTTCACCGCGATGTTCTGTGTCAGTTCGGTCGAAACATTGACCCAATATTACGACCTTTTTGAAAAGGTGCAGGCTGAAAAGCAAATTGAAGATGAAGCACAAGGTCGGATATTTAAACCGTTGACTATTGCCACCATCTTTTCCTATGCGGCAAATGAGGCTGTACCGACTGATGACTTAACTGGCTTGATTCATGAAGAAGCCGCAGATATTCCAACTCAAGTCAATTCATCCAGTCGGGATAAGCTGGATCGCTACATTGCGAATTACAACCGACAGTTTAAAACTAACTACAACTCAGGTGATCAATTTTATGCGTACTACCGCGATATCGCACAGCGCGTAAAAAACAGACAGATTGATATTCTAATCGTGGTCAATATGTTCCTCACGGGCTTTGACTCTAAGCCGCTAAATACCTTGTATGTCGATAAAAACCTAAAATATCATGGCTTGATTCAAGCATTCTCACGCACCAACCGTGTCTATAACGATAAAAAACCATTTGGCAATATCATCTGTTTCCGCAACCTAAAACGTGCAACAGATGAAGCACTGGCACTATTTTCCAATAAAGAAACGACCAAGATTGTACTTGTTCCCAGCTATGCGGAAATCGAACAGGATTACCAAGCAGCGGTGAGCAAATTGTTTGCCTTAACGCCCAATTACCAATCAGTCGATGATCTTGTCACTGAAGAACAGCAACTCGAATTTATTAAAGCTTTCCGTGAAGTGATGCGCTATAACGCGCAATTACAAACTTTTATTGAATACGATCAAGACCAAACACAACTTGATAAGCAGCACTTTGCAAACTTCGCCTCTAAGTATGCTGACCTATGTCGTGCCGTTAGAAAGACCACCAAGAGAGACAAAGTATCGGTACTGGATGATGTCGATTTTCAACTAGATTTACTGCATAGTGATCGCATTAATGTTGGTTATATCATCAATCTACTACAGCTTGTTGTTGATACAGACTCAGAGGACAAACGTCAGAAGTACCAAGCGCAAATTTATGACTTAATCAGTAGCGATATTAGCTTGCACGATAAGCAAGACCTTATTCAAAAATTCATTGAAGAAAACATGCCTAAGATGATCAATGGACAGAGCGTTCAAACGGCTTTTGCTGCATTTTGGGATGCTGAAAAAGAACAGGCCTATCAGCATCTTTGTAAAGAAGAAAACCTGAAACCAGAAGCGATGAAGCAGGTTCTGGAGCATTATGAGTTCACCAAACGCCTACCACGTAAAGAAGAGTTGAAGGACTTACCAAACTATAAGGTTAAGCTGTTTGAGCGGGATAATGTTTTGACCAGTTTAATGGTGAAGACAAGGCAATTGATTGAGAAGTTTTATGTGGGATTTTAATTGAGGTAAGGCTTTGTTGCACAAACCTAGCTTAGAAGGGGCGCATACCATTGCGTAGCAGGATCAAACCAAATGGCAATATTTCCGCGACTCATGAGTGCTCGGTTATATGCGGGCCAATTGGTTGTGCGGTAGATTTTGTGTGTAGGCTTCTTCATTTGAAAATTATATCGCTGAAAAACCCTTTACAGATAGGTTTGTGCAACAAAGCCACTTAATTTAAAAAAGAGATAAGTTAAAAAGAGCCGTCTAACAAGGCTCTTTTTTGCAAGCAGTATTAAGTAATCCTTTGATCTGCCCAGTAGCATGGAACAATGATCAGGCTATTTTCATGCAACCTTGACCATAATCGGACACCTAAATCCCGCTGCATATTTTGGACTGTGAAATTGGAAATCAGCAGGGTAGATTTCATATTGTCATAACGACTATATAAGACCTTATGCACCATCTCCAGGCGTTTTTCATGCCGGTCATGCAGGCCATATTCATCAATCACTAATAAATCAAAGCTGGAGAAATGGTCGATGACTTCCTTTTCAGAGCGTGAAGCATCTGACCAAGTGTCCATCATTTTTTGAGCAATTTCTGCACTGGTATAGTAGCGTGCAGATTTTGTACTGTTATGCAGAATGTTGCGAATAATTGATGCACTCAGATGGGTTTTACCTGTACCTGGTGTACCAATCATCAACATGTTCGGGTTGTGGTCAGAAATAATCTGCTGTGCAAAGGCCTGACATAGTTTGATGGTATTGTCTTGTGCAGGGCATGCAACTACATAATTCTTGAAGCCACGATCCAGGTAGCGTTTATTGAGCCCTGAGTTTTTGATTTTCTGTTGTAGCAATCGCTGTTGCAACTCATCTGCATAGGCTGCATGTGAGTGATGGACGGTTTCTTTGGCACACAATTTACAGAGCCTGTGACCGGAGATTTCCATCAGGGGGATATGATGGGTAGGGCAAAGTGTTTCCGTTGTTTCTGCGCGAAACTGGAGCGTTTTAAGCATGGTATTCATGATTATTCTCCTAAATCCATTTGGAATTTTCTAAAAAATCCTCATTTTTTTCTTCAAAATTTGAAGATGAAGATGAAGATGAAGATGAAGATGAAGATGAAGATGAAGATGAAGATGAAGATGAAGATGAAGATGAAGATGAAGATGAAGGGCATGGTTCAAGCATGGCTTGAGTAATACTCGAGCTCTTCTCAGGAGCTGCTTGAGCATTTACTTTTCGTTGCTTGGCTGATGCTTGAGCATTACTTGCGGATTTCCCCCAACGTGCTTGAGCTGCATTTTTAGCTTTATCAGATTTCATTTGCTGATTTTGCAATGCCTGGCTTTTTAAACTGGTTAAAAAATTTGAATGAATCTGCTCAGATTCGACTTCAAATAATTCCAGGGCCATTAGCGTATTCAACAAAGTTTTAGCCTTGGTATGTTGCGATAATTTTGTGATGCTACATACAGTAGCTAGGTCATGAGGAATGGCACCATTTTTCCAGAAATCCATCATTAATAGCAGTGCCGCACCAATTTGTTCTGCTGTCATTCGTGCAAATTTTGCCTGTAGGTCGCCAATATAGAGTGGCATCCAAATTGAAATATCTTTATGCATGTGTTCACCTTTTTATAGGTATAGAGGGGCTAAGGTCATCGATTGGATGACCTTCTATGTTGGTTTTATTGGTGGGCGAGACTCATTAACCGGAGACGGGCCTGTTGGGCCAAGTCATCGTAATGGGCTTGCCCTTCATCCAGCATTCGTTGTAACCAGAGTCTTAATACTTGGTGATCATCGAAGCACTTATTGATTTCCAGCAAAAAGGCCAGATTGTGCAGTTTGGGAATGTGGAGCTCATGGATTAATTCACGAGCGACCATATCTGCTTCTGGGCTAACGACTACGCCGCCAAAGAAAGCTTTACTGTTCATGGACAAGCTCCTCTGTATTCAGTCTCTCCAGCATGGCTTCAAAAGCACTACCATCGCGGCGCGTAACATTAGGGATGTAACGGCTATAGACCCGGAATAGCATTTCAGTCGTTGAATGTCCCAGCTGGCGTGCAATCCATTCTGGGTTCTCGCCTGCCGACAGCCAGAGCGTAGCTGCAGTATGACGTGTTTGATAAGCACGACGAGGTTTTAGCCCTAAATAGCGTAGCAGGGGATGCCAGACACGCTTGTTTACCAGACGATAATCGAGAGGTCCACCATCACGATTGCAGAATACAAACTCTGATTTACCATTATTTAACCTTTTCTGTTGCAGAAAGGCCTGATAAACCCGATCACTCATTTGGATGGTACGGTCAGAACCATAAGTTTTGGTTCCACCAAGCTCGCCATTTACTAACGCTTCTCTGATATGGATTTCACGACGCTGTAAGTCGATATTTTTCCATTGCAGACCATCGATTTCACTGGTACGCATACCCGTAAAAAAGCGAATGGTGTAATAGGGGCGGAAGTCTTCACGCACTGTGGTAAGAATTTTATGCACCTCTTCCAGAGAAAAAGGTGTGACTTCAATCTTGCTTTCCTTCAGATTGTTAATATTTTTATAAGGCGACTCAAACTCGTATCGTTCAGCCGCATCATTGAGTATCATACGTAAAGGCGTCATGATTTGATTGATCCTCGATGCTTTCAGACTTGTTTGATCTTTTCCGTGTGTCACTTTGGCGAGAGAGGCACGGAAGTTCAGCAAGTCTGACTTCTTGATTTTCGAGAGAACCTGATTACCAAAAGCAGGAATCAAATAGTTTTTGATCACAATTGAAACCTTTTGCTGATATGAGGTTCTCCATTCAACTTGTTTCTGCTTAAACCACAATTCAGTAAACTCTTTAAAAAGAGGAACTTTGGTCTGTACAGCAATTTGCTGACTTCTTTTTTCCTTAAACTCCTCAACACGTTTACTTTTTGGAAAATACTTTTCGTATTCAAAAGTTCCCAAAGTAATTTCAGCTTGAAGCTGCTCGAGACGTTTTTTTAAAATTCGGCGATTATAGGCATTGTCTTCAAGATTGGTTGTCTCTCTGCAACGGATGCCCATGTAGCGAAAATCGGCAATGAGTTTGCCACTTCTTTCCCGGATGGTAGCCATCGGTTAAACCTCCTGAACCTTATTGAAGAGCATCCATACTTAAACCAGTGAATTTAAGCATTTCAGTTTCAATACGTTCCCAAACAAAAAGAATTTTGCGACCACCAAAAGGACGGATGTAATGAACACCTTCAATAAAGACACTGTCCTTCAGTTGGTTGCGAATGGTACGAGCGTCGTACTGGATTTTTTCAGCCAGTTGCTGGGCTGTGAGATAGGTATATGACATAATAGAGCCTCATATTTTTTTACTAGGTAACTAGGAAAAATTATTCCTAAGATGTAAATTATCACATATTTATGTCTTTGCAAGTACTTTTTATTATATAACTAGGAAATTTTATGATTATTTCAAACTTGGCTGTTTTATTGGCAGAAAGGAAGCTGAAGGTTGCTGATCTGGTAAGAAGTACTGGAATTAATAAATCTACTTTGCATAAACTTTATAATGATGAATCTGTACGGATTGATTTTGAGACAATTGATAAGATTTGTATTGCATTAGATGTTGAAGTGGGTGATTTATTGGTTTTCAAGAAAATTGATAATAATCAAAATGATAATAATTAGTTTTGGTCACAAATGGTCACATAAAAAGTGAAATGGTCACAGATATTTGATCATTTGGAAAAAATACTTTGTTTGGAAGAGAACAGGGGGATTTTTTTACCTTTATAAAAGCTCTGAAAGTGGTGATCGATTGAGGACATTTAAGGTCAATTAAGACCATTTCTATTGTCGTGGGCACGCCATGGTCACATCTTGGTCACAAAAGAAAAAAGCTATGGTAAGAATTTCAGTGTTGAACCGGATATATGAAAAAAGATGATATTAAAAAATATAATAAAATCAACAACAAAAAAGCCCCAGTCATTCGACTGAGGCTTTTAAAATTCTGGAGCGGGAAACGAGACTCGAACTCGCGACCCCAACCTTGGCAAGGTTGTGCTCTACCAACTGAGCTATTCCCGCATGCGGTGTATAATACATGATGCAAAAATAGGGTCAATCATTTTTTGCATGTCATTGTACTGACTGAATAAATAAACAACATTTTTGGAAAATAGTGCGGTTAAATGACTTAGGTTGTTTGTTTTATAAAAGTTTTCATTGTCTGCAAAAATATTAATATCACTTACAATGCGCTGCAGCTATGCGAAAAATAAAAGCATCAGACATAAAAAATCCGCAGTACTGAACTTCTAAAAATGAAGCCGACTGCGGATTTTTTAGGTGATTTAAAATAATTTTATTAAATTTAAATCATTGAATAATGTTAAAAAATTATTCAACTGTTACACTTTTCGCCAAGTTTCTAGGTTGATCGACATCAGTACCGCGCAAAACCGCCACATGATAAGACAACAACTGCACAGGAATGCTATACACAATTGGCGCAAGCAACGCGCTGACTTGCGGTACATAAACCACATGCTGACGCTCTTTATCTGCAGGAATGCCGCTGTGTTCATCTGCAAATACAAACAGCTCACCACCACGTGCCTGTACTTCTTCCATATTGGATTTCAGTTTATCCAGCATGTCATCTTGCGGTGCTAAAATCACCACAGGCATGTCATTGTCTACCAATGCCAATGGGCCGTGCTTTAATTCACCCGCAGCATAACCTTCTGCGTGAATATATGAAATTTCTTTCAGTTTCAAAGCACCTTCCAAGGCAATTGGGAATTGTGTGCCACGACCCAAAAACAAGCAGTGATTTTTCTCTACAAACAATTCAGACAAACGTAAAATTGCCGTATCATTTTGCAAAGTATCTAAAATCACTTTTGGTGTGTGCCATAAGCCTGCAATAATTTCAGCTGTTTCTGTCGCTGCAATTGCATTTTTCACCTGACCAATTTTGAGCACCAATAGCATTAATGCTGCCAATTGTGTCGTAAAGGCTTTGGTCGATGCCACACCAATTTCAGGGCCTGCGAGTGTCAACAAACTATGATTGGTTTCACGCACCATAGATGAAGTTGCCACGTTACAAATGGTCATGGTGCTAATATTTAAGCCTTTTGCAGCAGCACGTTTTTGCGTATCACGTAAAGCAGCTAAAGTATCTGCAGTTTCACCAGATTGTGAAATGCACACATACAATGTGTTATTCACAATGACTGGGGTGCGATAACGGTATTCGCTGGCAATTTCCACATGACATGGCAAGTTAATTAGCTGTTCAAACCAGTATTTTGCAATCATCCCTGCATGGTAGCTGGTACCGCAGGCAATAATCTGTACCTGTTGAATCTTGGCAAAATCAAGCTCGGCATCTTTCAGGAAATCTTCACGTAAAGCGTTGCCATTCAATGCTTGTGAAATGGTTTGTTGAATTGCTTCAGGCTGCTCATAAATTTCTTTGAGCATGTAGTGTTTATATTCACCCTTCGATGCATTGCTTACAGTTGCATCCAACTCTTTTACAGGGCGTTCAACCGTTTGACCGTTTACAAAAACTTCAATGCTGTCGCGAGTTAAGCGTGCGATATCACCTTCTTCCAAATACATAAAACGGTTGGTGATCGGCAATAACGCCAATTGGTCTGAACTGATAAAGTTTTCGCCAATACCGACACCAATCACCAAAGGAGAACCTTCACGTACCGTGATCAATTCATCTGGATAATCGGTATGGATAATTCCCAGAGCATAAGCACCTTTCAGTTGAGGCACGACTTGCTGTACCGCAACCAATAAATTCGGTGCAGTTTTAAGAGCATGGTTGACCAAGTGCGCAACCACTTCAGTATCCGTTTGAGAGCTGAACATATAGCCTAAAGCTTCTAGCTCATCTTTCAGTTCTTGATAATTTTCGATAATACCGTTGTGTACGACAGCAACATTGCCAGAAATATGCGGATGTGCATTGTTTTCTGTCGGTTTGCCATGTGTTGCCCAACGTGTATGGGCAATACCGAGTGAACCTGTGACTTGAGAATCTAGTACTGCTTGCTCAAGATTTGCTACTTTACCGACACGACGCTCACGCAAGACCTGACCTTGACTAATCAATGCCAAACCTGCGGAATCATAACCGCGATATTCTAAACGCTTTAAACCTTCAATGAGGATATTGGTAATACTACGTTCTGCAACGCCACCGACAATACCGCACATAGGAACTTCCTCTTATTTTTTCAATTTCTGTGGACGTTGATAATTTTCTTTAGTGAACTGTTTAGAACGTTCCACAGCTAAACACTGTTCTGCAACATCACGGGTAATGGTCGAGCCTGCGCCTACCGTTGCACCATTGGCAATGGTGACAGGTGCAACCAATGAACTATTTGAACCAATAAAGACTTGGTCACCAATAATGGTTTTAAATTTATTGGCACCATCATAATTGCAAGTAATCGTACCTGCACCAATATTGCTGCCTGCACCCACTTCGGCATCACCTAAGTAGGTAAAGTGGTTGGCTTTGGAGCCTAAACCAATTTGACTGTTTTTCACTTCAACAAAGTTGCCAATATGCACTTCATTGGCCAATACCGCACCCGGACGTAAACGTGAGAATGGACCAATTTGCGCAGCTTCACCTACAACCGCTTGGTCAAATACGCTATACGGCTGAACTTTAGTGCCCGCAGCAATTTTGGTGTTTTTGAGGATACAACCTGCACCAATTTCTACGCCATCACCCAGTTCGCAATCGCCTTCAATAATTACGTTAATATCAATGCGAACGTCTTTACCTGCAGTGAGATTACCACGTAAATCAAAACGGGTTGGGTCAATTAAATGCACACCTTGTTGCATGAGTTGCTTGGCTTGGAAGTTCTGGAACTCGCGTTCTAATGCAGCCAATTGCACACGGTCATTCACGCCTTCTACTTCAAAAGCCAGTTGAGGTTCTACCGATGCAACTTCTAAACCATCGGCAATTGCCATCGCCACAATATCGGTCAGGTAATATTCACCCTGCGCATTGTTATTGCTCAGTTTTGGCAGCCATTCATGTAATTTGGCATTGCTGACGCAGTAAATACCCGTGTTGATTTCTTGAATTTGACGCTGTGCTTCAGATGCATCTTTATGTTCAACAATCGCTTGAATTTTACCGTTTTCACGCACAATACGACCATAACCCGTAGCATCGGCAAGGGTGAGTGTCACCAATCCAATTTGGGTTTCACGTGAAACATCGAGCAGCTTTTGTAAAGTTTGCTCTGTAATGCAAGGTACATCTCCAGATAAAATTAGGGATACGCCTTCATGTGGTAAAACAGGCAAAGTCACTTTGACTGCGTGACCTGTGCCCAACTGTTCAGCTTGTTCGACCCACTGTACCTGTTCATGCGCAAACGCATTTTGCACCAAAGCACCGCCATGACCGTAAATGGTAATTATATGATCTGCTTGTAATTTTTTTGCGGTATTAATCACGTGACCCAAGAGTGGGCGTCCTGCAAGAGGTTGTAATACTTTTGGTAAATTTGAACGCATGCGCGTGCCTTTACCTGCTGCAAGAATAATCACGGTGGTAGACATGTTGAATCCTAGTGATGGCTAAACCAAAGTAAAAGATAAATAAATATAAATACATAATGCGGCCCAAAGACCCGCAATAATATCGTCCAGCATGATGCCAAAACCACCTTCGACCTGACGATCAATGACACGTATTGGCCAAGGTTTCCACACATCAAATAGTCGGAATAGGGCAAAACCCACAATTACCCAGACCCAGCTGATTTGATTGATAAAAATCAGGGGTAAAAAGGTAATCGATTGTCCTGCAAATTCATCCCAAACAATACGACCATCATCATGTACGCCCATAACCTGTGCAGTACGTCCACAGATATATATGCCAACGAGGGACATGATGGCAATGGCAAAAAGGCTTGGAATGAAACCAAGCGCGAACCAAATGGGAATGAACAGTAGGGCAAAGGCCGAACCAAAGGTACCGGGAGCTTTGGGTAGTAGACCTGAACCGAAGCCAACACCACAGCATACAATCAGTCGGTCAGTCCAAGACATGGCTTTGAAATTAATCGCGGGTTTTTGCAAAGTGTTGGTATCCATGAAAATGAAGTGAACGATCTACGCCATTCTGTTCAAAGCTTAAGCGGTTTTGATTGTTAATTTTGCCAATAATATGAATAGGGGTATTCAGCGGTTTTTGCAAAAGCTGCTGATAATTTTGTGGGCTTATTGTAAAGCATAACTCATAGTCATCGCCACCTGCCAAGGCATATTGCCACTGCTTTTGTTGTGGTAATTCGGTTAATGCAGCATCTATAGGCAGTTGGCTGAGTTCAATACAAGCACCGACCTGAGAGGCTTTGAGAATATGCCCTAAATCTTGTGCCAAGCCATCTGAAACATCAATCATGCTTGAAGCCAGACCTTTGAGTTGTTGTCCAAGTTGACAACGTGGTGTTGGGTAGTCGAGACGTTGTTTTAAAGGATGATCGAGATGATCTAAACCAAAAGCGGCATCACCGACTTGTCCGCTGACGCAAATATAATCACCGACTTGCGCGCCTGAACGTGGAATGGCATGTCCTTGTTCAATCCAGCCTAAGGCGGTAACGGAAATGGTGAGATGCGGGCTTTGTGTGGTATCTCCACCAATTAAACTTACCCCAAATTGATCGCAACAATCATGTAAACCCTGACTAAACCCTTTGAGCCAGTCGTGATCAATTTGGGGTAGGCTCAATGCCAATAATATACTGTGTGGGGTGGCACCCATGGCGGCAATGTCAGATAAATTGACCGCAACCGATTTCCAACCAATCGCATGTGGGTTGGTATCGAGGGGGAAATGTCGTCCAGCGACTAAAGTGTCGGCACAAATGACCAATTGTTGTTGCGGCGGAGGGGTGAGCAGAGCTGAGTCATCACCGACACCTAAATCGACTGCATCGGGACGCGGTCTGTTGAAATAGGTCTCAATAATGGAAAACTCAGCCATACAACAATCGACTCAATACTTTGAATTAGTTGCTTTGTTGCTTTTCTGCTGCACGTAAGCTGTTGGCAAGACGGTCTAATACACCATTGATGTATTTGTGGCTGTCTGCACCACCAAAGTGTTTTGCCAATTCAATCGCTTCATCCAATACCACACGGTATGGAATTTCCAGATGTTGTTCTAACTCATAAGCACCTAAACGTAAGGTGGCGAGTTCAACACCATCGAGGGCTTGAATGTCACGATCAAGAACAGGCACCAGTAATGCATCCAATGCTTCATGATTGGCAACCACTTGAGTCAACAATTCATGATAATAGCCGAGATCCACTTTGTGCATGGCATTTTCCACACGGGTACGTGCTTCAATTTCATGTACTGGATTGTGGCTCATCTGCCATTCATAAATACCTTGCACAGCAAAACGACGTGCTTTACGTTTTGCTGCATAAGTTGCTTGAAGTGTTTGCGACATAGCGTTAAATAGCCTTTAACAAGTTAACCATTTCAATTGCAGTTAAGGCAGCTTCACTTCCTTTATTACCTGCTTTTGTTCCAGAGCGTTCAATTGCTTGTTCAATACTATCCGTAGTCAATACACCGTTAATCACAGGTAAGCCAGTATCTAAACCAACCACACCTAAGCCTTTGGCACATTCACCTGCAACAAAGTCAAAGTGTGGAGTGCTACCGCGAATCACTGCGCCGAGTGCAATAATGGCATCATAACCATTCGATGCAGCTAATTTTTTAGCCACAACAGGAAGTTCCCAAGCGCCTGGTGCATGAACAACGGTGATATTATCCTCTGATACGCCATGACGTTTCAATGTGTCAATTGCGCCATCAAGCAAATGCTCAACCACAAAACTATTAAAACGACCGACTAAAATCGCATAACGGCCTTCGCTAGCGAGATGTAATAAACCTTCAATACGGCGAATTGCCATAGCAACCTCGATTATTTCTCTGATGTTGGATCTGCGGTGATATATTCCACCACTTCTAAGTTAAAGCCTGATAAAGCATTGAAACGTAATGGTGAGCTGAGTAGCTTCATTTTTTCAACGCCTAAATCACGTAAAATTTGTGCACCCACGCCAATGGTTTGGTATTGCTGTGACAATGCAGCATTGGCTTTGCCTTGTTTCGGGGATTTAAGGCTGTCTAGAGCAGGGCCCAAGTCTTGCAATTGAGCTTGACCAATCCAGACCAAAACACCACGTTCACTGTTGGCAATTTCTTTTAAAGCACGGTCTAAATTCCAAGTTGCCGAACCATCTGCTTTTTTCAGCTTCAGCAAATCACGGGTTGGATTAAAACCATGCACACGTACTGTGGTAACGCCTTCTTTCGGCTCGCCTTTGACCAATGCCAAGTGAATGTCTGGGTTCCCCAGTTCACGGTAGCGATATAAGTCAAAAGTACCATATTCGGTGTCGATGCTTTGCTGATCCAAACGCTCTACAGTTTGTTCATTGGTCATGCGATAGTGGATTAAATCGGCAATAGTACCAATTTTTAACCCGTGCTTTTCAGCAAAAATTTCTAAATCTGGACGACGCGCCATCGTGCCGTCTTCATTGATGATTTCACAAATTACCGATGCAGGCTCTAAACCTGCCAAACGGGCAAGATCACAACCTGCTTCGGTATGTCCTGCACGGTGCAATACACCACCTGGCTGTGCCATGAGTGGGAAAATATGCCCAGGCTGAACAATATCGGCAGGCTTGGCATGTGCAGCGACAGCGGTTTGAATGGTATGCGCACGTTCTGCGGCAGAAATACCCGTGGTAATGCCTTCAGCAGCTTCAATCGACAAAGTAAAGTTCGTACCGTGTTGTGCACCATTGGCATCAACCATTAACGGTAGGTTTAATTGCTGGCAACGGTCACGACTTAAGGTTAAGCAAACAAGACCACGCGCGTGTGTGATCATGAAGTTGATATCTTCAGGGCGAACGTGGGTTGCGGCAATGACTAAATCACCTTCATTTTCACGATCTTCATCATCCATGAGGATGACCATTTTTCCTGCACGGATATCTGCTACAAGCTCTTCGACAGTATTGAGCGGCATCAACCTTCACCTTCTTATTTGTCTGAAACGACATTGAATGAGAGAGATGCATAGTCTAACGGTTTTTTACCTGTTTTGCCTATGCTTATCATTTTCATTGCGTGACTTATGGTTATACACAGTGTCATCAGGCTTGGAAAGAGGTGAAAAGGAGGATTTGCTGCGTTGCTGTAGATTGTTTAGGCAATTAAGATGAAATGCAAAATCTGTGAAAAATAAAACTGTAGAGGGCATAGGATATTATCGCCCTCATTCTCGCCTTCACTTGAGCCCAGTTGGGTTTTGGGAGAAGGCAAGAATCAGAGATGAGATAATTCATTAAATTCAGGTATAAGAGAATTTCTGTTTAGCGCTCACGTAAGGCTTCTTTGGCTTTGTTGAATGGTTTGATCAGATAATCCAACACCGTTTTTTCACCCGTTTTAATATCGACTGTTGCGACCATGCCCGGGGTATATCAAACGCTTGTCCTGCTTTGTTGCTGAGTTTGTCTGAATCGGTACGGATATAAACCCTTATCTTGGGATATTTTCTATTTCATATTACATCTTGTTTTGAGCGTTTTGGTTGTAAAATAAAACTGATTAAAAAATCCACAAAATGATCAACCTTTTTGACTGAGCGCTGAAAACATAAAAAATAAACGCTTTTCTGTGATTAATTGCACAATAAATGCAAAAAAGTCATGTCTTGCATATCCTTAATTGTCTTTGTGTGGTTAGAATATAACAACTGTGCCCAAGATCTCTCACGTCTGTTATGAATATATTAATCGTTGATGATCATCCGCTGTTTCGCCATGCCTTAATTCAGGCGGTTCGTTATAGCTTACCGCAAGCTCAAATTCATGAAACTGCTGCAGTTAATGAATTGTACGAACGTTTGGAAAATGGACCTGAGCCTGATCTTGTTTTATTGGACTTGAATTTACCAGGGGCATCGGGCTTTTCTGCATTGGTGCATGTGCGTGCGCAATATCCATCTATCCCAATTATTGTGGTGTCCGCTCACGAAGAAGCATCGATTATTCAACGTTCAATTGCGCATGGGGCGATGGGTTATATCCCAAAATCGGCACATCCGAGCCATATTGGTGAAGCAATTCGTCAAGTTTTAGAAGGTGAGATTTGGTTGCCGCCAAACTTGGCTGCGAATGTTAACTTTGACCCTCGCGCTGCAGATGAAACAGCTTTGGCTGAACGTATTCAGTCTTTAACACCACAGCAATTCCGTGTATTGATGATGGTGGCAGAAGGTTTGTTGAATAAGCAAATTGCCTATGAATTAGATGTTTCTGAAGCGACGATTAAAGCGCATGTGACCGCAATTTTCCGTAAATTGGGTGTGCAAAATCGTACTCAGGCGGTATTGGCAATCAATGCGTTAAATATTGAAGAAAAGAAAATGTAAGATGTGACTGATCTGTAAAAGATGAGTTTAAAACCGCTGTGTTGATCTGGAAGATTGAGCAGCGGTTTTTTTATTGGGTGGGTGGTTGGCTGATTATGACCTTTTTAAAAAGCTAATTCGCTTTAGGATGTGACATTTAGCGTTCAGGTTGTTGATGTGCTTAAAACCTAAAAGGAATATTGTCTTATTCCTTTAGCTGTATGGCATAAACATATTCAGGCTTTCATGTCGATAAAACTGACAAAAAATCGACATGAGAGAGTTGTCATGTCGATGACATAAACATATTCAGGTTGTCATGTCGATAAAATGGGTAAAAATCAACATGAGCTGAATAGCTATCAGTCTAATGCAGGCGATATGCTTCTTTCAGATTCTTAGGCTTTGATTGTATCTGTACCCATAAATCCAATAGTGTGAAGTTGTCCGCAGCGGGAAAACCCGCCACTAATAAGAAATACATAGAAGGACGAATATATTTTAATAGTAATAGATGAATGGTGATTTGAATAAATCATACCTAAGTGAGTAGGGGGCTTTCCCCTATATGGGTTCAACTTTTAGAATTCACGATAACCAAGCCCGCCAGCCGTGATATGTGCTAGATTTCGATCATAGGTAATTATTTGGCTTTCTTTTCCGATGGTTTTATTTTTCTGACTTGAGCATCTGTAAGCATTGCAATGATTCCACAGAATTGGGGGTATAATTTGGGGGGTAATTTATTATACCCCTAGTTATACCCCCAACAAGATCAAGCTTGCAATAGATAAAGTAGATTGCATTAGACATAAAAAAAGCTTAAACCCTTTAGATTTAAGCTTTTTAAGATCACATGAGACTTCATGAGAATAATGTTTGGCGGTGAAAGAGGGATTCGAACCCTCGATACGCTATTAACGTATACACACTTTCCAGGCGTGCTCCTTCAGCCACTCGGACACTTCACCATAGGCGGTGGATAATAACCAAAAAATAGTACAAAGCCAAGTTGAAAAATTTGATTTAGAGAAAAACTTTCAGCGTAGTGCTATGATTCTCAAAAATACCGTCTAAATCGAAGACACCTATGCAAAGTACTGCAAAAAAAGCAGCCTTACCCGTCATTACCTTGGCTGCACTCGGAGTTGTATTTGGGGATATCGGAACCAGTCCTCTGTATGCCTTCAGACAAACTTTTTTAACGGCGCATCTTGCAATTACCCAAGCCAGTGTATTGGGAATTTTATCCCTAATTTTCTGGTGCATGATGCTCACCATCAGCTTCAAATACGTCACCATTATTATGCGTGCCGATAACAATGGCGAAGGCGGGATCATGTCATTATTGGCATTGAACCTGCGCACCACCCGTATTGCCGAAGACAAAAAAATCTTCCTGATCGCACTTGGCTTTATTGGTGCATCCCTGTTCTTTGGCGATGGCATTATCACCCCCGCCATTTCAGTATTGTCTGCCATTGAAGGACTAAGTATTGCCACGCCTATCTTTAATCAATGGCTCGTACCGCTCTCCATTGGTATTTTGGCAGGACTGTTCATTGTGCAGCGTCATGGTACAGGCACTATGGGCAAATTTTTTGGCCCACTGACTTTGCTGTGGTTTTTAGCCATTGGCGGTGCAGGGCTGCTCAGTATCATCCAAACCCCATTTGTATTGGCCATGGTCAGTCCACACTGGGCGTTTAACTTTGTAGTAGAGCAACCCTTTGTTGCATTTCTCACCATGGGTGCGGTGATTTTAACCATGACGGGTGGCGAAGCACTCTATGCCGATATGGGGCATTTTGGGCGGATGCCTATTCGCCTCGCGTGGTTTTTGATTGTCTTACCTTGCTTGTTATTGAATTACGCAGGACAAGGGGCATTATTGCTGCGTAACCCTGCAGCGATTGAAAATCCGTTCTATATGTTGGTGCCTGAATGGGGCTTATACCCGATGATTGGTTTAGCCACAGCTGCAGCGGTGATCGCTTCTCAAGCGGTGATCACAGGGGTATTTTCAATGGTCAATCAGGCCATTCAATTGCGTTATTTACCACGCCTGACTGTACGTCACACGTCCGATGTTGAACGTGGTCAAATCTATTTGCCATTCATTAACTGGGCCTTATTTATTTCGGTGCTTATCTTAATTTTATTATTTGAAAATAGTGCCAGACTTGCCAGTGCTTATGGCGTGGCAGTGACCATGACCATGCTGTGTGGCACGATTTTAATTTCAGTGCTGGCCTATGGTTTTTGGCGTTGGCCGATGTGGAAAGTTGCCCTTTTTGCAGTGCCATTTTTAACCCTAGATTTAATTTTTGTGGCTTCGACCTCGCTCAAAATTGTGTCAGGGGGATGGGTGCCAATTTTAATTGGCGCCATCATGTATACCATTTTAATGACGTGGAAAGATGGTCGTGCATTGGTTTTCAATCGTTTGGAAAAAGATGCCTTGCCGATAGACCTATTCATTCACAGTATTAGTATGGGCAATGAAACCAAATTTGTCCCTGGCGATGCGATTTTCTTGACAGGTACGCCTAACATTGTGCCACATGCCATGTTGCATAATATTAAGCACAACAAGGTCTTACATGAACGCAATATCATGGTAACGGTCATCACGCGTGATATTCCATTTGTGGCGCAGCAAGATCGGATTCAAGTCGAAAAACTGGATGATCGTTTTTATCGGATTGCCATGTATTACGGTTTTAAAGATCAGCCAAATATTCCAAATGCCTTGAAACAAGCCTATGAACAGCTTGAGTTTGAATTCGATATGATGCAAATGAGCTTCTTTATTTCGCGTGATCGAATTGTGCATACGGTGGGCGATGGCATGTCACCGTGGCGTGAAAAACTGTTTATTTCAATGCAGCGCAATACCAGTCCTGTGAGTGATTTCTATCAAATTCCAACCAACCGTGTGGTGGAATTGGGTAGTCAAATCGAAATTTAAAAACTGCTCAATAGATTTTAAAAAACCAGCATTATAAAGTGCTGGTTTTTTATTTTTAGCTCAAGATTGGTCTTAAACAGATCTTATTGTTCCGTATCACTTGGTTGTAGATGGCTTAAATCTATATCGTTTACATCTGCGCCCTGTGCCGCAGGTGCTGTGGTTTCAAGCCGTTCAGTCGTGGGCAGATTGACTGCTGCTTGTTCAGATGCAGCAGGGTTTTGTGGTGCAGCATTTAGCGCTTCTGCGGTGACATCCACATCATCGCCAGCATTTACAGGTAAATCGGCTGAAGATGACAATAATGGCGCAGAGGTGGCTTGTATGTGTTGTTCGCTCACTTGCTCTGCCTGCGCTGCGTGTTGCAGTTCGGATTCAGTCCCGACAGGCATCGTCATCGGTACATTGTCTTGAGCCAGATTGGCTTGTTCGGCTGAAATTTGGTTTGCAGGCTGTTGCGCTATATTTTCTGCTGGACTTGTTAAGTTTGTATCTGTACTCGGTACAATGCGTATCTGACCATTGGCGATTAATTCTTGTAGTGAGCCTGCTTGCCCATTAATCGTGGTGCTTATTTTGACTTTAGATAAACTTTCTAAAGTATCACCTGCTTGAATGGGTGGTTCGGCAAAGGCAGAAATGCTGATACTGCTACCAACCAAAGCACAAGCAAAAAGATGAAAACGCATGTATTTCTCCATCAAAAATCGCAAAAATAAAGTTAAAACCAATTTAAATCGTCAATGACATCCAGCTAGAGCAGCGCAATGCGCTTGGGTGTCGCTGAGCGATGTCTTTAAGGTGTATTTAGCTTGGCAGATTCGCTAAAACGGATGCAATCAAATCTACCAAACTTGATCTAGACTGATGTCAAAAGTGCTTAAAACTCAGGCTGTGTATGGCTTTTGTGGTGTTATGGCGCGGGTTTTGTTTAATTGTTAGACGAACAAGAGGTGCTTCATATACAAGCTGTGAGTGGATTGTTAAGCTCGGGCAAACTCTGCGGATTTAGAGCGAAGTCACAGTAACGGTTATGGCAAGAAAACGGCGCAATTCCAACAACATTTGGACTCAAATTTTCAATCAAAACAGCTTGAAAGTGCTACTCGGTGTAGTGGCAACAGGGAGTTTTGTGATTGCTTTTGGTCAAGAAAAAATTAGCCAGTGGACTTCACTGGTGCCGAGTTCAGGAAATAGTGCTTGCCTAACCCAGTTCTATCGAGAAACGCCGCCCTATTTACTGAAAAATAGCCTGCAAAAAGACAGCTATCCGCTGTGTTTTAATGACTTTAATGTGATGTATTCAGGGGTATCCAAAACCCCGTTATGGGTGGCAGAAGCCTTAACACCAGCGCGTTTGAGTCAGCGGATTCCACGTGAAGATAACTTTCACGAAGAACCGCGCGTCAAAGCCGAGCATCGTGCGACTTTGCTGGATTATCGTGGTTCGGGTTATGACCGTGGACACATGGCACCGAATGCCGACATGACCAACTTGGCAGCCCAGTTTGACAGTTTTTCTTTGGCAAATATGGTGCCGCAAGCCCCTAAAAATAATCAGCAGGTCTGGCGTGAACTTGAAGAAGCCACCCGAGCGGTGGTGACTAAGCAAAAGCAAGATGTGTATGTGATTACGGGGCCAAGTTTTAATGCCAAGCGTCTAAAAACCATTGGGCAGGGCGTTATTGTGCCGACTGCGGTGTATAAAGCTGTGTATATGCCCAAAACAGGCGCGATAGGGGCTTATTACGCGCCCAATAACGACTCGTTACAGGTGCAAGTGGTGAGTGTCTGCTATTTAGAAGAACAGTTGGGCATTAATTTATTCCCACAATTAAGTGAAGAACAAAAGCGCAATACCTATAAATTGCCTTTGACTGCAAATGCTGTAAAAGCCAATACACCGATTGCCTACTCACATTGGGATGCAGAAAGCCAGTGCGCAGAAGATGTATCTGCTGAGCAATTACAAGCCTTGCAAACCGAATTTAAACGCTCAGGCAGTAGTCCTGCATCGGGTGCTAGCATTGATGCAGATACCCAAGATGCAATTGTGAAGCAATTGATTGAAGCTTTATTGCAATATATTTTACAGTTGTTGAAATCTTAAACTGGGTTAAGATGATGGATATTGCATCCTTCATGCTAAGGTGAATTCAATGTTTAAACCGTTTCAAAATGGGACTGAATCACATGCGATTCATGACTTAACCTTAGAAAATGATTTAGATTGCATCAATGTGTATGGCAATTTGCAAATCAGCAAAGATCAGGCGGGTTTACAGGCAGCCAAAGCACTACAGGCTTTTTTGAATGAAGTTGTTGCAACTTTGGAGCAGACTCCGAATCTGCCTGAAAAGTTAGATCGTCCCGAAGCGGGTGAAATTGAAAATCCATTTTTATAATGGATGCCATCTCAAGATATTAAATCTACTTTAATCTGCTCATCTAAGCCATTAAAAAGCCCGCTCAAACGCTTGAACGGGCTTTGTTGTTTTGTGTGTTTTTAGATAAATCCCAGACATCTTGAAAAGCTGTGGATTTAAAGTTTTGAAGATCAGTCTTCAGCTTTTGCCATAGCGCGATACAGCACCGCACCAATCACCGCACCTACAATCGGTGCAACCCAGAAAGCCCAAAGCTGGCTGAGTGCTGCAGTTTCAGCAAAGAACGCCACACCTGTACTACGTGCAGGGTTCACGGAAGTATTGGTTACAGGAATACTGATCAGATGGATTAAGGTCAGTGCCAAACCAATTGCAATTGGAGCAAAACCTGCAGGTGCACGTTTGGCGGTTGCACCCATAATCACCATCAAAAAGCCAGCAGTGAGTACCACTTCAATCAATAATACTGAACTGAGGGCATATTTTTCTGGAGATAAATCACCATAACCGTTGGTCGCGAAACCGCCTGTGCCTGCAAAACCTGCCTGACCCTGTACAATCAGATACAACACCAGTGCGGCCAGAGTCGCACCAATAATTTGTGAAATAATATACGGTGCGAGTTCTTTGGCTTCAAAACGTCCACCTGCCCACAAACCAATACTGACTGCAGGGTTAAATTGACCACCTGAAATGTGCCCAAGTGCATAGGCCGCGGTTAATACGGTCAGACCGAACGCGAGGGATACTGTACCGTACCGGATTTGTCGGAGAGTCAATATTCTGAGATGAGAAGCATTGCTTCGCAAGACGTAGCGAAGCGTAGTGTCCCGATGACAAAATTAAAATATACCCCTGAAATCAGAGAAAGAGCGGTTCAATTATTGATTGAATCCGAAAAAGATTATCCATCGTATTGGGCTGCAATCACAGCAATCGCTCCTAAGATTGGCTGTACTCCTGAAACACTACGTGTTTGGTATCAAAAATATTTAGATAAACAAAATCCAGTTAAAGTACAGCAGCTTTCAGACCAAGAACGTATCAAACAACTGGAACGCGAAAATAAAGAACTGCAACGTGCGAATGAAATTCTACGTAAAGCAGCTGCTTTTTTCGCCCAGGCGGAGCTCGACCGCCCACACAAATAATGGTGGATTTTATCCATAACAATAAGGCGTTAAGCGCATGCGGTGATTCCACCTAGAAAATGAGAAAGCATACAAAGATACAAAGAGCAGCTCGCTAGAGCGAGATAAATGACTTCGAACAGTTAATCTCAGGTAGGACACTATGGAAAAATGATCAGGCTATCATCGGCGCAGTTGGGTTGAAACTAAGATGCATGCACTTGTAGCAGTCCTCAACAGATGTAAGCAATTAGGTAGAGCACTTACCCAAGTTACGCCTTAAATTTGGTTCATTTCGGGGTACTTTGTCTTTCAAATCTTTGTGGAACAAAGCCCATTTGGCTATACATTAACTAAAAAAATAGAGAAAAAAACTATAAAAAATATAAAATGTGAAATTTGCGCATTTGGTGGAAATTGGGTATTATTTTGCTGGAATATTGACCAGTATGTTTGGGCTGGCAAAGTTCTAAGTAGAGATAAAATTTTAAAATACAAAATCCAGAGGGCAGAATAGATGAAAAATAGAGCATTTGTAAAAATAATGATGGTCACGGGTGTCTTAGGTTTAACAGCATGTGGCGGTAGTGACAGTGATGAAACAGGAAACGTACCAGTACCATCAGAGCCAGTTGCCGAGGCTATGGTTCAAAAAAGTGTAGAAGAGCTGACGCTGTTGGATGTGAATAACCTTACCTTAAATGCTGCGTCGATTCAGATTTTAAGTGACGAAGAGTGGAAGAAATTACAAGCAAGTAGTTTGAAAACAGCAACAAATGCAAGTACAGCAGATGATTCTGAACAGCTATTTCCACCGATCAATAGTTTACCGACAGCGACTCATTTTAAAGGTCAAAGTTACCTTGCTAATGCTCAAGGCATCGTTAAACTGCCTAAATTGGCTGCAGGCACATATTATGTTTTGGTCACTAAAAATGGACAGTCTGCAGTTTCGGCATTCTTGATCCATCCTAAAAATACCAATAAGAGCATTGTGTTGAATGTTGTCCTCAACTGCTTAGACCAAGACTGTCAGACCTTAAGTGATGCACCTGTCAATGATGCAGTAGTCGGTACGTTGTCTGGTCAGGTCATTTATAAAGGAAAGCCTTTAGCGAATGCGCAAGTCGCATTATCTGGCGGTGCTGCGACCAATGGTGCATTTGTTAGTGCAATTACCGATGCTAATGGTTATTTCACGCTTTCATTTAACGTCTCCAATACTCTGCTTGAAGCATTGAAAAATGCCACGCTCACTATTAGCAGTGCAGGAACTAATACCATGACAAAAAAAGTTACGGTCATTGCTTCTTCTGCATCGGGCTATCAATTTGAAGTGCTGCCTGAAACGACATCTGCAGATGCGGTATGGCGTGAAACTTTTGAAGCGGACTCTACTACTCGCAATGCATGGACAAGCTCACAGCCAAGTGTGGCGAATGTCGATTGGCAGCTGCTAAACAAAGGTCACAATATTCGTAATAATCAAGTGAATCAGCGTGTGCGCTTAGCGCCAAATGACCAAAGTCAAGGCAAGGTACCTGAGCCACTGCAAGGTAATACGGCATATTGGTATGGTGACAAAGTAAATGGCAACTTTATTGGTGCTTTAAGTGATTCATCTACGGCTCCAGAGTTTGATGGCGGCACCTCGCAGCATGACAATAGGGGAGAATTGATTTCACCTGTGATTAATCTAAGCCAGTATCAGGCGCCTTTGAGTTTAAGCTTTAAAACATGGTGGGAAATTGAGTCAGTCAATCCAAATAATCAGGGGTTTGATTTGATGAATATTTTAGTTTCTACCGACGGCGGTAACAGTTTTAAGACTTTGGCTCGATTAAACCCGCTGGCAGATCCATCTTCTGCATATGATCGCGCGCCGATTCCATACAGTAATTTAGGCTTTAACCTCGCACCGGCTGCTGTTCAGCAAGAAGCAATTTCATTAGATGAATATGCAGGCAAGGCCAATGTTCAGCTGAAATTCCAATTTAGAACGGTCGATGGACTTTATAATGGTTTCCGCGGCTGGATGATTGATGATGTGGTGATTCAGAAAAAAGCCGGAACTTTCCCATTATTTGATGGTGTGAGTTTTGATGAAAATTCAGATAGTTTCTCTCAGGACTATAGTGGCGTCGCTGCAAAACAAGCGGGCGTTTTGTTGAAAAGCACGAAGAGTTATGCACGGTGGGCTGACGAGCCACAGCGTAAATAAAGATTTACATGGCGGTGCAGTATGAATGAATAGAATAGGTTTAGACACATTGCATTCGCGATCAATCAACCATCAAGCGTGGTGAATACTAAAAACAGCTCTCTATTGAGGGCTGTTTATATTTAAAGGGGCAATTTATTCAGCCACTTCAGCATAGCGGTAACTAAAGCGTAAGCGTTCGCTGAACACAATCTTACGAATTCATCCTATAAGCCTTAATTCAATCCCCTTTAAAAAACAGGCGACTCAATTTTATGACTACAAATAACCAGACATTGATCGCATTTCTTGCCAAGAAACTAAGAACATACAGTGAATCATAGTGAGTTTGTCGAAGACGAGATTGTAAATAAAATTGCGTAATTGATTGAATTTTATATGTTCATAGTCACAACGAAGTCAGGCATCATGTTGGAAGAACAAAAATTAAATGACCTTATAGCAGAATTTGCTAAATCCATAAAAACAGAAGATGATCTAAATCCATTCAGCCGATTGTTGACTAAACTGACTATTTTAGCGGCTCTCAATGCCGGACTTACCCTACACCTCGGACATGAAAGAAAGCTCGTAAGCGCGGTTCTAATGCTCGCAATGGTCATTCAAGTAAGACCTTACGGATGATGGTGAGATTCAGATCACGACACCAGGAGATCGTGATGACACACTTCAGTCACAGCTGTTTAAAAAGAAAGAGAAGCACGACTTCGCAAGGCTATCACGCGAATGGATAGCCAGATTCTATCCCTTTATATCAAAGGCTCCCAGAGGGAAACTGGAATTTACAGCCTTGTACCCTGTCATTTTCTTCACCATTTTCAACTGCAATAAGCTTATGAGTATGATGACTGTGATTCAATCCTTTACTGAATTTCATGCTGGCTTTTTGAGTCCTGAACTTTGACTCATCCAGATAAGGAAAACGTCAGCTCAATATTGACGGGTATCTATGGAACACAAGGGGTTCTTAAAGCGAAATATGGGACAGTAGTGGCATTCGGACTCCTTTTTTTCTGCCTGTATTTTGGGCTAAATAAAAAAGTGTAACCCGAAGATTACACTTTTAAAGCTCAAAAACTAAAGTCCAAAACAGTTTTGTTTTAGAAATTACAAACGCATTTCAATGCCTTGCGCTGCCAAATATTGTTTGGCTTCTGGAATAGTGTGCTGACCAAAGTGGAAAATTGAGGCAGCTAGTACCGCATCTGCACCGCCTTTTAAAATACCATCTGCCAAGTGCTGTAAATTACCTACACCGCCAGACGCAATGGTGGGTACAGTTACACGGTCATTGATGGCACGCATGAGCGCCAAGTCATAGCCTGCCTTGGTACCATCGGCATCCATTGAAGTGACCAATAGCTCACCTGCGCCGTAGTCTGCCATTTTCACTGCCCATTCAATGGCATCAATACCTGTTGGTTTACGACCACCGTGGGTGAAAATTTCCCATTTGTTATCACCCGTTTTTTTCGCATCAATGGCAACTACAATACATTGCGCGCCAAAACGCTGTGAGGCTTCTTGCACAAATTCAGGGTTAAAGACGGCTGCAGAGTTAATGCTGACTTTATCTGCACCTGCGTTCAATAATAGGCGAATGTCTTCAACCTTGCGCACGCCACCACCAACGGTGAGGGGCACGAACACGGTTTCTGCCATACGTTCTACGGTACGATAAGTCGTATCACGACCATGATGGGTAGCGGTAATGTCTAAAAAGGTGATTTCATCGGCACCTTGTTCATTATAACGACGCGCCACTTCGACAGGGTCGCCCGCATCACGAATATCAAGGAATTGCACGCCCTTGACCACGCGACCATTATCTACGTCTAGGCAAGGAATAATACGTTTCGCTAGCATAAATTTTTCCAATTATTACAGCCGATTATGAAACTCACCCACACAAGCGCTACACCTTGGCAGATGGAGCGGGTATTCTATCAAACTTAGCTCAGGTTTTTCGCAGGTTTTCTATGTCGGTTTATACTCCTTTGACTTTAAAGGAAGTTCAGGTCTTTGCAGCGCCTTATGGATTGGAGGTGGTCGAGCTGATTCCCATTCAAGGGGGGATTCAAAATACCAATTATTTTTTGCGTTGCGACAATCAAAACGAGTACGTGCTGACCATTTTTGAAGAATTAGATCAGCAAGCGGCAGGCGAATTAATTCCTGTATTGCAGCATTTGGGGCAAGCGGGTTTGCCTGTGGCAGTGCCTTTATCCTATTCGGGACAAGCCATTCACCAATTAAAAGAAAAACCTGCACAAATTGCACCGCGTTTAATTGGGCAGCATCCGACACTGGCAACAGTGGCGCAAGTGGAAGCGATTGCGATTGCACAAGCCAAAATGCATGTGGCCTTACAAAATTTTCCTTTGCAGCGCGATCATGTACGTGATCATGCTTATTGGGCAGGGGCCGCACGCCAATTAAAACCAAGCATGCATGTGGCCGATCAAGCCTTACTGTCCAAACTTTTGGGCTTGTATGAAGCTTTAACCGCAGTCTATCCGCAGCGTCCCAAAGGTTTTATTCACTCGGATTTATTCCGTGACAATACCTTGTTTGCAGATGATCAGTTGCAAGGCATTTTAGATTTTTATGAATTAAATCAAGATGAATTGCTGTTTGATATTGCGATTACGCTGAATGATTTTTGTACCGATTTTCCTGAGCTGAGCTTAAATGAAAGCAAGGCGATTGCATTTTTAAATGCCTACGAAACGGTGCGTCCTTTAACCCAAGACGAAAAAGCCTGTTTGGAACTGTATTTGGCAATGGCGGCAGGACGTTTTTGGTTAATGCGTTTGCAGGTGGCTGCTAAAAATGCGGCAGAAGGGCGGACAGGCGCAGATATTTTGCAGAAAAATCCAGATGAAATGCGGAATATGCTGATTGAACGCTTAAAGTTTGTGACAGCTTGAGGGATATAGAACATGCGTGATCAAGGGCGTTTAGTCGAATGGTTTGATGAGCAGGGTTATGGGTTTATTCAGCCGAATGACCACCAAAAAGATCGCGTGTTTTTACACATTAAGGACTTCGCCCGACAAGGTCCACGTCCAATTGTGGGCTGTGCCTTAGAATACACAGTGACTGTGGATGAGCGTGGACGTTACCGAGCGCAGCAAGCGGTGTATTTAAAAGCTTCGCAGACCAAAGCAGCAAAGGCATCTGCTGTGAGTGCGAAAACGTCCAACAGCACGCAAAAAATGCAGCCGATGCAAATATTGTGTGTGGCTTATATTGTTGCTTTGGCTTTGCTGACGCTGTTGGGATTGCTCAGCGGTATGTTGTTATTATTCATCAGTTTGATGAATGCGCTGAGTTATTGGCTGTATGCACAAGATAAAGAAGCTGCACAGCAGGGTGGACGTCGTATTCCTGAAAATAACTTGCATATTGTGGCTTTTTTAGGGGGTTGGCCTGCAGCATGGTTAGCACAACAAAAATTACGCCATAAAACACAAAAACAACCCTTTGGTAAGATTTATTTTTGTACGATAGGCTTAAATATCTTTCTGATTTTATGGATGATTTCTCCGTTGAATCAGCTTAACATCTAATTGGGAATATTGTTCCAGTAACAGGCTTGTCAGGTGCATTATGTCAGACGCAGAGCATTCATATTCAGTAGATCAAGACCCACATCGTTCATTGACCATGATTTTATATGTGCTGTATATCGTGGCGATTTTTTCTGCGGGGATATTGGCCGTGATTGCCTTAATCATCAACTATTTAAAACGTAGTGATGTACAAGGTTCAATTTTTGCCAGTCATTTTACTTGGCAAATTCGCAGCTTCTGGTGGTATCTGTTTTGGAATATTGTGGCCTTTGTGCCGTTCTTTTTGGTGTTCTTTAGTCCAGATGCGCAAAGCTTTGCCAGTATGACTTTGGCTGCGACACTTTTCTGTATCGCAGTGGTTGCTATTTCGTGGTTATGGATTGTTTACCGTGCTATACGCGGTTTAATTCGCGTGAATGATAATTTACCGATGTATCATTAAATTCACGTTCGTTCGTCTTTTTAAGATGTTTTGAGCGATCTTGCCTAGATGCTGTTCATTCAACTTTTTGGGATGATGTGTTTCGTTTTAAAAATTTTGGTCGCCATTCGCTGACCAGCACGCCTAAAACCACCAGTAGTCCACCGAACAACGCCAGAACGGCCAAGCGCTCGCCTGCCAAACGTCCAATCAATGCGGCCCAAACAGGCTCACCTGCATAAATAATAGCAGCTTGCACAGGGTCTACTTGTCGTTGCGCCCAGTTCATCACCAATTGAATCACGGCACTGGCAATGCCTAAGCCGAGCAAAACAGCAAGGAGTGACCACTGAAATTCGGGCAATTGAGTTTCTCCAACCCATGGTGCAATCGCAAAACACAATAACGATGCACAACCCAGTTGGATGAGGGTAACGCGCTTTAAATTGACCCGATTGGCAAAATAGCTAATTAAAATAATTTCAAAGGCAATCGCAATTGAACCGATTAAAGTAATGGCTTGTCCAAAACTTAACTGAATTGCGCCTAAGCCATTGCCTGTTAAAAAGACCAAGCCTACAAATGCCAAAATAGCACCCAACCAAGTCATGACATGCGGACGTTGATCAAAGCATAACCACAGCAATAGCGGTACAAGCGGGACATACAGCGCCGTTAAAAAGGCCGATTCGCTACTGCTGATACTTTGTAAGCCAATGGTTTGAGTGACATAACCTAGCGCAATGACTGCGCCTATGGCAAAGCCTGCATAGAGTTCATCGATGCTAAAACCACGTAAGCTTCGCCATGAAATCAGCCCCACGGCCAACGTGGCTGCGGCAAAACGTAAGCCTACAAACAGTACTGGACTGCTGAAGTTCAAACCGTATTGCACGGTAATGAAGGTTGCACCCCAAATTAAGGTAATCAAAATGAGCGCCAGTTGCGGGGCTTTGCTGCGAAGCATTGGTGAAAGCTGAGACATAGAACCAGTGGGAGATGAAGAAAACTCAAAATGAGTAAAATAAAATCAAAATAAAAAAGAGGTCCGCAGACCTCTTTAAAAATACGCGGCAGAATTACAAAGATTGCTCATCTAAAAGCAACTGTGCCTCACGCAGGCTTAACGTGCCTTCGTAAATTGCACGACCTGTAATCGCACCTAAAATGCCAGGCTGACCTTTTAGGTTGCGTACGTCATCTAAATTGGTCACACCGCCAGAAGCAATCACGGGTAAGCCTGAATATTGCGCCAAGTTTACGGTTTGTTCTATGTTCACACCTTGCATCATGCCATCACGGGCAATATCGGTATAAACAATGCTAGATACACCTGCATCGGCAAAACGCTTAGCTAAATCTGTTGCCTTCACGTCTGTGACGTTGGCCCAACCATCAGTAGCCACCATGCCATTCATGGCGTCAATGCCGACAATGATGTGTCCTGCAAATTTCTTGCAGGCTTCTTCTACAAAAGTAGGCTCTTGTACGGCTTTGGTACCAATAATCACGAACGATACGCCTGCATCCAAATAGTGTTCGATGGTTTCGAGTGAACGAATACCGCCACCAATTTGAATTGGAAGATCCGGTTGTGATTTTGCAATCGCTTCAACCACAGGTTTATGAATTGGCGTACCTGCGAAAGCGCCGTTTAAATCGACTAAATGCAAGCGACGCGCGCCTTCATTTACCCAGTGTTGTGCTGTTGCCACTGGATCGTCAGAAAATACAGTATCATCTTCCATACGACCTTGTTTTAAACGAACACACTTGCCATCTTTCAGGTCAATTGCAGGGATGATCAGCATGCTTTCGCTCCTTGCCAAAAACTTATTGAATTCAATCTGTGCATCTTAACAAAGTATTGTTAAATATCTAAGCATCTGTTGTAGGTTTTGTTTTAGAAGGACGAATCCGCAATTTGAGTGAACTGTTTGGGATATGCTCGGGCAATAGACCCAAACGCCCCAATTCTTCAAATATCAACACAGGTGCGTAGGCATCGGCGGCAGCATAGGCAATTTGTGCTTCACTGAGCTGTTTGCATGCCCAGTTTGAGGTGCTGATACTTCGGCTTTTAGGGAAATGAACGTGAAATAATAATGCCATGGCATTTTTAAGCCCAAGCGGACTTTTAAAACCAAAACTGCCAAAACATTTGGATAGTTCAATCACGCTATTCAGTTGTATACCTTTTTTACGAAATAAATGGGCATCATTTTTCAGCCCAAAACCTACTTTAATTTGATCGCGATTGGCAAAAACTGGCTGCAAAAATTGCCAAATGTCATCATTGAGCTGAAATAGATAGGCTTTTTCTAAGGTTGCGAGCTGAATTAAATGCGGGCCTGTAGAAACTTCGCCTACATTAAACGTGGGTTTAGATTCAGAATCGAAACCCAAGACAGCTGCGGTTTTCAGTTCAGCTTCAATTGCTAGACATTGCTCTAGATTTTGAATCAGTACAATATTTTGACGCGCAATATTTTCAAACAGTGGCAATTGCCGAATTTCATCAGGGCTAGGCAGGGTACGCAGACGAGTGAGAACCATAACATTCAAAGCGGTAAAGAAGCGGTTTTAGCCTAAAGCGTTTTGCGGAATTTGGCAAAGTTTAAAAGATTGAAAATGCTGTGCAGGACAAAGATTGCAGCGAATATCCTGAAAAAATAGCCCAATAGATGGGCTATTTCGAAATATCAACCAAGTGGAATATTTTTGCTTAGACGTTGCTGAATATACCTGACAAGAAGCTGCCAATAATCGCCAAAATCATCAGCACAATAAAAATCCAAGCCAGTACTTTTTCCCAACCTGCAGTTTCACGTACCGCACCATAGCTATTTTGACGATCATCGCCAGGTGCAAATACCAAATATAAACCCATAATAATATTCACCAAAGGCACCAAAATCAGCAAAGATAACCAGCCAGTATGATTGCGGTCATGCAAGCGGCGGATGGTGAAAATAAAGCTAAAATAGAACGCAACGATATAAATGATCACGAGCAAGATCATGCCGATGCCCATAGAGCCAGAGCCGAGCTCTAGCAATAAATTGGGTGCAACAACGGCAATAATTGCAATCAGTACTGCAAGCCCCAAGCTGAGCAAACAGTTCCACGCTAAAAATGATAATCGACCAAAACGCCCCGCTGCACTGAGTGCAGAATCTTCTACATATTGACTCATTGTTGTAATTCCTAGATTTTTTGAATTTTCTGTCGCATACCTTATATTTGCTCAAAAATCTTGTGAGATATCTCTCTCACATCGCAAACATAGACCAATTATCGACAGACCCTCAGTTTATTTTGAATAAAAGGTATAAAAAGCGCTTTAATTTTAAACACAAATCAATGTGCAATAAAAGTGAAAAACATTCACGCAAAAATAAAGCCGAGATTAACTCGGCTTTAGTGGTTGAAGCATCTTGAATATTAGATGTTCCATTCCACAAAGTTTTTTAGTAACTGCAAACCAACAGTGTGACTTTTTTCTGGGTGGAACTGCGTTGCAAACAAGTTGTCTTGATGCAGGGCAGTACAGAACGTTAAATCATAATCACAGGTCGCGGCCACGATTTTTTCATCTTGCGGTTCAACATAAAAACTATGCACGAAGTAAAAACGCGCATCTTGTTCAATGTTGTTCCACATAGGGTGGCTCGGGTCACGTTGATGTACCTGATTCCAACCCATGTGTGGCACTTTTAAACCTGCTACTTCAGGAAAGCGTTTGACTGTACCTGCAAAAATGCCCAGTGCATCTGCTCCGCCATTTTCTTCGGAATGTTGCATCAGCGCCTGCATGCCTACACAAATTGCAAGTACAGGTTTATTAAAGACCGCGTTGCGTACCACGTCATCAATGCCAGCTTCATGCATGCCTTGCATACAATCACGCATAGCACCCACACCTGGAAACACAATTTTATCGGCTTGTGCAATCAGTTTTGGGTCATTGGTCACATCTACCGTTGCACCCACATGCTCTAAAGCTTTCGCTGCAGAGTGTAAATTTCCCATGCCATAGTCAAGAAGGGCAATTCGGGTCATTAGAGTGTTCCTTTGGTTGATGCCACTGTATTTTCAGCACGCGGATCGACTTCACATGCCATGCGTAAAGCACGTGCAAATGCTTTAAATACGCTTTCAATTTGGTGGTGGCTGTTTTTACCTTTGAGGTTGTCGATGTGCAGTGTCATTAATGCATGGTTGACAAAGCCTTGGAAGAATTCTGAGAATAAATCCACATCAAAAGTACCAATACGTGCGCGGGTAAATGGAATATCCATAAATAAACCCGGACGACCCGATAAATCGACAATCACACGGCTTAAAGATTCATCAAGTGGTGCGTAAAAGTGACCGTAGCGTCGTAAACCTTTTTTATCGCCCAAAGCTTGAGCAAAAGCTTGTCCAAGCGTGATACCACAGTCTTCTACAGTGTGGTGATCATCAATTTCCAAGTCGCCATCACAATGAATATCAATATCAAACAAACCGTGTCGCTTGATTTGATCAATCATATGGTCTAAAAATGGAACTCCAGTGTTGAGTGTGCCTTGACCCGTACCGTCCAGATTCACACGAACTCGAATTTTAGTTTCGTTGGTATTTCTCACCACTTCACTGATACGTTGGGTCATAGACACGTTCCTCAAAAAACGTCAAAAATGATTGATGTAAAATGTTTTCGCTGTGACGAAGTCTCAGCATATTAGATTGCTCAGGAGGGTTAATCAATGCCTATTACCGTACATGCCTATACTTCACTGGAAAATACCGAAGTGCGCAGCCAGCTTGAGCGACTGTATGATACCAGCCCTGAATTTGGCGATGGGCAAGATGCGGTAAGCCAACTTGAGCAGAACTTGGCTCAGTATACCCTACTTTACACGGCAGAATTTAATACTAAAGTGATTGGTGCGATTTGGTGCACAGGGCAAGATGATCATCGTACGCTTGAATATATTGTGGTGCATCCTGCAAACCGTGGTCGAGGTGTGGCAGATCGTTTGGTGAGTGAGGTGTGCCGTATGGAAGAAGCCAAAGGTGTGCAGCACTTTCAGCCGGGTTGTGGTGCGATTCATCGTTGTTTGGCGCATTTGGGTAAGTTGTGAGTTTTTAAAAAGCTGACGTTGTGTCTGTCTTTTCAGTTTATCCGTATAGGTCAAAATTAAATTAGTATCGAAAATCCCTTCTCTTGCGCCATATATGGCTCAGGGATGAGGAATATCTTCCGTAAGAGGATGATGGGGGATTGAAGTATGGTTTTAATCGGATTTGTGAAAGAAGTTTATCTAAATCCTATATTGTTTTTTGTGCTTGCACAGCCACAATTTTTAGCTAAGGTTTAAATAGCTTTGCGTAGGCATCTTCCTACTTTGGCAAGACCCAAAGTAGGCAAAAGTCTTTTGTTACCCATACACGACATCCTTGTTGTGATGGGTAACGTGGGGCATCCGTGCCCCACATTCGCGTATCGGAAGTTTGTCAAAATTTAATTGGAAAAGAACTCATTTTTAAATTTTTGGGTGATATTTCAGCAGAAATAGAATGAGGTTGCTGTAAAAGTAAACATTTGCACTGAAAAGCGAAAAAGACTATTGACGATTTACAGCTGAAACTGTTTAATACGCGTCATTGGCGTGATAGCTCAGTCGGTAGAGCAACGGATTGAAAATCCGTGTGTCCCCAGTTCGATCCTGGGTCTCGCCACCATATTCAAAACGGTTAAACGTTTTCAATCCCTGATCCATCAGGGATTTTTTTTGCATAAAATTTATGCGATCAAATAAAAAAGTGATGATTTTTATTGACTATTCAGCCGAGATACGGCTTAATACACGGCATTGGCGTGATAGCTCAGTCGGTAGAGCAACGGATTGAAAATCCGTGTGTCCCCAGTTCGATCCTGGGTCTCGCCACCATATTCAAAAAGCCTCAAACAATGTTTGGGGCTTTTTTATGCGCAAAATTTTTTATGTCTAAAATAAAATCTTGTATTCAAACCCGCTTTGCATCTTCATCTAAAGTCCACAATACGTATTAAACAAGCTGAATTAAAATCAAGCGATCATGGTCAGGGAATGCAGCATGAAAGATTTGTTTTCGCAGGGCAGCGATTTATATCGTCAGGCACGTCCGCAGTATTCAACCGCGATTGTCGATACGATTTTACAACATGTGCCAGAGCGCGGTTTGACATGGGACTGCGGTGCAGGTTCAGGGCAGTTTACCCAGTTATTAACGCCACATTTTCAGCAGATTTTAGCCACGGATTTAAGTCAGGCACAGCTGGATCAAGCACCACAGTGGGAAAATGTGCGTTATCGCGCTTGTTTGGCGCAAGACAGCGGATTGGCAGATGCGAGTGTGGATTTAATTACCGTTGCACAAGCGATTCACTGGTTCAAGTTTGATGCCTTTTATGCCGAAGTGCATCGGGTGCTAAAACCGAGTGGAATATTTGCTGCGGTGGGCTACGGTCTGATTCAAGCTGTAGATCGTGAGGTGAATACCGCAATTCAACGCTTGTATTTTCAGACCTTAAAAGGTTGTTGGGATGCTGAACGTCGTTATATTGATGACTTATATCGCACGATTCCTTTCCCATTTCAAGAAATCGTGACACCCGAACTTTGCCTGAAATATCGTTGGTCGGCAGCACAATTGCTGAATTATTTAAACACTTGGTCGGGACTGCAGCATTATTTAAAGCAACATACTGATACGCCCTTGCTTGAATTACAGCAATTGTTGCAGCAGCAACCTGCTCAGGGCTTGAAAATTCAGTTTCCAGTTTTGCTGCGTTTAGGTCGCTTGGTATAAAAAGTCAATGTATTGAGTGATTTTTGAACTTAAAATATAAGTTGGTGAAAAAAGGATGTTTCTCCACAGGTGTAATTTACCTATGTGCGAGGTGTCCAATGTTAAAATTTTCTCTCCCTATTTTATTCAGTCTTGCGCTGAGTCTCCCTGCGACTGCTTTTGCCAATCTTGATCAGCCTTTACAGGTCTTGGATGATTGTGCATTAAGTGCAGAATATGGGCAATCCAACAGCTTAAATTTGCTGCATGATCAATACCGTTTTACCGCGCAAGATGTGGTGAATCAAGTTCGAGCTGAACAAAACCTAGACTTAGCAAGCAAATTTGCAACTTTGGGTTCTCGTTTTTATATCAACCCGCAAGGTCAAACTGTGCTGCAAATTCAACGTGATGTGGTGTCTTTGGGTGTGATTGAAACCACACTCAGTGTGGATGGTTTACGCCAGTTAGGGCAGCATTTTATAGATGAATTTAAAGCTTTGGCATTTGAGTAAAATGGAGTGCGTTGTCGCAAATGACCTTGTGACAATCTAAGACATAAAAACTTAAGACATAAAAAAACGCCCTGAAAAATCAGGGCGTTTTTTATTGCACGCGAATTATGCTGGTTGCGCAGATTCTTGTTGTGCAGGAGTCAACATGTGACCGTGTTCTTCGAAGTTTGCATGCCAAGATAATGCTTCACGAAGTAGGTGAGGAGTGTGACCACCTTTTGCACATGCACGCTCAAAGTAATCATTCAATGCATTGCGGTACATTGGGTGTACACAGTTGTCGATAATCGCACGAGCGCGTTCACGTGGTGCAAGACCGCGTAAATCTGCTAAACCTTGCTCAGTAACCAAAATGTCAACGTCGTGTTCGTTGTGGTCTACATGCGCAGCCATTGGAACGATAGATGAAATGTCACCGCCTTTCGCAATCGATTTAGTCACGAAAATCGCCAAGTGTGCGTTACGCGCGAAGTCACCTGAACCACCAATACCGTTCATCATTTTGGTACCGCATACGTGGGTTGAGTTCACGTTACCGTAAATATCAAACTCAAGTGCAGTGTTAATACCAATGATGCCTAAACGACGTACTAACTCAGGGAAGTTAGAAATTTCTTGTGGACGTAAAATGAATTTGTCTTTGTAGTGTGCAAGATTACCAAATACGCGATCGCCACATTTTTCAGACAAGGTCATTGAACAGCCAGAAGCGAACTTCATTTTGCCTGCATCAATCAATTCAAACGTACAGTCTTGGAGTACTTCTGAGTACATCACCAAGTCTTCAAAGTTAGAGTGTTTGAAGCCTGTTAATACTGCGTTTGCAATTGAACCGATACCTGCTTGTAAAGGTGCCAAGTTTTTCGGTAAACGACCTTGAGCTACTTCGTTTTCAAAGAATGCGATCAAGTGATCTGCAATTGCTTGAGTTTCGTCATCTGGATCGGTCACGTTAGATGGAGAGTCAAGCAAGGTATCGTTAAATACAATACCCACAACTTTTGCAGGGTCTAACTGAATACCTTTGGTTCCAATACGTTGTTCAACGTGAGTTAATGGCACTGGGCCACGTGTTGGACGTGCTTCAGGAATATAAATGTCGTGTAGGCCTTCAAATTCTGTGCTTACAGTGGTGTTGATTTCGATAATGACTTTATCTGCATATTCAACAAAGCTTGCAGAGTTACCTACAGAAGTTGTTGGAATAATTAAGCTGTCTTCAGTAATTGCAACTGCTTCAACAATCGCGATGTCTGGGCGTTTTAGCGTGTTGTTACGCATTTGCTCAACAGTTTCAGACAAGTGTTGGTCAATGAACATGACTTGACCTTGGTTAATTGCTTTACGCAAGGTGTTGTCTACTTGGAACGGCATACGACGAGCCAAAACACCTGCTTCAGTCAATTGCTTGTCTAAATCATTACCAAGACTTGCGCCAGTAATTAAGTCAATTTTTAAAGGGTTGGTTTTAGCGCGTGCCACCAATGCAAGTGGAACAGCTTTTGCTTCACCCGCACGAGTAAAGCCACTCATACCTACGGTCATACCATCTTGAACGAATTCAGCAGCTTGTTCTGCGCTGATTACTTTGTCGTGGAGGGAGGCTAAACGGATGCGATCTAAAGACATGGCGAACTCTCGTAAAATACTAGACTGATACCGATTGTACCGATCAAAAAAGGTATTTTGCATAGGTGTTAGGCTAAGGTCTAATTTTTTGCCTAAATGGTGGTATAAAAATATAAAATAATACATAAATAATTGAATTTAATCGTTTATTTATATATCAAAAGGTAAATATTACAATTTGTTTGATATATTTTTATACAATTTTGATATGCACCATCTGAATTTTTTACTTTGATCGTCCATCCGATTTGCTGTTGGTCTGAAATTGGTATATAGCAAGCCAGATAGAGATTAAAAGCGTCAGCCGTTTAGAAGTGTTCACTCAAACTTTGTTTGATTTTTTCCAGCGTGCCAACATTATTTTTTTCTTCAACGATTTCAGGTTGTAACGGCAGGGTAATGATGGCTTCAAGACCACCGTGTTCACGGTTTTGAATGGTGAGCTCGCCCTGATGAATATCGACAATACGTTTTACAATTGCCAAACCTAAGCCACTGCCTTGTACAGTACGTGCTTCATTGCCGCGTACAAAAGGCTGCATTAAATCGGCAATTTGGTCTTCTGGAATGCCTGTACCGTTGTCTGCCACGCTAATCCGAATGTGTTCATCCAGCACTTCTGCAGACAACTCAATTGGCTCTGCACCATAGCGTTTCGAGTTATTAATCAGGTTGCCAATCAGACGTTTCAGCGACAAACTGCGCGCCTGAATTAAAGGTAATTCTTGTGCGTTAAAGCGAATATCCAACGGTTTAAATTGAATAATCAATTCCTGCAGCAAAACATTTAAATCGGTTTCTTGTAATTCTTCATCGGAACCATCACGCATATAAGAAATGAATTGATTTAAAATCGCATCCATATCTTCTACATCGTAAATTAAGCCTTCTTTTAAAAAATCATCATCGGGCATCATTTCGGCACTTAAACGAATCCGTGTCAGTGGCGTGCGCAGGTCGTGTGAAATACCTGCCAACATGATACGACGGTCACGTTCAGTCTGTTCCAAGGTATAAATCATGTGATTAAAGGCTTGGTTGACCTCACGAATTTCCTGCGGACCGTGATTGGTTTCTAAATAAGGTGCTTTGCCTGTTTTACTGTAGCTATTGGCGGCATTTTGCAGACGACGCAAAGGACGATTCAGCTGACGTACTAGAGTTAAAATAATTGCTGCAGCTAACAGTGGAATACCCAAAAGCCAGCCAAAGACCAATTCAGGGCTGTAGTTGGCATAGGTTTTAAGGGGTTCACGTACCCAGTTGCCATTCATTTCTGGGGTTTGAATCCAAATACGCGGGCTTGGTTTGAACTGGAAATAGACCGTGACATCCTGCATTTTTAATTCAGTTGCCAGTTTCTTTTCTATTTGTTGGGTAAAAAACTCTGCAATGACTTTTTCCCGTACATTAGGAAACTCACGTGGATCGGTTACATATTCAATGCCGACCCGATTTTTAAGCCACGCATCGACATCGACTTCGGCTTCATTGTGAAAAATGCGCAAATCTGGATTGTTTAAAATTTCCAGTTCAACCGCTAAATAGCGGGCGTGTTGTTGAATTTCAGGTAAATACAAGGTGCGCCAAAAGAACCACAACGACATAAACAGGCTAAACAACACCACAAAAACCACCAGTACCGTGGTGCGCATGGCTGCAGAGCGTGGTTTGATTTTGTCCAGAAAACGCTCCCAGCGGGTACGTTTCTTTTCAGAATACGCCACATAGTCGGTAAATTCTTGTGGGTCGATGGGTTCGAGTTTCACATCTTGTCCTGTGGCAGAGGTTGTAAAGCGAATTTAGTGAGTGAAATTTTATGATGAATATACTTGTTATTGGAATGTCTGTTCTTTAAATCTAGCACAATGATCGGTGTGCATAAATGTTGATCATTGCATGAAGATGTGAGGCTGAAGCCTCACATCATTTTCAACTTATTCCGCACCATCTGGAACAAATACATAACCGACACCCCAAACCGTTTGAATATAACGTGCACGGGCAGGGTTTTCTTCAATTAAACGACGTAAACGTGAAACCTGAACATCAATCGAACGCTCCATCGCACCCCATTCACGACCACGCGCCAAATTCATTAACTTGTCACGGGTTAAAGGCTCACGAGGATGTTGTACCAACGCTTTGAGTACTGCAAATTCACCTGTAGTTAGGGTCACGACCTGACCTTCACGTGTCAAAGTACGGGTCGATAAATCTAGTGACCATGGGCCAAAACCAACCACTTCCATTTGCTGACTTGGTGCACCTGGTACCTCGCGCACTTGACGACGCAATACAGCACGAATACGCGCTAACAGCTCATTTGGATTAAACGGTTTTGGTAAATAATCATCTGCACCTGCTTCAAGTCCTGCAATACGGTCAGAGTCACTACCGCGAGCCGTGAGCATAATAATTGGCGTATCGATGTTAGATTGACGTAAACGACGGCAAATACTTAAACCATCTTCTACAGGTAGCATAAAATCCAACACGATTAAAGAGAACAGTTCACGCTGTAACAAACGATCCATTTGCGTTGCATCGTGGGCAGTTTTAACCACAAAGCCCTTATCTTCCAAGAAACGTTGTAACAGGGTACGTAAACGCACATCATCATCGACAACGAGAATGCGTTCAACGCGGTCAGTTTCGCTGTGTACGGTATCTGTTTTTTCAGCAGGTACAACTAAACTCATGATGTGCTCCTTTATTCTTTATTGTCGTCGTAAACAAAAAGTTGAGTTGGCTTTGAGTATACGATTCATTGGTATCTTTTGCATATGCTCTAAAGCAACAAATATTGCAGATAAAATCAAGACATAGATACCAAATATATACAGCATTCCCCTGTTAAAAACTGACATATTTGCCTGTTTAAGTCTAACATCAGCCTGAATTTTATTTAGATTTATAAAATTTTGCCGAATTGGCAAAAATCGCCAAATCACCACCATTTATAAAATTCATAAAACAATTGTGGATTTTATAGTCTTGGTCTTTATAATCATGGCTTTTAGTACTTATCCTTGTAGGATCACACACGATGACTGACTTAGCTCAGCAGTTAGCAAAAGAACTTGCCGTACGACCAAATCAAGTAGAAGCTGCCATCAAACTTATTGATGAAGGTGCTAGCGTTCCATTTATTGCACGTTACCGTAAAGAAGTGACTCAAGGTTTAGATGACACGCAGCTACGTCAGCTCGATACACGTTTATCGTATTTACGTGATTTATATGAGCGTCGCGAAAAAGTAATAGAATCACTCAAAGAACAAGATAAATTATCTGATGATTTATTGGCACGGGTAAACGCTGCTGAAACCAAAAATGCTTTAGAAGAAATTTACGCGCCTTACCGTCCAAAACGCACCAGTAAATCGTTTAAAGCTAAAGAAGCAGGTTTAGGCCCAATTGCAGCGCAAATTTTTGCAGAACAGGTTGAGCCAAGCGAAGCTTTAGCAGGCTTTAGTCATGTAGACTATCCTGATGCAGACAGTCAGCTAGATGCGGTACAACACATTCTGATTGATGAATGGGCACAAAATATTGCCTTAACCACAGAATTAAAAGAAATTTTTGCCAAAACAGCGGTATTAAAAAGCTTGGTTGCTTCTGAAGAGAAAAAAGAAGTGGGCAAAAAATTCCGTGATTACTTCGATTTTTCAGAAAACCTCAACAAAGTGCCTTCACATCGTTTATTGGCGATGTTGCGTGGTCGCCAAGAAAATGTCTTGGGCTTAAAAGTTGATGGTGAAGACAGTGCACCTTTGGCACGTATTGAAACTGAATACAATTTAGATCAGATTCAGCCGCAAGCACGTCAGGACTTTTTAAAGCAAACTGCAAAATTGTTCTGGTTGGGCAAAGTGCGTCCACAAATTGAACATTCATTATTAACTGAAAAACGTTTGGCTGCTGAAGCCGAAGCGATGGATGTCTTTGCAGAAAACTTGCGTCATTTATTGCTTTCTGCACCTGCAGGCGCACGTTGTACGCTGGGTGTAGACCCTGGTATCCGCACAGGTGTCAAATTGGCTGTGGTGAACCAATCTGGTGATGTAGTTGCACATAGCACGGTGTATCCATTTGCACCAAAAGAAGACAAAGCAGGCGCGATTGAAGAGATTGCACGTTTATGCCGTGAGCACCATGTTGATTTAATTGCGATTGGTAACGGGACTGCAAGCCGTGAAACTGAAGCGGTGGTGGCAGAAATGATGGCTGCACACAGCGACTTAAAATTGACGCGTGTATCTGTATCTGAAGCGGGTGCATCTGTGTATTCAGCTTCAGAGTTGGCATCGCAAGAATTGCCAGAGCTAGATGTGTCGATTCGTGGTGCAGTGTCTATTGCCCGTCGTTTACAAGACCCATTGGCAGAATTGGTAAAAATTGATCCAAAATCAATTGGTGTGGGGCAGTATCAACATGATGTGAATCAGGCAGGTTTGGCAAAAACCTTAGAAGCTGTGGTCGAAGACTGTGTGAACTCGGTGGGTGTAGATGTCAATACAGCATCTTCAGCAATATTGGGTTATATCGCAGGTCTGAATAAATCAATTGCACAGCAAATTGTAGATTACCGTAAAGAACATGGCCGTTTTGATAACCGCCAAGCCTTGAAAAACGTACCACGTTTAGGCGAGCGTACTTTTGAACAAGCCGCAGGTTTCTTGCGTATTCAAGCGGGTTCTGAGCCTTTAGATGCCTCAGCTGTTCACCCTGAATCTTATGGTTTGGTACAAAAAATTGCGGCTGCTAAAGCGACTACAGTCAAAGATATTATTGGCAATACTGAAATTATCCGTTCAGTGAATGCTGAAGAGTTTGTGGATGAGCAAGTCGGCTTACCTACCATTCAGGATGTTTTATCTGAATTGGAAAAACCAGGTCGTGACCCACGTCCTGAATTCCGTACGGCTAAGTTCCGTGAAGATATTACTGAGGTGGCACAGCTGACTGAAGGCATGCAGCTTGAAGGTGTGGTGACCAATGTAACTAACTTTGGTGCATTTGTAGATGTTGGCGTGCATCAGGATGGTTTGGTACATATTTCTGAATTGGCCAATGAGTTTGTGGCTGATCCGCATAAAGTGGTGAAACCAGGTCAAATTGTTCAAGTGCGTGTGTTACAGGTTGATGTAGAGCGTAACCGTGTGAATTTATCGATGCGTCCTGAAGGTTCGGCTGCACCTGCAAAAGCAGCGCGTGCACCACGTCGTGATCAAGAACAGCGTACAGAGCGTAAGCCACAAGCGAAACGTCCACAGCAGTCACGTCCTCAGACTGAGCGTCCACAAGCGAAAAAACCACAAGCCGCTAAACCACAAGAAAATAAAATTGGTGGTTTAGGTGCATTGTTGTTACAAGCAGGGATTAAAGGTTCGAAGTAATTTTGAATTGCTCTAACAAAAAGCTCCCGAAATTCGGGAGCTTTTTGTTTTGCAGGAACATTTTTATATACAGATTTTTTTGATGGATTTTAAATCAACGGTACAATCCAACTCACCAAAATCAGCATAATTCCCAAATGTCCAAGTTTACGAGTCACTGCGACTAGTTTTGACGGTGGTGCTTCAAGTTGGCGAGCATATTCCTGAAGATTTAAACCCTGTGAGGCTTTGCTGCTAAATAAAAATACGCCCAAATCAATACAAATTAAAATCGTGCCGACATCGGCAACAACCTCTAAAAGTTCATATTCTTGCTGATAAAGCGCCATTGCAACCTGATAACTCAGAAACAAGGCAAAGGCAAAACAGCCATATTGTAAAATGAGGGCCAGTGCTCGCATAATCCATTCAAAATACTTAAAACAGCTGTGTTATAGCATAAAAATGCGGTGCAATTGAATGTTTTGTTATGGTTGAGATTGTGGATCTTAAATAAGCAATTAACGGATTAAGCCTTGCAGAACAAAACTTGTGGCAATACTGCCTGCTGCCAATTTAGACATGAAATAACTGTAATTAGAAGAGGCAGAAACTTCGGACATCGCACCAGATGAATGCGACATGGACACGGCAAGTTGGCTGCGATAGCCCAATTCGACTAACAAGACCACCAGGCCTGTCAGTGTCATCACTTGAAATGTGTCTACATGATTGCGCGTAAGCTCAGTATATAAGTGATAAAAACTTAAGCCCGCAGCAGAAAAACAAAATAGCTTAAACAGATACAGAGTTTTCATGTGTTGTACCTTTCATTATTGTAATGTCATTTTGAATGCTATTTCTTAAACCAATATTAAAATCACATGAAAAGTTGCGGCTGCACAATTTAAAAATTGTTGAAGTGATGTTGTATTGTTGTGCGCTGTTCAACCTAAGCTGTAAAAACAAATAGGCGACCCGTAGGTCGCCTAAAGCAAAACTTGAATTGTGTATAAATTACCAGTGTTCACCTGGGAACAAGCGCGCATACGCTTTTTGTACCCAGTTCAGTTTTTGCTGCTCGCCCACAGAAGCGGTAGAGCTTGGGAATAAGTTATAACCAATCGACATGAGTTTGTTGTTAATGTCTGGTGCAATCGCATAAGTGATTGAAGCCAAACGACCCAAATGTGTCGCAATTTTCTTCGGACGTTTCACAATCGCATAAGCAATTAAATCTGCCGCTTGCTCAGGTGAAAGGGTGGGCACGTACTTATAAATTTTGGTTGGTGCGATCATTGGGGTACGAACCAATGGCATATACACCGAAGTAATCGCAATTTTGTGTGTATGCGCTTCTGCAGATAGACAGCGACTAAACGCATCCAATGCGGCTTTAGATGCCACATAAGCCGAGAAACGCGTTGCGTTGGCTAATACACCAATCGAGCTGATGTTGATGATGTGACCATCTTTACGGTGCATCATCTGCGGCAAAATATTGAGTACCAAACGCACAGCACCAAAATAGTTGAGCTGCATGGTACGTTCAAAGTCGTGGAAACGATCAACCGACTCATGTACTGCACGACGGATTGAGCGGCCTGCGTTGTTAATTAAAATATCAATATGATCGACAGAGGCAAGAATTTGTTGCGATACAGCATCAATAGAGTCCATATCGTTTAGATCACAAGGGAAAACTGAAGCCTTGCCACCACGTGCTTCAATTTCAGCTTTGACTTGTTCGAGCGTTTCCTGAGTACGTGCCACCAAAAGCACATGCGCACCTGCATCGGCTAGCTTATGTGCCACGGTTAAACCAATACCACTCGATGCACCTGTAATAAGGGCAACTTTACCATTTACACGCTGTTGAAAAAGTTTCTCTAATTTTGGCTTCACGCTAATATTCCTGATTTAGATTCCTGAGTTGTCATTTTTATTGAGATTGACGATTCAAATTTCAGACTGAATTTGAACTGTTTTACTTGGCTTTATGATAGCCGATTGCACAAAAAAAGCTATGGAATAAGTGGTTGAATTTAAAAATGAATTTAGAGTAATTGCTCTATTTTTGTGAGCTGTATATCTTTATTTTTACCATGAAATAAAGCTAATGCAAAGACATACAAAGAAAAATTAAAATAAAAAAGCATCCTGTTGAAATTAATCAGCAGGATGCCAGTACAAAGTTTGAACTGATGAGTTTTTATACGGCTGCTAAAGCTTGCTCTAAATCGGCAATTAAGTCATCGGCATGTTCAATCCCGATGGATAAACGCACCATATCTTCACTCACACCAGCCGCTTTGAGTTCATCTGCACTCAACTGACGGTGAGTGGTGGTTGCAGGGTGGCAAGCCAGACTCTTGGCATCGCCAATATTGACCAAGCGTGTGAATAATTGCAGTGCATCAATAAAGCGGGTTCCGCCTTCACGGCCATCTTGCACACCAAAAGACAGAATTGCAGAAGGTTTGCCTTTCACATATTTTTGTGCCAACGCATGTTGCGGGTGATCTTTCAAACCTGCGTAATTGACCCATTTCACTTTTGGATGTGCCTGTAAATATTCCGCTACTTTTTGCGCGTTTTCAGTATGGCGTTCCATACGCAGGCTTAAGGTTTCTAAACCTTGTAAAATTAGGAATACGTTATGCGGGCTAATCGCTGCACCTGTATTGCGTAGTGGTACTACACGTGCACGTGCAATAAATGCTGCAGCGCCTAAGGCTTCTACATAGTTCACACCATGGTAACTTGGGTCAGGTGTATTTAAGGCTTTAAAACGCTCAGGATATTTGCCCCAAGGGAATTTACCGCTATCGACAATAATGCCGCCAATAGACGTACCGTGACCACCAATATATTTGGTCAGTGAGTGAATGATGATGTCTGCGCCAAAATCAAATGATTTTTGCAAGACAGGCGTGGCTACAGTGTTATCCACCACCACTGGAATGCCGTATTCGTGCGCAATTTTCGCAATCGCTTCAAGGTCAATAATATTGCCCAATGGGTTACCAATGGATTCTACAAAGACCAGTTTGGTTTTGTCATCAATCAGGTCGCGTAAGCTTTCAGGCTGTTGATAATCGAAGAAACGTACTTCAATGCCTTGTTTAGGCAAGGTGTGGGCAAATAAGTTGTAAGTACCGCCGTATAAAGTTGATACTGAAGCAATGTTATCGCCTGCTTCGGTAATGGTCTGAATTGCGTAGGTAATTGCAGCCATACCCGATGCTAAAGCCAATGCGCCAATCCCGCCTTCAAGTGCTGCAACACGTTGCTCCAATACTGCAGTGGTTGGGTTCATAATACGGGTGTAAATATTGCCTTGTACTTTTAAATCAAATAAATCGGCACCATGTTGCGTATTATCAAAGGCATAAGAAGTGGTTTGGTAAATAGGCACAGCCACGGCTTTGGTGGTTGGTTCTGGGCTATAGCCTGCATGAATGGCCAAAGTTTCGTCTTTATAGGTCATGTTTACTTCATCTTCGTGAGTTAAATTGGTTTGAGTCTAGCACTTTTAAATATGAAAGAAAGTGTAAAAATGCTGCAATATTTAGCTGTAAATTTGATATAGCAGGCAAAAAGTCCTGTGCTTATCCGCTGATCGCTAGAGTTGTAACAAAGCATGCAAGATGTTTGTGGTGTCTTATTTTTTCTCCGTATTCAGGTATAATACCCGATTATTTTTTCGCTCATTAGAGCAGGGGCTGCTCATCTGAGCCCCAGATTTGGTTTTCTATTGAGGAGTCCTACGTGGCCCAATATATTTATACGATGAACCGAGTGTCGAAAATGGTTCCGCCTAAGCGCGAAATCTTGAAAGACATCTCCTTATCATTTTTCCCAGGTGCGAAAATTGGTGTGCTTGGTTTAAACGGTGCAGGTAAATCGACTTTGCTCCGTATTATGGCGGGCGTAGATAAAGATTTCTCTGGTGAAGCTCGTGCACAGCCAGGCATCAAAATTGGTTATCTTGAGCAAGAACCACCACTAGACCCGAGCAAAGATGTACGCGGCAACGTGGAAGATGGTGTGCGTGAAGCTTTAGATGCTTTAGAGCGTTTAGACCAAGTTTTTGCAGAATATGCAGATCCAGATGCAGATTTCGACAAACTTGCAAAAGAGCAAGAGAAGTTAGAAGCGATTATCCAAACTTGGGATGCACACAACCTGAACAATCAGCTTGAACAAGCAGCGGCAGCATTAAATTTGCCAGCTTGGGATGCTGATGTTAACAAATTATCGGGTGGTGAGCGTCGTCGTGTGGCTTTATGCCGTTTGTTATTGTCTAAACCAGACATGCTGCTTCTAGACGAGCCGACGAACCACTTGGATGCAGAATCTGTATCTTGGTTAGAGCGTTTCTTAAAAGACTTCCCGGGTACGATTGTGGCAATTACCCACGACCGTTACTTCTTGGATAACGTTGCAGAATGGATTTTAGAACTTGACCGTGGACATGGTATTCCATATCAAGGTAACTACTCTTCATGGTTAGAGCAGAAAAATAACCGTTTAGAGCAAGAACAGAAGCAAGAAGAATCTTTTGCTAAAGCCTTGAAAAAAGAATTGGAATGGGTACGTTCCAATGCGAAAGGCCAGCAAAAGAAAAACAAAGCGCGTATGGAGCGTTTTGAAGAGCTTAACTCGCGTGAATTCCAACAGCGTAACGAAACTTCTGAAATTTATATTCCACCTGGCCCACGTTTAGGGAACAAAGTGGTGGAAGTGGAAAACATCAGCAAGTCATTTGGTGATCGCTTACTTTACGAAAACCTTTCCTTTACTGTGCCGCCTGCAGCGATTGTGGGGATTGTCGGTCCAAACGGTGCGGGTAAAACGACTTTATTCCGTATGATGACTGGCGAGCAGCAACCTGATACGGGCAGCGTGACTTTAGGTGACTCGGTAAAAGTGGCTTATGTCGGTCAGATTCGTGACACTCTAGATGATGACAAAACTGTTTGGGAAGAAGTTTCTGGCGGTTTAGACATTTTGAAAGTGGGCGATTATGAAATTGCATCGCGTGCTTATATTGGTCGCTTTAACTTTAAAGGTCAGGATCAGCAAAAACGCGTTGGTGAATTGTCGGGTGGTGAGCGTAACCGTTTACAACTGGCAAAAATTCTACAGCAGGGCGCAAACGTGATCTTGCTGGATGAGCCATCAAACGACTTGGATATTGAAACTTTACGTGCACTGGAAGATGCAATTTTAGTCTTCCCAGGTACAGTGATGGTGGTATCGCACGACCGTTGGTTCCTAGACCGTATTGCAACGCACATCTTGTCATTCGAAGATGAGCAACCAGAATTCTTTACAGGTAACTATACTGAGTTTGAAGAATATCGCCGTAAGAAATATGGTGATGATCTGGCAACCAAACGTAGCAAATACCGTAAAATTGGCGCTTAAGTCTAAAAACTTGAGTTCTCATTAAAAAAACCAGCCGAGAAGGCTGGTTTTTTTATATTTGCTCGATGATGTGGTCTTGTGATCAACCTAGCAACATTTTTCTTAATCTAGATGTAGACCAGTGAGGTTTAAACTTCCCACTCATGTGCACATTCACGGCACTTCCATTTTTTTTGTGACTGCATAAAGGCTTGCATAGAAATTTTGAAATCAGGCAAATCACGATAAAACAAGAAACCTGCAATTACACACAGCACAAATACCGCCACAGTAATGCTTTGTAAGGTTGTGCCTGCACCATCACCAAAAATCCACATGGCGATACTGATCAAGACAAGAAGTAATAAGACAAATACCGCTGGAATAAGCATCACCAAGCTTTTTGGCACCACAGGACGCGGTGTTGTTTGACCTGCCTGCGCAACAGGCATGATTTTTGGGCTTTGACATTTAGGGCATCGGTATTGCATTACAACTCCAAAATTCTAATCTGATCGTTATTCTAACCAAATGTACGGCAAATCAAAAACAGTCTGTCAGAAAACAGGGCAATAAAAAAGCCCAAGTCATTGCTTGAGCTTTATTATAAGATGAAGATAAGTGAATTTATATTCATCTTGAATATGGCGTCCCTACGGGGATTCGAACCCCGGTTACCGCCGTGAAAGGGCGATGTCCTAGGCCTCTAGACGATAGGGACTTGATGAGGCAACACAGGTAAAGCCTTATTTAAACTTGGTGGAGTCAAGCGGGATCGAACCGCTGACCTCTACAATGCCATTGTAGCGCTCTACCAACTGAGCTATGACCCCAGTCTGTGTGAGCGCAATATTAGGGCTATTGCGCGCACACGTCAACAAAAAAATGAATTAAGCTGGATCAATTGCATCATTTTTCGGCAATTTGATGCTTTCATTCAGTTTTTCCCAGACTTTAACTTCTTTTTTGCTTGGTCCGCCAACCACTTCTAAGGCATGACGCAAACGCGCAAAGGTCAGGTCAGGACCAATGGTGACCATGGTTTGCATCACAGGTGTAGATGCGGTTGAACCTGCAATTGCAATAAAGAACGCAGGCATGAAATCACGCAATTTGATTTCCATTTGGTTGGCTAAATCCATTAGGGTTTGGCTCACCGTGTCGTTGTTCCAAGTAAATAGACTTTCTAAACGCCAAATTGCAAATTGCAAGCTTTGACGCACTTGTTCTTCAGACAGTTTTTTACTTTCAAACTGTTCCTTGCTTAAGCTTGGGAAATGGTTGAAGTAATGTGCTGACCAATTGACCGCTTCTGAGAGTAAATGAATACGTGGTTGAATTGCGGCAGCAATTTCTTCCAATTTGGCACGATCTGCTTTCCAAGCCAATAAGGTGTCTAATAGTTCAGCAGGTGAAAGTGCTTTAATCCATTGACCATTTAGCCAATTGAGTTTTTCCACATCAAAGATAGGGCCGCCTAGTGAAACACGTTGAATATCAAAGTGTTCAATCATTTCGGCTAAGGTGAATTTTTCACTTTCATCTGGCATTGACCAACCCATGCGACCTAAATAGTTCAGCAAAGCTTCAGGTAATACGCCAATGTCTTTGTAGTAGTTGATTGAAGTTGGGTTTTTACGTTTAGATAATTTTGATTTGTCTGGGTTACGCAACAATGGCATGTGGCATAACACAGGCATATCCCAACCAAAATATTGATAAAGCAATTGGTGTTTCGGTGCCGATGGAATCCATTCTTCACCACGAATCACGTGAGTGATTTGCATCAAATGGTCATCGACCACGTTGGCCAAATGGTAAGTTGGCAAGCCATCTGTTTTCAGCAAAATTTGCATATCGACTTGCGCCCATGGAATTTCCACTTCACCGCGCAGCATGTCATTAAATTTACATACGCCTTCGGTTGGCACTTTCATACGAATAACATGCGCTTCGCCTGCCGCTAAACGACGCTGCACTTCATCTGCAGACAAGTTTAAACCACGACCATCGTAGCGCGGGCTTTCACCACGTGCTTGTTGTTCTGCACGCATTTGATCTAGTTCTTCGCTAGTAGCGAAGCAATAGAAAGCATGCCCTTGTTCAACCAATTGCAAGGCGTATTGCTTATAAATATCCATACGTTCAGATTGGCGATACGGTGCATGTGGGCCGCCGATATCTGGACCTTCTGCCCAATTTAAGCCTAACCAACGCAATGAATCCAAAATCATTTTTTCAGATTCAGGGGTTGAGCGCAGTTGGTCAGTATCTTCAATACGAAGAATAAATTCACCACCGTGTTGTTTGGCAAAACATAAGTTAAACAAGGCGATATACGCTGTTCCCACGTGCGGGAAACCAGTAGGAGAAGGCGCGATACGAGTACGAACAGTCATAAGCAAAAATTAATTCAAAATGTAAATTGCAACCATTATAACGAAAAAGCCCAAGTACTTAATGTTAAATTCAACATTCTGTACTTGGGCGTTTCAACTGCATTTGAAAAGGGGATTAAAGGCAGTGAGTTTGATGCAGACTTATGAGTTACCTTGCGGGAATAAGGCTTGTACGAAACGGCTAAAACGCTGATTTTGCAAGGCAAAGAAATTTTGAGTTGGGGCAAGATTAATTGAAGTCAGCACTTTTAAATCATTATTCGATTCAAACTTTTGCTTGTCTGCCTGTTTTTGCTGGGTAATGGCTTTTTCAATTAAAGAGCCTTTTGCCTCAGTTAAATTGGTTTTGCTTTCAGCAGATTTGATCACTGCACTGTGACCGACTGTACTTAAGCTGAGTAATACTGCGAACATGAGTTTAGATTTCATTTTGATTCCCCCTTTCCTTTATGAGTGAACTCACAATTTATAAATTGTTTTAATCACTTTAATATTTAATCACAAAAATCATAACAAAAGTAGATTTGCGTCACACTCTTAATAAGATCTTTATCATTATTTACTCACTATATACCGATTTTTCAGATGATCTTTGATTTAGAACATGTTGTAACAAACAACTGTGGAGATATCGTGAAGATTGTTACAAAAGTCACAATAAAATAGTTTTGAAGCGGGTTTGATTGCTGTGATGTCGCTTATTTTACCGTTGAGTCTAAAAACGGATCAAAGTTTTATTCACTTTTCATATATCTAATCCATAAAAAGGTATAAATTTGGAATAAACGCCGCATCTTGAATTAAATTGATTAAAAACAATTAATTAAAGCTAAATTATTTGAATTTAATCATTTTTTGCATGTTTTTTACAAATTGCGCAGCGCCTGAGCATTGCATATATTGAGCGACAGATTAAAGGTGATGTGTGCTGTAATGAAAACTCAATTGAAAGCTTTATTGGCTGCTGCGCTATTGGCAACAGGTTTTGCTGCAACGACTGCTCAGGCTGCAGATCGTCAGTTTTTAAATGTATCGTATGATGCGACCCGCGAATTTTATGATGAATTTAACAAGTCGTTTGGTCAGTACTGGAAAAAACGTACAGGTTTAGACGTCAACTTTAAACAATCACATGGTGGTTCAGGCAAGCAAGCGCGTTCTGTGGTCGATGGTTTAAAGGGCGATGTCGTAACTTTGGCATTGGCGAATGACATTGAAGAAATTGTAAAGTCAGGTCAAATCCAAGCAGGTTGGCAAAAAGAATTTCCTCATAACTCTGCGCCTTATACCTCGACCATCGTCTTTATGGTGCGTAAAGGCAATCCGAAAAACATTAAAGACTGGAATGACTTAACCAAACCAGGCGTACAAATTATTACCCCTAACCCGAAAACAGGTGGTTTGCCACGTTGGGTGTATTTATCGGCTTGGGGTTATGCAGAAAAGCAGCCGGGCGGCTCTAAGGCCAAAGCGCAAGAATTTGTGGGCAAGATGTACCACAATGTAAAAGTGATGGATTCGGCAGCACGTGCGTCGATGACTACATTTGCTGAACGTGGCATTGGTGATGTGTTGTTGACTTGGGAAAATGAAGCCCTTGTAACTTTAAAAACCTTAGGCAAAGACAAGTTTGATATTGTTTATCCATCTATTTCTATTTTGACTGAACCTTCGGTGGCAATCGTAGACCGCACAGTAGAAAAAAATGGCAATAAATGGTTAGCGACAGGCTATATCAACTATTTATATTCACCTTTAGGTCAGGAAATGGCGGCTAAGCATTTCTACCGTCCACGTAATGAAAAAGTCCTTGCAAAATATGCAGCACAATTCCCGAAATTAAAAACCTTCACGATTGATGAAGTGTTCGGTGGCTGGGAAAATGCACAAAAAACACATTTTGTGAATGGTGCGATTTTCGACCAAATTTATAATACTAAGCGTTAAACAGATATCCATTTTCGGCTAATCTTTTATTGGATTGGCACACAAAAAAATCTCTACGGAGATTTTTTTTGTGCTTTAAAAAAGTCAAAAACGGTTTTCCCTATGGAAAGTAATATTTATCTACAAAAAGACGTTTGGAGCTTTGCCAAAACAAGGTAATAATGTGCAGTTACATTTTAGCTGTATTGATTGAACCTTATGTCGCATATTTCTGTATTACTTCATGAAACTGTTGATGCCGTGTTGGCAGATCGCAATACAGGAATTTATGTCGATGCCACCTTTGGACGAGGTGGACACACGCGTTTGTTGTTATCCAAATTGGATGCGCAGGCACGAGTCTATGCCTTTGATAAAGATCCACAAGCTTTGGCCGTGGCAGCAGAATTGGCGCAGCAAGATTCGCGCTTTCAGATTATTCATGCCAGTTTTGCCGATATGCAGCAAGCGTTGAATGATTTGGGCGTCACTCAGGTCGATGGTGTGATGGCCGATTTAGGCGTGTCGTCACCACAGCTAGATCAGGCAGAACGCGGTTTTAGCTTTATGAAAGATGGCCCGCTTGATATGCGTATGGACAACTCACAAGGCCCGACTGCGGCAGAATGGCTGGTGGATATTGAAGAAGAAGCCTTAGCCAATGTGATTTTTCAATATGGTGAAGAGCGTTATAGCCGCCGTATTGCCAAAGCCATTAAACAGGCGGGTTATATTGAAACTACCGCACAATTGGCTGAAATTGTAAAAGTTGCCCATCCGAAGTGGGAAAAAAACAAACACGCTGCAACACGTACTTTTCAGGCAATTCGTATTGCGATTAATAAAGAATTAGAAGATATTGAAAACTTCTTGCCGCAAGCCGTTGAGGTGTTAAAACCCGAAGGTCGTTTGGCGGTAATTAGCTTCCATTCTTTGGAAGATCGTTTAATTAAACAGTTTATTCAAAAAGAATCGAGCCTGCCTGAAGATTCGGGTTGGGGCTTGCCACAACAGCAACAAGATACACGTCGATTGAAAAAAATATCACGTGTGCGTGCCAGTGATGAAGAAGTCAAAGCCAATCCACGCTCACGCAGCGCATGGCTACGTGTTGCAGAACGATTAGCTTGAAAAGGCCAATAATGAAAACTGAAACCGTTGAAAAAAATCAATCTCAAGTGCGACTGAAAAAAATGGTCGCCTATTTTATTTTATTGGCGCTGGTATTTATCAGCGCGATTATGGTGGTGTTTCAAGTGTTTGAATATCGCCATGATTATCGTGAGCTGAGTTCTTATATGCGCGAGCGAGATGACTTAAATGCCGAATGGGGGCGTTTGTTAATTGAACAGCAGACCTTTGGTGCAACTGCACAAATTGGCACCCGTGCGGTGACGCAACTGCGTATGTATTCACCGCCCGCACCGCAAACTGTGGTGATTTCTTTGCCTACAACCTCAGAACAACAATAAGGCGAGTTGCACATGGTCGATACGCGTAAAAAGCAAACCCGAAAGAAACAGCAATCGGTAACTGGAAAAAATGCCATTCATGTAGAAATGTGGCGTTTTTACTTAATGTGGGCTGTGGTACTGCTGGTGTTCGTGGCACTGGTGGGACGTGCTTTTTATGTGCAAATTGTGAACCATGACTTTTTACAAAACAAAGCCAATGCCAATATTTTAAGAACAGAAAAGCTCAAAGCTATGCGCGGGGTGATTTATGATCGCCACGGTGTGCCTTTGGCAATTAGTACCCCTGTAATGAAAGTGGTGATTGATCCACGTGATTATTTTGACAATAAAAAACTGTTTGAAGAAATTACAGCCGAGTTGGAAAAAAATCCGACCAGTCGTAAATTGCAGCGTCAATTGCCAGATAAAAACTTGAATTTAGATGAACTTGCCGATGCAGTTGGGATGGATCGCCAAGAACTGAAAAATAAAATGAACGAGCGTCCGCGTTCACGTTATTTGGTTTTACAAAAAGAAGTGCCGCCGCAACAGGCAGAGCTGATTCTAAAACGTAATTTCCAAGGGGTATATACCGAGAAAAACTATAAGCGTTATTACCCGCAGCCACAGCCGAATGCACAAATTATTGGTTTGACCAATAGTGAAGGCACAGGCATTGAAGGCTTGGAAATGCAGCTAAATACCCGCTTGGCAGGCGTGGATGGTGAACAGCAAATCGTGCGCGATAAAAAGGGTAACCGTGTCAAAGACCCAGAAGTGGTGAGAGAGGTTGAACCGGGCGAAAATATTACCCTGAGTATCGACTCACGTTTGCAATACATTATGTATCGTGAATTGACTGCAGCAGGGGTGGCAAATAATGCCCGTTCAGCCACAGCAATTGCGGTAGATGTGAAAACGGGTGAAATTTTGGCGATGACCAGTTGGCCGTCGTATAACCCGAATGACAAAAAAAGTTTGTCCAATAAAGATGCCATGCGTAACCGTGGTGCGGTGGATTCTTTTGAACCGGGTTCGACCATGAAGCCTATGACGGTGGCAATGGCACTGGAAAGTGGCAAATATTCACCGAATACCGTGGTCAATTTAAGTGGTGGTTCAATGCGGGTGGGTAATCACACCATTCGTGATACCCACAATTATGGCTCACTGACTTTGGCGGGAATTATCCAAAAATCGTCAAACGTGGGTGTGGCGAAAATTGCTTTATCTTTACCGTATGCAACCTTACCGACTTTTTATAAGCGTTTAGGGTTTGGTGCGCGTTCTGCAGTGAAATTTCCGGGTGAAAGTGCAGGTTTAATTTTGCCGCCAAGCAAGTGGAATGTGTCGGAAGTGGCGACCATGTCTTATGGTTATGGTTTGAACGCCACTGTGCTGCAATTGGCAGATGCCTATGCCATGCTTGCCAATAAAGGCGTAAAAATGCCGCTGAGTTTATACAAATTAGAAGAACAGCCTAAAGGCGAACAAATTGTTGATGCTAAAATTGCCGATCAAGTTCTACTGATGATGGAAGCCGTAACGTTACCCGGTGGTACGGCACGTCAAGCCAATATTCCAGGCTATCGGGTTGCAGGTAAAACGGGAACAGCGCATAAACTTCGTGCAGACCGCAAAGGCTATTCACAGACTGAATATCGTGCCTTGTTTGCTGGGGTTGCGCCAGTCAGTGATCCGCGTTTAGCCATGGTTGTCGTGGTGGAAAATCCAACAGGACAGTATTATGGTGGTTTGGTGGCAGCGCCTGTATTTGCTCGTGTGATGCAAGAATCTTTACGTTTAATGAACGTACCTTTAGATAAACCTTTAGAAACTCCCAACATCCAATAACAGGTGACGCATGTCTATCAGCTTTCAAAATATTTATCGCAGTTCCCGCGTTGCAGATTGGATGATACAAGACTTTCAGGGCTTTCAACTCGACAGCCGCCATGTGACAGCAGGGCAAATTTTTATTGCCCTGACCAGTTTGTCGCAGCCTGAAAAAACCGCACAATTTGCACAAGCAGCTTTAGATCAAGGTGCTTTGGCGGTGATTTCGGAAACTGAACTGGCAGTTGCCAATAATTTGGTGGTGCCAGATGTGCGTCAGCGCATGGGACAGTGGCAAAAACAATATTTACAAGCACGACAGCCTGTACCTTTAGCGCGTATGCTTGCAGTCACGGGCACCAATGGTAAAACCACGATTTCCCGCTTAATTGCTGAGTTGTTAATGTTACAAGCCCAACGCTGTGCGGTAATGGGCACCACAGGCAACGGAATTTTGCCTAATTTGGAAGCTTCAACACATACCACTTTAGATGCCTTGCAACTGCAAAATGCTTTATACAGCTATGCACAACAGGGGGCAAAATTTGCCGCAATTGAAGCCAGTTCACATGGTTTGGAGCAAGGGCGCTTAAATGGCTGCGATATTGAAATTGCGGTATATAGCAACCTGAGCCGTGATCATTTGGATTATCACGGTACTTTAGAGGCGTATGCTGCAGCCAAAGCCATGCTGTTTCAGTTTGCCAGTTTAAAAGTTGCAATTGTCAATTTAGATGATGAATATGCTGGGATCATGTTGCAAGCGGCGCAGCAGAATCCTGCACAACCGAAAATTTTGACTTATTCAACTCAGCAAGCGGCTGATTATCAAGTACAGCAAATTGAATATAGCCTAAATGGTGTGGGTTTCCATCTACAGACTGGAACTGCAGAATATGTGGTGCAAAGTCCGTTGCTCGGGCATTTTAATGTTGAAAACTTGGTGGCGAGTTTAATTGCGGCTGAGCAGGTAGGTTTTGAGTTGACTGACTTGATTGCAACTGTACCACAACTGAAAGGTGCGCCAGGCCGTATGCAAGTGCTACGTGATGTAGAACGTCTATTTGTAGTGGATTATGCACATACTCCAGATGCCTTGATTCAAGTACTGCAAACCCTAAAACGCCATGTTAGCGCACAGCTTTGGGCAGTGTTTGGTTGTGGTGGTGACCGTGACCGTGGCAAGCGTCCACTCATGACCCAAGCAGCACTGGATTATGCCAATGTTGTGCTCTTGACCTCAGATAACCCACGCACAGAAGATCCTTTACAAATTTTTGCCGATATGCAGGCAGGTGTAGATTTATCAGTAGCACAAACGCATGAAATTCATGATCGCCGTGAAGCGATTAAATATGCCGTTCAACATGCTCAATCAGGTGATATTGTGTTGATTGCAGGCAAAGGTCATGAAAATTATCAAGAAATAGATGGGGTAAGACACTGGTTTGATGATGTGATTGAAGTGCAAGCCGCGATAGATGCACAACATTGCTCACCTTCTGCTTACCCTGCGCAATAAGGAATTTGTATGCACACTTCCACCACCAGTACTGCAATTTTAGAACCTTGGACTGCTGATCAACTGCAACAGGCAACACAAGGTTATTGGCTGAACGGACAAACACCGCAGGGCGAGATTAAACGTATTTTGACCGATTCACGACATGCTGAAGCAGGCGATGCCTTTTTGGCATTAAAAGGTGAGCGTTTTGATGCGCATGACTTTGTGGCTCAAGTAGCGGCTCAGGGCTGTTCTATGGCAATTGTCAGCCAGCCTGTAGACGCAGATATTTGCCAATTGGTCGTGCCTGATACCCGTTTAGCTTTAGGACACTTGGGCGCATTTCGTCGTCAGCAACATCCTCAGTTAAAAGTGATTGCGTTAACAGGCAGTAGCGGTAAAACCACCACTAAAGAAATGCTCGGTAGTATTTTGTCACGTTTGGCACCGACTTTAATTACCCGTGGCAACCTGAATAATGACTTGGGTGTGCCGATGATGTTATTGGAGTTGAATGCTAGCCATCAATATGCAGTGATGGAATTGGGCGCCAGTCATCAAGGTGAAATCGATTACACCTCAAACTTGGTGCAGCCGCAGGTGGCAGGCATTATCAATATTGGTACTGCGCATTTGGGTGAGTTTGGTGGGCGTGATGGTATTTGTCGGGCCAAGTCTGAAATTTATGCACATATTGCCTCGCAAGGTACAGCGATTGTCCCTGCTGCCGATGATTTTGCCGAACAGATTCAGCAAGCGGTTCAGTCAGAACAGCGTCTAAGTTTTGGTGAAGGCGGTGATGTGTTTGCGACAGACATTCAGTTGCAGCCACAATCGGCAAGTTTTTGTTTAAATACCACGCATGGTGTGCGTCAGATTCATTTGCCATTTGCAGGTGAACACAATGTACAAAATGCTATGGCTGCTGCTGCTTTTGCACTGGCAATTGGTGTGAGTTTAGATGATATTGTCGCAGGCTTGGAACAGGCACAGGGGGCAAAAGGCCGTTTGAACTTTATTCAGCAAGGCACACATTTATTGATTGATGACACCTATAATGCCAATCCAACCTCTATGCGTGCTGCAGGTGAAGTCCTTGCACAGCAAACAGGTGTGCGAGTTATGGTAATTGGTGATATTGGTGAGCTGGGCAATAGCGCAGCACAACAGCACTATATGTTGGGGCGTGATTTGGTGTCTATTCGTGGCATCAACTTTGTGGTGGCAGTCGGTGAATTTGCACCTGCGACCCAAGAAGGTGCGCGCAGTACCCAATATGGAAAAAAATTACAGGCTTTTGTCACTCAAGAACAAGCCTTGCCGTTTTTAATTGATCTGGTAAAAACACATCAACCTCAGTCCATGAGTTTCCTATTTAAAGGTTCTCGTTATACCCATATGGAAACGTTGATGGCTGCATTGATGGAGAAAATTTAAATGCTGTTATGGTTATTTGAACAGCTGGCGGGCTATAACAGCTCGTTTCAGGTGGTTCGTTATTTAACATTACGTTCATTACTGAGTGTATTGACTGCGCTTGGCATCGGTTTGGTGCTAGGCCCTGTGATGATTCGTAAATTACAAGCATTAAAATACGGTCAGGCAGTCAGCTCTTATGCTCCTGAAGGGCATGCCAAAAAAATGGGTACGCCAACCATGGGTGGGGTATTAATCCTGCTTTCCATTGGTATTTCGACCCTATTGTGGGCAGATTTATCTAACCCTTACGTCTGGATTGTACTGGCAGTTATGGTCATTTTTGGCGCTGTAGGCTGGGCAGATGACTGGATTAAAATTCGCTACAAAGACAATGCGGGTTTGCCAGCGCGTAAAAAATTCTTCTGGACTTCGGTAGCATCATTGGGTGCGGGTATTGCATTGTATGTGATTGCAACCCAACAGCCAAATCCTGCACAAACTGCAGATATGCTGGATGTGTTGATTCCATTTTTTAAAGATTTCAGCATTCCATTGTCGTTGATTCCACTCGGTATTGGCTTCATTATCTTTACCTATTTGGTGATTAATGGTGCCTCAAATGCGGTGAACCTAACTGATGGTTTAGATGGCTTGGCAATTATGCCAATCGTGTTGGTTGCGGCAGGTTTGGGCGTCTTTGCCTACTTGGCGGGGGATGTTCGTTTTGCTGATTATTTGCATATCCCTTATGTGAAATATGCGTCTGAGTTGGTGGTAATCTGTGCCGCGATGATTGGAGCAGGCTTAGCCTTCCTGTGGTATAACGCGCATCCTGCACAAGTCTTTATGGGCGATGTCGGCGCATTGTCTTTGGGGGCAATGCTGGGTACGATTGCCGTGATGGTACGTCAGGAAATCGTGTTTGCGATTATGGGTGGGGTGTTTGTAGTTGAAGCAATTTCGGTATTTCTGCAAATTGGTTCACTACGTATGCGCAATAAACGGGTATTCTTAATGGCGCCGTTGCATCACCACTATGAAAAGAAAGGCTGGCGTGAAACTCAAGTGGTGATTCGTTTCTGGATTATCACAATTATGCTGGTGGTTTTAGGTTTAATGACTTTAAAATTACGTTAAGCCTATCCAACCGAAAATTTTAAAAGTCGGCACTCGCCGACTTTTTTATGTCGTCCACTCTGGAGAAAATGATGAATTTGCTGATGTGTCCTGTATGTCGTCAGGTATTGCAACTGCATGATCGAACATGGCGTTGTGCCAGCAATCACAGTTATGATGTTGCGAAACAAGGCTACGTCAATTTACATGTGGTGCAACATAAGCACAGTAAAAATCCAGGGGATACACCTACTTCTGTGCAGGCACGCCGTGCATTTTTAAGTGCAGGGCATTATGCGCCCTTGCAACAGGCGGTGGTGCAAAAAATTCGTGCCTTACGCATCGAAAATTTGTTGGATATTGGTTGTGGTGAAGGTTATTACACTGCTGCCATGCAAGGCGAAGTGTTGCAGTGTGTCGGGGTGGATATTGCCAAGAATGCCGTACAAGTAGCGGCAAAATTGAATTCCGCAGTGACTTGGGTGGTGGGGACAGGAGCAACCTTGCCTGTTTTGGAGCATTGTATTGATTTATGTGCCAGTCTGTTTAGCCCAATCCCGCAACATGAAATTTTACGGGTTTTAAAACCACTAGGTTATTTGTTGGTGGTGACGCCTGCGCCTGAGCATTTATTGGCGATGCGTCAAGCGTTGTTCGAAGAGGTAAAGCCACATGAACCCGAAAAATTTATCACCCAATTACAAACTACTTTTGATTTGATTGATGCCAGCGTGGTGGAAACACCATTACAGCTCAATCAAAGCGATTTAATTCATTTAATTGCTATGACACCTTATGCCTATAAAGCCAAAGCAGAGCGCCGTCAGGCATTGGAACAGCGAACCCAGTTTGACGTGACAGCACAGCATCAAATTTATCTGTTTCAGAAAAAATAAGTTTGAATAGCCCATAAAAAAGCCCTCATCTTTGCATAAGAGGGCTTTTTTCTGACTGCTTGTCTGTGGTTATAAGACTTCGTCAATTAAGTTTTCTAAAGCATCGGGAGCAGGTTTAGGTGCTGCATTTAGTTTGGCAGGGCTGTTGTTTGGCGCGTGCATGGCAGGCGGTGCAGCGTTTTCAGGAATTAATACCTCATCGCCTGGTAAATCGTCAAAATCTCGCTCAGGCGCACGTGCTGGCGCAACAGGTGCAGGTCGATACAGTGGACGTGCCAATGGCGGTGAAGCACGATAATCCTGCTTCTGTTCTGCATTCATTTGATTGAGTTCACGTTGTGGCGCTTTGGCTTTGCTGTCTAAACTGACCCATGCTTCAGGTGTGCCTTTAAGTGCATTGCCCATAAAGTCTGTCCAAATTGGCAGCGCTGCAACCCCCCCATATTCACGACGTCCTAAAGTTGTTGGTTGGTCAAAGCCCACCCAAGCCACAGTCACCAGTTTGCCGTTGAAACCTGCGAACCAAGCGTCTTTGGCATCGTTGGTGGTTCCTGTTTTACCGCCAATATCACCACGACCAATTCTGAGCGCAGCACGTCCAGTACCATGTTGAATTACGTCACGTAAAATATTGGACATATCATACGCCGAGCTAGATTTTAAAATACGTTGTGCCTGTTTGTACTGACTACGCTCTGCCAATAATTGTGGATCCTGTTCAGCTTGTGCCAGTTTTTTATTGGTCACTTCAATCACTTCATCATCTGGTGTGGTGGCTTCGGCGCTTTCAGTCGTTTGTTCTTTGGAATTAATACAAGCAATACACGCATATTCAGGATTGGCTTGATAAATCACCTTGCCATAAGCATCTTCAATACGGTTAATGAAGTGCGGTTGAATACGGTAACCACCGTTGGCAAAAGTGGCATAGCCCGTTGCCATTTGAATAGGCAAAACTTGTGGTGTACCCAATGCAATGGTGTAGTTACGCGGAATCTGATCTTCCTGCAAACCAAAATCCATGAATAGTTGGCGGGTACGCTCAATACCGACTTCTTGTAATAAGCGTACCGAAACCGTGTTACGAGATAAATAGAGAGCACGACGTAACGGAATCATGCCTAAATGGCGACCATCGGAGTTACGTGGTGACCATTTACCAATGGTGATTGGACTGTCATTGACCATGGTGTGTGGCGTCATACCACGCTCTAAAGCCAGAGCATACACAAAAGGTTTGATGGTGGAACCCGGTTGACGCCAACCTTGTAAAGTACGGTTGAACTTAGATTGATAGAAGTTGTATCCACCGACCAACGCTTCAATGGCGCCATTATTCGGGTTAATTGCGACCAATTGACCTTGCACTTTCGGTACTTGTACCAATGACCAAGCGGTTTTATTTTCATTTGGACGTAAACGGACAATATCTTTGACTTTTACAATCTGTGCCGCACGACTTGGCGCATTGCCTACACTGTTGGCATTGCGATAGGGGCGCGCCCAAGACATACCTGACCATGGTACAGTAACTGTTGTGCCATCTTGCATTAACGCTTCAAAAGAATTATTCAGCACTTTGCTGACTTGCGCAGGGTAGGTGTTGGCATAAGCACGAAACTCATTCAGCGGTTTGTCGTGTGCCTCTGCACCACGCCAGCCGTGGCGACGGTCATAGGCTTCTAAGCCTTCTTGTACCGCCTGTTCTGCATACATCTGACGTTTGCTGTCTACCGTGGTGTAAACTTTATAGCCCGAATCAACCGCTTGTTCGCCAAATTTACTAACCAGTTCAGCACGCACCATTTCACCAATATACGGATGTTTATTGCTGATGCTGCGGTCTGGCATATCTAAATTAATGGGTTCAGCAATGGCTTTTTGGTATTCATTTTGGTTGATATAGCCCAGTTGCAGCATACGCCCCAAAATCCAGTTACGACGTTCTAAAGCACGCTCAGGATTCACCACTGGATTGTAGCGTGAAGGTGCTTTAGGTAAGCCTGCAATCATCGCCATTTGTGCAATCGACAGTTCTTCTAGGCTTTTGTTGTAATAAATTTTGGCAGCTGCCGCGATGCCATAGGCATTTTTACCCAAAAAGATTTTATTGACGTATAAAGTCAAAATTTCTTCTTTGCTTAGGTTCTGTTCAATTTTACGTGCTAAAAAGATTTCGGTGAGTTTACGCTTTAAGGTACGTTCAGGACTGAGATAATAGTTTTTTGCTACTTGCATGGTAATGGTTGAGCCACCAGTTTGCACATTGGAGCCTGTTACCGCCTCGCTCAACGCGCGCCCTAAGCCTTTGAAGCTAATCCCACTGTGTTCAAAAAAGGCAGAATCTTCTGCAGCTAAGAATGCAAAAATGAATTTTTCAGGAATATGTTCATAATCGACAGGCACAGAAAGCTTGCCGCCATACTCGGCAATTAGCTCATTATCGGCACTATAAACCTGCAATGGTTTTAATAATGGCGCTTTTTTTAAGGTGGTCATTTCTGGCAAAGATGGGGCAATATAGAGATACATGCCATAGAAACCCATCGGTATTGCGACCAAAATTATAATTATGATCAAAAAAAATGGATGAACACGACCCGAACAAGATAGCTTTTTCATAACAAGTGCGTTTTAATAAGCGCTAATAGCAAACTAATTGCTGGTCAGTATAGCGAGTAGATTTACGGATTGTTAGATGAATTATTGTATCCGTAAAAAATTATAGACCAGCGCGGATTAGTAGGTTAAATTTTTTTGGGGATAAAAAAATAATAGGAATGGTACTATTGTGCGTAGGTTATATCGTAAGCCAAGTAAGGGGTTAATAGGTGTAGATATTAGTTCTACTTCTGTTAAGTTATTAGAACTCTCTGTTAAGAATGGTAGATACTGGGTCGAGAGCTATGCGCTGGTCCCACTTCCAGAAGGCAGTGTGGTTGAAAAAAACATTCTCAATCCAGAAGCAGTCGGGGATGCGCTTGAACGTGCATTGAACTTAGCAAACACGCAATCTACATCTGCAGCATTAGCAATTCCAACCTCAATGGTGATTACCAAAATCATTGAAATGGATGCAGATATGACTAGCGATGAGCGTGAAGTTCAAATTCGTATGGACGCCGAGCAATATATTCCATTCCCATTAGATGAAGTCAGCCTAGACTTTGAAGTCCAACCAGACCGTTTAGCCAATCCAAACCGAGTCAATGTGTTACTGGTTGCAACACGTTTAGAAAACGTAGAAGCACGAGTAGAAGCATTGGAGTTGGGCGGCTTGACAGCCAAAATTGCCGATGTCGAAAGTTTTGCCATCGAAAATGCCTTTAAAGTGTTCTCCGATACCCTGCCAATGGGTGTGAACACCATTGGTATTTTGGATATTGGTCATACCATGACCACCTTGTCGGTACTGCAAAATAACAAAATTATTTATACCCGCGAGCAAACCTTTGGCGGTAAGCAGCTGACACAAGAAATTCAAAACCGTTATGGTTTGTCGTATGAAGAAGCAGGGCGTGCGAAAAAAAGCCGTACTTTGCCAGATGACTACGATGTAGAAGTGCTCGAACCGTTCTTAGAAGCGGTGGTGCAACAAGCGGCACGTTCATTGCAGTTCTTTTTCTCATCTTCACAATTTAACGAAATTGATCACATTTTATTGGCAGGGGGGAATGCCAATATTCCAGGTCTTGCGAAGTTGTTGCAGCAAAAACTGGGCTACCGTGTGACCATTGCCAATCCATTCTTACAAATGGGCTTCTCTCCACAAATCGACATTAAAAGAATTGAAAGTGATGCGCCGTCATTGATGGTGGCATGTGGTTTAGCAATGAGGAGTTTTGATTAATGGCAAAGATTAACTTACTCCCTTGGCGCGATGAGCTAAGAGAAAAACGTAAAAAAGAATTTATTGTATTTTGTATTGCAGCGGCTGCTGTTGGGGTGTTATTGGTGGCTTTGGCGTGGTTCTTCTACAACGCGAAGTTACAAGATCAAGAACAAGCCAATCAATTGGTGATCAGTACCAACCAAAACCTAGATGTACAATTAAAATCTTTAGAAGGCTTGCAAGAACAGCGTAATGCTATTGTTGAGCGCATGAAGCTTATTCAGGGTCTACAAAGTCAGCGTCCAATTGCCGTGCGTTTGGTGGATGAATTGGTGCGTGTGACACCAAGCAATATGTACTTAACCAAAGTGAGCCGTACAGGCAATAAATTCACTTTTGAGGGCAAGGCTGAAAGTCCAAATACGGTGGCTGAATTCTTGCGTAATTTGGAAGCATCGCCGTGGTATCGCAATGCATTTATGAATTCATTCTTAGCTAAAGAAGAAAATAAAGATAAAGCACCAAGCTCTGTGGTTCCTCGTGTAGAGGAAAGTTACGGTACTTTTGTAGTGACTTCAGATTTAGAAGAAATTGCAATTCCAGTAACACCAACAGAATCTAATTCAACATCAGCAGCGGGGGCAGCACAATGAGTCTCGATGAATTTGATGAAGTAAATCAGGATGCTGCTGTTGCTCCGAAAAAGAAAATGACAGTTGAAAAGTTTTTTCAACAGTTCAATACCCTAGATCCTAACAATTATGGTGCTTGGCCACTTTCGGTCAAAATTACCTGCTGGATTTTTATTATTTTCCTGATTCTAGCTTTAGGTTACTTTGTCGTAATCAAGCCAAAGTTAGATGCCATTGCAGCAGCACATACACAAGAACAAAACTTGTTAAATGAGTTCCGTGAAAAAGATTCTAAATTGCGTAATTTGCAGCAATACCAAGCGCAATTACAAGAAATGGAAGCGAACTTTAACCAACAACTTGAACAATTGCCAAAAGAAACTGAAATTCCAGGTTTAGTTGAAGATATTAACGTCACAGGCGTGAATTCAGGTTTGAAGTTTAAAAACATTCGTTTAGAGAACGAAATTAAACAAGAGTTCTTTATTGAACAGCCAATTTCAATTGAAGCGACAGGCGATTATCATGCCTTTGGTTCATTCGTAAGCGGTACAGCAGCATTGCCACGTATTGTGACCATGCACGACTTTGAAATTGTGGCGACTGAAAATAAAGACAAGAAAACCGATATTCCGCAAGTGACCTATAAAGCACAAGCAAAAACTTATCGTTATGTCGGCAGTGCAGATGCACAAACCGCGGGTAATGCTGGAGGAGCGAAATAATGAAAATTGAAAAGCTTTCGTTGGCTCTGATGGCAACTTTGTTGATGGTGGGATGTGATTCACGGATTGATGCGGTGAATGCACAAATGGCTGAAATTCGTAATCAGCCACCACTACCCATTGAACCCGCACCTGTGTTTGAGCCTGCGCCAACCTTTAACTATGCAGCACACCAGCTCAAAAGCCCATTTATGCCAAGTTCATTGGCGGCAGAGCTTAAAATTATGGCAGGGAAGCGTGTTTATCCGAACCTTGCTCGCCAGTTACAACCACTGGAAAATTACGCACTTGAGTCACTGACCATGAAAGGCAGTATGCGTCAAAATGGTCAAATTTTGGCATTGATTCAAACACCTGATGGTGAAATTGAGCGTATCCAGCGTGGTAGCTATATGGGGGTAAATCATGGTCGTGTGGTGAATATTACACCTACACAAATTGATTTAATCGAAATTATTCCAGATGGTCGTGAAGGTTATGTAGAACGTCCAAGAAGTTTAGTTTTAATTGGGCCTGCGCCATAAATTAAAGGAATAAAAATGAATAACAGTGTGAAAGATTTTATTTTTGGGGATGGTAATACAATGAACAATTTGTTCCGTCAGTTTTCAATGGGCGCAGTCGCAATGGCAGTGATGCAAGTTGCCAATGCCCAAGTCAGCATTACCAACATCGTACCCATGCAAATTCCGGGACAGGGCACCGAAATTCGTGTCATGTTTAATGGTTTGCCACCTCAACCTGCAGCATATCAGCTGGAACAACCTTCCCGCTTGATTTTAGATTTTGATAAAGCGCAACAAACGCTGAAGCAAAACAGCGTTGCAGTCGCGACCAAAGAAGCCAGCTCTGTAGAGGTAAGCTCAGATGCACAGCGTTCACGTTTAACTGTGAACTTGGCCGATGCGGGTGCATTTACCACGCGTGTTGAAGGCAACACCTTTATTTTAAAAATCAACTCAACAACGGCAACCCCTGTGGCTGCCGTGACTGCCCAACGTAGTGCGCAAGGTGTATCCAATATTGGTTTCCAGCGTGGCGGTGAAGGCGAAGGTCAGGTGGTGATTGATCTACTCGGTAGCAATACGCCTGTAGATGTGCAGCAGCAAGGCAGCAAAATTGTGGTGCGTACTTTAGGCAATAAAGTACCAGCACATTTGGCACGCCGTTTAAATGTAAATGATTTTGCAACACCTGTGTCGACCATTGATGCACACAATGATGGCAGCAATGGCGTGATTACCATTCAGGCTGCGGGCAGCTATGAATATATGGCATATCAGGCAGAAGACAAGCTAACCATCAGCTTAAAACGCCCTGTCGATAAAAACCCGTTTAAACCGCGTGCAGCGCAAAGCTATACAGGCAAAAAGATTTCACTGGATTTCCAAGACATCGAAGTGCGTCGTGTATTGCAGTTATTGGCTGATTTCACAGGCATTAACATGGTGGCAGCAGACACTGTGCAAGGCAACATTACCTTACGTTTAAAAGATGTACCTTGGGATCAGGCTTTAGATATTATCCTGAAAACCAAAAACTTAGATAAGCGTCGTAATGGCAACGTGATTTGGATTGCACCTGTTTCTGAATTGATTAAAGCCGAAGAAGAAGAAGCCAAAGCGATTGCGCAAAGCGTGAAACTGGCACCACTTCAAACTGAATATATTCAATTGAATTATGCCAAAGCGGCAGACATTGAAAAGTTGATTACTGAAGGCAAAAATGCTTCAAATTCACGTACTGGTTCAAATACCAATACAGGTACTGATCCATTAGGCGATAGCGTTGGTAGCTTGTTGAGTCCACGCGGTACAGTGTCGGTAGATCCACGTACCAATACCTTAATCATCAACGATACATCGGCAAAAATTGATCAGATTCGTCAAATGATTGATTTGCTAGATGTATCTGTGAAGCAGGTGATGATTGAAGCACGTATTGTTCGTGCAACCACAGATTTCACCAAGGAAATGGGGGTGAAGTGGGGCATCTTGTCACAAGGGATTACCAATAATAACCACTTGTTGGTGGGTGGTAGCGATACGACTTTGTGGAACTTGCGTGAACCAGAAAAAGATAGTGATACGGGTGGTTGGAAGTACGAAATTGAACGTCCACAAAACCTGAATGTCGATTTGGGTGTGACCAGTGCTGGTGCTAGCCGTATTGCATTTGGTTTAATCAGCTTGTCTGACTTTATGCTCGATTTGGAGTTGTCTGCATTACAAGCAGATGGTTACGGTGAAGTGATTTCGACACCAAAAGTTCTGACTGCAGATAAGCAAAATGCCAAAGTGGCATCGGGTACGCAAATTCCGTATCAATCTTCTGAAGGTGGTGGTGTCAATGCAGTATCTACCACAGAATTCATTGATGCGACTTTAAGTTTGGATGTGACCCCAAGTATTACGCCTGACGGTAAAGTCCAAATGCAACTAAATATCACCAGTGACTCACCAGGTTTACCAACACCAACAGGTCAGCTCACCATTAACAAAAACGCCGTGAATACCAATGTTCTGGTAGATAATGGTGAAACTGTGGTCTTGGGTGGTATTTTTGAACAACAAACGGCTAACTCACAAACCAAGGTTCCATTCTTGGGCGATATTCCTTATATCGGACGTTTATTCCGTAAAGATATCAAGTCGGACAACAAACGTGAGTTGCTGATTTTTGTTACACCACGAATTGTTAATGACAGTGTTTCAAGAAATCATTAATATATTTTCAATTTAAACAAAATTTATAGGTGACTCCTTGCTAAGCAAAGAGTTTGATACCCTACCAAATATCTATTTGGTAGGGCCGATGGGGGCAGGCAAGACCACTGTAGGACGCCATTTGGCGGAATTGTTAGGGCGTGAATTTCTAGATAGTGATCATGAAATTGAACGCAAAACTGGCGCTACGATCCCTTGGATCTTTGAAAAAGAAGGTGAACAAGGGTTTCGTAGTCGTGAAACAGCGGTTATTGATGAGTTAACCACACGGCATAAACTTGTACTTGCTACAGGTGGCGGCGCGGTGACTCAAGCCCCGAATCGAGACTTCTTAAAACAACGTGGTATTGTTGTTTATCTATATACCCCTGTCGAAATTCAACTTCAGCGAACCTATCGCGACAAAAACCGTCCTTTACTTCAAGTCGAAAACCCCGAACAAAGATTACGTGATTTGCTTGCAGTGCGTGATCCGTTGTATCGTGAGGTGGCGCATTATATTATTGAAACCAATCAGGGTGCTGCGCGTGATTTGGCGCAAAAAATCTTAAATACGATTGTTTCATAGCAAATATCTTAGGTAGAAAGCGACTTTTTCATGCAGACTTTACACGTTGAACTTGGCGATCGCCGTTACCCAATTTTTATTGGCAGTGATCTTCAGCCCCAAGAATTACTTGCACCTTATATTAAAGGTCAGCAAGTCATGATTGTGACCAATACCACGGTTGCACCTTTGTATTTAAATCACTATGTGACGGCTGTTGAAGCACTGGGCAAGAAAGTGGCAACCTGTATTTTGCCTGATGGAGAAAAATACAAAGATATTCAGCATCTCACTCTTATTTTTGATGCCTTGCTGGAAGCTGGTTTTAACCGTGATTGTACGGTGCTGGCTTTGGGCGGTGGCGTGATTGGCGATATGGCAGGTTTTGCTTCGGCAAGTTTTCAGCGTGGAGTGTACTTCATTCAAGTACCGACCACTTTATTGTCGCAGGTCGATTCAAGTGTCGGTGGCAAAACAGGGATTAATCATCCGCTGGGTAAAAACATGATTGGCGCGTTTCAGCAACCCCAAGTGGTGTTGGCAGATATGTCGCAACTGAATACTTTACCTGAGCGCGAGTTGTCTGCAGGCTTAGCCGAAGTCATTAAATATGCGCTTTTGGGTGATGTCGAGTTTCTAGAATGGCTTGAAACGCACATGGAAGCATTAGTGGCGCGTGATCCTGCTGTACTGGCAGAAGCGGTATATCGTTCATGTGCACATAAAGCACGTATTGTTGCTAATGATGAAAAAGAGCAAGGTGAACGCGCTTTATTGAATCTTGGGCACACCTTCGGACACGCGATTGAATCTTATTTGGGCTATGGTAAATGGTTACATGGTGAAGCTGTTGCGACAGGGATGGTGATGGCAGCCGATTTATCACAGCGTATGGGCTGGATTTCTGTCGCAGATGTAGAGCGTACAAAAAATATCATTTCTCGTGCCAATTTACCGATAGTATGTCCGCAAATTCCACTGGATCAGTTTTTGGCTTATATGGCACACGATAAAAAAGTGCTGAATGGTCAATTACGTTTGGTGCTCATGAAGCAATTGGGTCAAGCCATCATCACCAAAGAGTTTGACTTAGAATTGATGAAACAGGCGATTTTAGCCAATCAAGCATAAAAGGCAGCATATGACAGCACTGCGTACACACTGGCAAAAAATTCAACAGTCAATTTGGTTGCTGGGCGCGGTGCTGTGTTTATTGGCGGCACTGATTTTTTGGGCGGTGACAGACCGTGAAGAACTGGTTGAAATTGAAAAACAACCAGAGTCTGAAATTGAATTACAAATTCAACCCGAGAAGGTTGCTGCAACCACCTATTTGGGTGGCTTGCAAGAAGAAGTCAGACCTTTGGAACTCACCACGCGTTTAACGGCTTCTGGTTTGCATGAGGCTGAGTTTCGCGGTACTAAATTTATTCAGGAACAAAAAAATAATAGCACGATTGAACTGTTTCGGGTCAATGATGAAAACATCATTAAAAGTTTTATTAAAAAGCAAACAGATCGGAGCAAGCTGTTTTATATCCGTTTAAGCGGTGAGGGGCAGGCTGAACAATATGTGATGTTATATGGCAGTTTTGGCAATAAACGCGACGCTGCACAGACTTTGACCGCATTGCCATTCAAATTTCCTGAAACGATTCAGCCTGTTGTGGTGCAATTTGCTGACTATCGTCCTTATGTCAATGATTTAGGGGCGGATGAAATGGGGCTGAGCACTAAGCTATATGCGGTAAATTTACGTCCAGCAGCTGTGCCTAAAATAGATGAAAGTGCTTTGGCACGTCCACCTGCAACCACAACGACTGCACCGACTACGCAGGCAGTTGCACCGCAAAATAGTACCACCAGCACTACAATTACCCGTCGTGATCAGGAGGGTAATGTCGTTGATGTACAAAAATCACAAAGTGGTACAGCACCTGCTCAGCCAGATGCACCTGAACCTGAAGTGCGCGATCCTTTTAACTAATCATAAACACTTCCAATATTCTTTTAGCTTCATTTTAGTCATTCAAACCATCGCTTGCCTTTATTTGTTCTATTCTTTTTGTCTATGATTCGCATTGAGCTATTCTGGCTCAGTTGCACCAATTTGATCTAAAAATACTATTCTTCTCATACATAAATGCGTTCTAAAATGGCGCAGCATGGTGTATAAAAATAATGAAGTGCACAAAAACAGTGCGAATTTGACTTAAAAATGTGATTTTATTTTACATTTATGCGGTGAATGCTGAAATTTGGTTATGGTTGAATAAAAAAATAAAGTTGGCATTGTTTTTGCTTTTATTGGTGCGTGAATTGAGTTGTTGTCCCTATTTTGGCGCAAAAAATTCAATGATTGTGCGAAACTGTCAAATTTGCCTGCTACATTCAAGTGTAAAAGTTGCGTAAATGAGAGATAGGTCATTTACTCTAAGTTGATGTTTAGAGTTGTAAATTGAGTTAAATCGCAAAAACAGATTGTTTAATTGGCCCAATTGGGCAAGTAAAAGAAGGGTACGCTATGCACATGCCATCGCCTAATACTGTAGCTCCCACTCAAGGTTTATACCAACCAGATGAGTTTAAAGATAACTGTGGTTTCGGTTTAATTGCCCATATGCAGGGTGATGCAAGCCATGATCTCGTCAAGACTGCCATTCATAGTTTAAGTTGCATGACCCACCGTGGTGGTATTGCCGCAGACGGTAAAACGGGCGATGGATGTGGTTTGCTGTTGGCAATGCCAAAGCAATTTTTCCGCGAAGAAGCAAAACGCTTAAGTGACATTACCCTGAGCGAAATTTTTGCAGTGGGTACGGTCTTTCTGAACCTTGACCCTGCCTTAGCGACATATGCCAAAAATATCCTGACCAAAGAAATTGAAGCAGAAGGCTGTAAAGTATTGGCTTGGCGTGTGGTGCCAACCAATAATGAGGCATTGGGCGAAATTGCCATGCAGTCTTTGCCTGCTTTTGAGCAAATTATTGTCAATTGCCCATTGGGTGTGACTGAGGTTGAATTTAACCGCAAATTATTCTTGGCGCGTCGTCGTGCCGAGCAGCAATTGACTGCCGATCCATATTTTTATGTGACCACGCTATGCTCAACCGTGATCAGCTATAAAGGTTTGATGATGCCTGCAGCTATTGCAGACTTCTATACCGACCTTGCCGATGCGCGTTTGGCATCACATATTGTGGTGTTCCATCAGCGTTTCTCGACCAACACTTTGCCACGTTGGCCGTTGGCGCAGCCGTTCCGTTATTTAGCACACAATGGTGAAATCAATACCATTACTGCCAATCGTAATTGGGCAATGGCACGTACCCCTAAATTTGAAAATCCATTATTACCGGGTTTGACTGAGCTTACGCCAATTGTAAACCGTACAGGTTCAGACTCATCTAGCTTAGACAACATGCTGGAAATTCTAGTGGGTGGCGGAATGGATTTATTCCGTGCCTTACGCATGTTGGTTCCGCCTGCATGGCAGAACGTCGAAACCATTGATGCCGATTTACGCGCTTTCTATGAATTTAACTCTAAACATATGGAAGCGTGGGATGGCCCTGCAGGTTTAGTGATTCAGGATGGTCGTCATGCCATCTGTATGTTAGACCGTAATGGCTTACGTCCTGCACGTTGGGTGATCACTAAAAATGGCTACATTACTTTGGCCTCTGAAATTGGGGTGTGGGGTTATGAGCCTGAAGATGTAATTTCTAAAGGACGTGTTGGTCCTGGTCAAATTTTGGTGGTGGATACCTTTACTGGCAAAGTGCTCGATACGCAGGATGTAAATAACCATCTGAAAAGAATGCGTCCTTATCGTGAATGGTTGCGTGAAAATTCAATCCGTTTACAAGGTAGCCCAGAGCTTGAAGAATATTTGTGTGATCAGGGTTTAAAAGGTGATGCCTTAAAAGCTGCACAAAAAATGTTTATGGTGACCTTTGAAGAGCGTGATCAATTATTGCGTCCAATCGCAGAAAGCGGTCAAGAAGCCGTGGGTTCCATGGGTGATGATACGCCAATGGCAGTATTGTCGCGTCAGGTACGCCATGTGTCGGATTATTTCCGTCAGCAGTTTGCGCAGGTGACCAATCCACCGATTGACCCATTGCGTGAATCGATCGTGATGTCTTTGGAAACCTGTTTAGGGCGTGAACAAAACGTATTTGAGCAAGGTCCAGAACATGCCGACCGCTTGATTATCTCAAGCCCTGTGTTGACCAACTCCAAAATGCACCAAATTCGCACTTTGGGCCGTAAAGGCTATGAAATTGCCGACATCGACCTGAACTATGCCGAAAGCGAAGGTTTGCAAGCTGCAATTCAACGGATTTGCGAAACTGCTGCACAAGCGGTGCGTGAGGGTAAAACTTTATTGGTACTCACCGATAAAAAAATCCGTGAAGGTTACTTGCCTGCCAATGCGGTCATGGCGACTGGTGCGGTGCATCACTACTTAATACAAGTCGGTTTACGTACCGATGCCAACATTATTGTGGAAACAGGCTTTGCCCGCGATCCGCACCAATTTGCAGTATTGCTCGGTTTTGGTGCAACTGCGGTGTATCCATATTTGGCTTATGATGTGATCAATGACTTGATTGCCAAAGGCGAGTTATTGGGCGACCCTGTCTGTGCACAAAGCAATTTCCGCAAAGGCATTGAAAAAGGCTTGCTCAAAGTCTTGTCCAAAATGGGGATTTCAACTGTAGCCTCTTACCGTGGTGGTCAGTTGTTTGAAGCAGTCGGCTTATCAGCCGAAGTGGTGAATACTTGCTTTATTGGTGTACCAAGTCGTATTCAAGGGGCTACCTTTGCCGACCTTGAAAATGATCAGAAAAAATTGGCAGATACTGCATGGAAATCGCGTAAGCCAATTGATCAGGGCGGTCTGCTGAAATTTGTATTTGGCAAGGAATACCATGCCTTTAACCCAGATGTGATTAATGCCTTACACAAAGCGGTGCGTTCAGGCAATTATGCAGATTTTAAAGAATATGCAGAAATCGTGAATAATCGCCCAATCGCAACCATTCGTGATCTATTCAAGTTAAAAACAGACAATTCCATTGCCTTAGATCAAGTGGAATCGGTTGAACAAATTTTACCGCGATTCGACTCTGCGGGCATGTCTTTGGGTGCGTTGTCACCAGAAGCGCATGAAGCGATTGCGATTGCCATGAACACTATTGGTGGGCGTTCAAACTCAGGTGAGGGCGGTGAAGACCCTGCGCGTTATGGCACGATTCGTAACTCGAAAATCAAACAGATTGCTTCGGGACGTTTTGGGGTCACACCTGCTTACTTAACCTCTGCAGAAGTGTTGCAGATTAAAGTGGCACAGGGTGCAAAACCAGGCGAGGGTGGTCAGTTACCGGGTGGTAAAGTGAATGGCTTGATTGCCCGTTTACGTTACTCTGTGCCGGGTGTAACTTTGATTTCACCACCACCGCACCACGATATTTATTCGATTGAAGACTTGTCACAATTGATTTTCGATTTAAAGCAAGTCAATCCGCAAGCCATGGTATCGGTCAAACTGGTGTCTGAACCGGGTGTGGGTACCATTGCAGCAGGTGTCGCTAAAGCCTATGCCGACTTCATTACCATCTCGGGTTATGATGGCGGTACCGCAGCATCGCCACTGTCCTCTATTCACCATGCAGGTTCACCGTGGGAGTTGGGTTTAAGCGAGGCGCATCAGGCATTACGTGTGAATGACTTGCGTGGCAAAGTTCGTGTGCAAACCGATGGTGGCTTAAAAACTGGTTTAGATGTGGTGAAAGCGGCAATTTTAGGTGCGGAAAGCTTCGGCTTTGGTTCAACCCCAATGATTGCCTTAGGTTGTAAATACTTGCGTATCTGTCACTTAAATAACTGTGCAACAGGGGTAGCAACGCAGCAAGATCATTTGCGTCAGGAACACTATATTGGTGAACCACAAATGCTGATCAACTTCTTCACTTTCATTGCGGAAGAAACCCGTGAATGGTTAGCTGCACTGGGTGTTGCTAGCTTGAAAGACTTGATTGGTCGTACCGACTTGCTAGAAATTTTACCGGGTGAAACCGAAAAACATGCGCACTTGGATTTAAGCGCCTTGTTGGAATCGCACCCTGCGGCAGAAGGCAAAGCGCAATACTGTCAGGTTGAAGGCAATGCGCCATTTGATAAAGGCATCTTGGCTGAAAAAATGATTGCAGAGATGTTGCCTGCAATTGAAGCAGGTACAGGGGGCGAATATTACTTTAATGTGAGCAACTGTGACCGTTCAATTGGTGCGCGTATTTCAGGTGAAATTGCGCGTCGTTATGGTAACTTGAGCATGGAACATCATCCTGTCAAATTGAACCTTACGGGTACTGCGGGACAATCTTTAGGTGTTTGGAATGCAGGTGGTTTGCATATCAAACTTGAAGGCGATGCCAATGACTATGTGGGTAAAGGCATGGCGGGGGGAAGAATTTCCATCTTCCCACCAAAAGGTTCGCCTTTCCAAACTCAAAATACAGCGATTATTGGTAATACCTGCCTCTATGGTGCAACCGGTGGTAAATTATTTGCTGCAGGTACGGCAGGTGAGCGCTTTGCGGTGCGTAACTCAGGTGCCTTCGCTGTGATTGAAGGGGCAGGCGACCACTGCTGTGAATATATGACTGGCGGGATTGTCACGGTATTGGGCAAAGTGGGACATAACTTTGGTGCGGGTATGACTGGTGGTTTTGCCTATGTACTGGATTTGGATAATGACTTTGTAGACCGTTACAACCACGAACTGATTGAGCTGAATCGTATTTCGACTGAAGCGATGGAAGAACATAAAGCATTCTTAGGACGTATTTTAGATGAACATATTGCCGAAACAGGCAGTGCGTGGGCGTATAAGATCCGTCATGAGTTTGATTTCTATAGCCGTAAATTCTGGTTGGTAAAACCAAAAGCTGCCAACTTGCAGACTTTGTTGAAAACCACCCAAGCAGATCCACAATAATCCACGACTCAGCATTCGGCAGATGTGGATAACTTTAGACTTATACCCAGTGTAAATGTCGCGTTATCCACATCCACCTACGGAGAAAGACATGGCAGAACGCCTACATAATGACTTTCAATTTCTGGATGTAGCACGCCAAGATCCAGAGAAAAAAGATCTCGATGTCCGCAAAAATGAGTTTGTGGAAATTTATAAACCGTTTACTGCAGAAGTGGCGGCCAATCAGACCCATCGTTGTTTGGGCTGTGGTAACCCGTACTGTGAATGGAAATGCCCTGTGCATAACTACATTCCGAACTGGCTTAAACTGATTTCGGAAGGCCGTATTTTTCAGGCAGCTGAATTGTGTCATCAAACCAATACTTTGCCTGAAGTTTGTGGACGGGTTTGTCCACAAGATCGTTTGTGTGAAGGCGCATGTACCTTAAATGATGGTTTTGGTGCAGTCACCATTGGCAATGCCGAAAAGTACATTAACGATACAGCTTTTGCCTTGGGCTGGCGTCCAGACATGTCGCATGTGAAATGGACCGATAAAAAAGTGGCGATTATTGGTGCAGGCCCTGCAGGTTTAGGCTGTGCCGATATTTTGGTGCGTAATGGCGTCAAACCGGTAGTCTTTGACAAACGCCCTGAAATTGGTGGCTTGCTTACCTTTGGTATTCCAGAGTTTAAAATGGAAAAAGACGTGATGAAACGCCGCCGAGAAATTTTTTCTGGTATGGGGGTTGAATTCCGTTTAAATACTGAAATTGGTACAGATATCACCATTGACCAATTGCTTGCAGATTACGATGCGGTATTTATGGGTATGGGCACATACACCTATATGAAAGGTGGCTTTGCCGGTGAAGATTTAGATGGCGTTTATGATGCGCTGGATTTCTTGATTGCCAATGTCAACCGTTGCCAAGGCTGGGAAAAAGACCTTGCAGAATACATCAGTGTTGAAGGCAAAAAAGTGATTGTACTGGGTGGTGGGGATACTGCCATGGACTGTAACCGTACTTCTATTCGTCAAGGTGCGCAGGAAGTGACCTGTGCTTATCGTCGTGATGAAGCCAATATGCCAGGTTCACGCCGTGAAGTGACTAATGCACGTGAAGAAGGGGTGAACTTCTTATTTAATCGTCAGCCGATTGAAATTGTCGGAGAAAATGGCAAAGTCACAGGTGTAAAAGTGGTAACAACTCAATTGGGTGAGCCTGACAGTCGTGGTCGTCGCAGCCCAGAGCCTGTTCCAGGTTCCGAAGAAATTTTAGCTGCTGATGCGGTATTGCTTGCTTTTGGTTTCCGTGCCAGCCCTGCAGATTGGTTTGCCTCTGCCAATGTTGGGGTAGACGGTTCAGGTCGTGTAGTGGCAGCAGAACAGCAAACATTTAAGTTCCAAACGTCTAACCCGAAAATTTTTGCAGGGGGCGATATGGTGCGTGGTTCTGATTTGGTCGTGACTGCAATTTGGGAAGGTCGTCAGGCGGCAGAAGGTATTTTAGATTATTTAGAGGTCTAAACGAGTTTGTTTTGCTTAGATCTTGAAAGGGCTGAGTTTTAAGGAATTCAGTCCTTTTTTATTGGATATTTTATCCAGTTCATCTTCTTGTGGAATATATTGCCATCACTGATTCATATAAGGTTTAAGAGTGGAAACTTCAATATCAATTCAATCTGCTGTTCAAGGTTATTGTTGGATGTAAACAGTTTGGTGATTCGCTCGATTAAACAAAATACACAAACAGGTCAGAATTTCACGTTAGAATGGAATCATTTCAAACAAATACAAAGAAAATTTAGAGGTTAATTTATGAATTTCACAAAAAAAACCATGCTCGCAGTGGCTTTAACCAGTACTTTGACATTAAGCGGATGTGGCTATAACACCTTACAAGTGAAAGATGAAGCCGTGACTGCTTCTTGGTCAGAAGTCCAAAACCAATATCAACGCCGTGCCGATTTAGTGCCAAACTTGGTGAATGTAGTCAAAGGCTATGCCAAACACGAAGAACAAGTCTTGACTGAAGTCACTCAGGCACGTGCCAATGTCGCAGGCTTAAAAGTGGATAAGTCGGTATTAGAAGACCCTGCGTTATTCCAGAAATATCAGGAAGCACAGGCGCAAATGACCAGTGCCTTATCACGTTTAATTGCGGTGTCTGAAAATTATCCAGACTTAAAAGCCAATGAGCAATTCCGTGATTTACAAGTACAACTAGAAGGCACAGAAAACCGTATTGCCGTGGCGCGTAACCGTTACATCAGCACAGTGCAAGACTTTAACAGCTATGCACGCCAGTTCCCGCAAGTAATGACCGCCAAAGTGATTGGCATGGACACCAAACCAAACTTCAGTGCCGAGCAAAGCGCACAAACTGCACCGAAAGTTTCGTTTGAATAACGCCTAGGAGGATGTCTGGATGCTGCAATCGCACAGCAAGATCTGTATAAATCTAGCGCAGATGCTGCTGCTCATGGCAGTTATGTGTTTCAGCTGCTTGGTATATAGTGAAGTTGCCACTGCAACCGATGAAACTGCCGAAGCTGTGGTGCTGGGTAAAATTGTGCAGCAACAGCATCCTCAAAATGCCAACCCTATCCCAGATCTTGCAAACTCACGCCAGTCTACATCGAGCACTCAACAAGCACCTATAGAAACACCCGTTCAGCAACCGCAAATTGCCAATGATATGGCAGAGGGTGAATCTATCCGTGCTTTACCGACCTTGAATCAGCCCGTGGTCGATCAAGCCAATTTGCTCACTGCTGCAGAAAAACAGCAAATCAGCCAGCGAATTTTAAATTTACATCAACACGCCAAAGCACAAATTGGGGTGGTAATTGTACCGACCACAGGGCAGGAAGATATTTTTGATTTTGCCATGCGGGTCGCAGAACAATGGCAGCTTGGTTCTGCCAAGCAAGACAATGGTGTGTTGATGGCAATTGCAGTCAATGAGCGCCGTATTCAAATTTTAACAGGTTATGGTTTAGAGGGCGTGCTGCCCGATATTGTGGTCAGTCGGATTATTAACCAACGTATTACGCCGTATTTTAAACAAGCGCAATATGCACAAGGCATAGATGCAGGCGTGGCAGAAATTGAACGGATTTTAAACCTAGACCCCGAAGTTGCTGCACAGGCGGCGCAAGAACTGAAACAGCGTCAGGAACAAGCCTTGCAAGAACAACAGGCGCGTGAAAAAACCTTGAGCACTGCTTTATTTATTTTAATTGCAGGGGTAATTGGCTCACTGATTGTCGGAAAACGCTTAAGTGCTTCAACTGCTGCCGTAGCAGGAACAGTGGCAGGTTTAGTCAATGGTGTCGGCTTAATCACCAGTTTAATGATTGGCGCGGGAATTTTCTTTTTACTCATCACTGCCATTGCACAGACCATTTTCCAAATTTTCTTGTCCTCTGCAGGGCGTGGAGGCGGACGTGGTGGCGGTGGTTTTGGCGGCGGTGGCTATAGCGGCGGCGGTGGTGGCTTTGGTGGGGGAGGAGCATCAGGATCATGGTAACCACAACAGATACAACAGAAATTATTACTCAACCGAAAATGGACATTGCAGCGCGTCCGAGTATAAAGCGTTGGCTGAAGCATTTCTTTTATTTACCTGCCACCAAACGTTTTTTTAATGCGCAGGATCAACATGCCATTGCAGAAGCGGTGACTGCAGCCGAGCATGGGCATGTGGGTGAAATTCAGGTGGTGATTGAAGGTTGTTTACCCTCGCGGTTGGCGTATGCGGTAGATACGCATATTCGTGCACGCCAATTATTCGCAGAATTGGGGGTTTGGGATACCCAACTGAATAGTGGAGTATTGCTGTACCTGAATTTGTGTGAGCGCAAAGTGGAAATTGTGATAGACCGTGGCATTAAAACCGCAACCACGCAACAGGTGTGGGATGAAGTCTGTGCGCATATTGTGCAAGGTTTGGCACAGCAGCAGTATCGGCAAGCGGTAATAACAGGTGTGCAAGAAATTGGTGAAATTTTGGATGTGTTTTATGACCGCCAGCTGCTAGATCAGCAAAATGAATTGGGCAATGCGCCGATTATTTTGGGCTGATTTGGCGCTCGTTCAGGTATTTTGGGTTGGGTACTTTGTCTGTTCAATATAAGCATTTAACTGAAGCAATGACGTTGTATTACCGTAATAATGCGGTATTTGCACCAAATATTTTAGTGAGTGACAGTCAAAAAGAGTTTATTCAAGAACTGGAATATCAGCGCTTGGTGCATTCTTATGCTCAGTTTGAAGATGGTGTAATTAATAGTGCTAGCCGTTTACTTGGTGGGGCAGGAACCTATTTGCAGCTACAAAAAGACCGCGAGCAATTACTCACAGTATTTCCAAACCGTGATGAAGCGATTAAGCGCATGAAAAAAGGGGAAATTGCTTACAAACCGAGTCTTTTGGGTGCTTGTACTAATCCTGATTCTTGCGAAAAAATTTCTTTTACGGCTATTACGAGCTGTTTGAGTTGTGCCCATGCTGTGTTTGATGCAACAAGTGCTGAAAAAATACAAAAAGCGGTTCAGCGACTACAACGGCAGCGAGATATGCAAGTACAGAACAGTCTGCTATACGAGCAAATGGACAGTGATATTTTGGCTTTAAACAAAATGATTCAAAAAATTAAAACGATTAATATTGAGGTGTAAAATATGAGTGCACTTAATGATTATTACGCTGCTTTAGAGCGATTAAAAGCCAACAAACCGATTATTCTACCGAAAGGCTCTGCCATTAATAACGATACGGTTGCAATGGAAGCTGGGCGTAAACGAGGCTCGATTAAGAAGAGCCGTCATGCTGCATTAATTGAGGCTATTGAGCAAGCTGCACAGGCAGCAGGGCAAAATATTCTTTCGCCTGCCCAGCAAATTGAGCAAGCTAAAACTAAGACCAAAGCGGTGAAAAGTGATTATGAGCAGCTGAAAGAAGATTATGAAAAACTGTTGGAAAAGGTAAATTCGTTGTTATTAGAAAATTTTGAGCTAAAACAAAAAACGCATCAAATTTGATGCGTTTCTATATTAAATAATATTATTGGAACGATTGAGGTAGTAATGCGCTATCAACAGTAGTTGCTACAGTACCTTGAGATAAGACGCCATTATCACTCACAGCCATACCAATCACATCACTAGTTAATTTGCTTGAAACGCCTGTGGCATTAAATGTGTAAGTAATACCACATGTACTACCCGCAGCAGCATCACTTACGATGGTTGCTGAACCATATTTACCAGTAACAGTATCTACACCAGCAACGGCTGCAGCTGCGCCATTTTCAAAGCAAGTGCCGGCCTGTAAGTTAGTAGTAATCTGAGTTTTAAGACCGCCAGCTAAAGTAAATGCTTCAGCAACTTGAGAGCGAGCAATGTAATTCTGATAAGCAGGAATTGCAATTGCCGCCAAAATACCAATAATAGCGACAACTATCATCAGCTCGATCAACGTAAAGCCTTTTTGAGCGTTCATAACATTCTCCACAAATGTTGTTAATTTAGTTATAAGCTTTGTAAGCTATTTTAATAGTAGCACTAAACGTGCCAACTTTTATTATAGACAATTTACACAGAAAAACAGCACCTTACACATAAAAAATTTAAGACTTTTAATTCGACTGTATATTTTTGTTAAAAAGTGACAATTATTGGCAGGTTTAATTTTGTATTTTGGACAAATATTGTCATTGTGTGATTTATATCACATATATTCAGTTGTTCTTTTTTAGGTGTTGTGATGTCGTTCTCTATGTTGAAGTCTTTCGCTTGAAATTTTCTGGGTATAGTAGGGCACTATTTCTGCCATCGGCAGTGCATCTCAATCTCACTCTATACTGAGTTTATGACACGTTGTTTCAGTTGCTTCAATTTGCGCGATTGAGTCGCGTAACCGTTTTGCATTGGCAGGACTTTTGAGTAGGTACGCTGTTTCTTTAAAGGCATTGCAATCATCTAGAGTTATTATCACCACGGCTTGTTTATCTTCTCTATTAATAAGTACAGGTGCATGATCGTCTATACTTAATCGAGTATATCCGTTAAATTGTCTTGCAGCTCAGCACATGTAATGACTTTTATTTCTGCTCCTTAAAAATTTTCTTTATCTATAAGTTGAGCAGCCTGTTTTAATCGGTCAGGAACGGTATTTTGAGTGCGACATGCTTCGATAAATTGCTTGAACTGAGCATGACTTAACTGAATATGAGTGTGTTCGTGCAAAATTTGCGGTGCGTAATTTTGAATTAAATAAATAAAAAACTCACTGAGTGCAGAGTAGCCTAGAACAACGGCAGCTTGTTCTGCCAATTGCTTTGTTTTAGCATCTATATGTATTTTTATAATCTCATTGTTCGTCATTATTTATCTCCTTTTGAGCATAAAATTTTTTATATTTCGCATGACGCATAACAAACATAAAATTTTAAGGTCGGAATGAATACAAAAAATATATTTTGGTGACTACTCATTTTTAATTAGGCGGACTAAAACATGTTTTTAAAACCTCACGTATTTTTTGAGGATATGGACAAACGTGAAAAATTTGTCGTTATAAAAGCATGTCTATATGGACAAAATATAAAATGGAGTAAATGAATAGAATTCAACAGTTTGGAGCGTGTCCATATAAAGTGACTTATGCAATGAGCCAAATATCCAAAAGCAGATGCGTGGCTACCTTTAAAAGCCAATGCTGTAGATATGGTGGTATTAATCAATAAAGAAACTGCCAGTGTCATCAAAATAGTAGACTTAAGACCGTGGCAATAATTACTTAGATTAAAAATGGGGAATTTCAGTATTTCCCATGCAATTATCCCACTTCAAAAAAGGGTAGAATTCCAATCAAGCTTGCTACACAAAGCACTATCATCTTGCCAAAAAAAATATAAGATAGAGCCAGTTTTTTAGTCTAGTTTTCTTATGAAATCTGCATTGCTACTTTTGGCTGCCATCCTCATCTCCCTTGCATGGCTATTGCCCATTCACTACCGTCCGTGGGTTACCTACACAGGTGAACTTTACGCATTTTTTGCCCTGTTTGCCCTTGCAGCCTGCCTTTTAAAAGAAAAACTACAGATACCTAAAATCAGCCTGCCCTTACTAGCATTGTGCAGTGTTCCACTCATTCAGTGGGGCCTTGGCTTGGTCTACTTCTTTGACAAAGCTTTGCTTAGCAGTGTGTATATCTTTAGTTTTTGGCTGGCTATCATTCTTGGTTATAACCTCACTCAAAATAGTATTGAGCGTGAACGCATCTTTACAGGCTTTAGTTATGTGTTGTTGGGCGCGGGTAGCATCACTGCACTCATGGCGATTTGCCAGTGGCTCACACTCGATCAATACCTGCCAATGATGGTAGATATTAAAATCGGGCAACGTCCTTATGCCAACTTCGCCCAACCGAATAATATGGCGACCTTTTTAGTGATGTCGCTTATGGCATGTCTATATTTATACGAAAAACAAAAACTTAAAACCGTGTGGATTGTGATTGCTGCTGTCATGATTTTGGTCGGTGTTGTACTGAGCCAGTCGCGTACTTCATGGTTGGCGTCGCTGTGTCTTTTGACCTATTTGAGCTATCAACAATACCGTGGCGTGGTGCGGATAAAATGGGGTTATAGCTTACTGTGGTTTGCAGCATTTATCGGGCTGATTTTTATCGCACCTTCTTTCAGTCAATTACTCTCGCAAAGTGCAGATCTTTCGGTGCAATCTCGTGATGTGGTACAGCGCGCCACAGGTGATATGTCACGCTTGGCAATTTGGCAACAAATGCTCGCTGCGATTGAGCATCAACCGTGGTGGGGCTATGGTTGGCATCAAACCAGTGTGGCGTATGTCACGATTAGCGAATTTGTGCAAGGTCCTGTGTGGATTCGTAGCGCACACAATTTTATTTTGGATTTTTTACTTTGGAATGGTGTGATACTCGGCGTACCATTTTTGGCGTATTTGGGTTATTGGGGCTACCAACTGCATAAACATACCCAGTCGGTGGAATCGGTTGTGGGGATTTTAATGGTCGGTGCATTTAGCGTGCATGCCATGCTGGAATTTCCACAAAACTATGCCTACTTCTTGCTGCCTGTTGGTTTTATTATCGGCATGGTTCAATCACAACGTGTGTTCAAAAGCTTCACTTTATCTGCAATTTATTTACGCAGTACTTTTGTACTTGGCGCATTGTTGTTGATGCTGATTTATCGTGATTATGAGGTGATGGTGCCTAAATTGAATCAGTCGGTACGCTACGAACACACACCTGAAAAAATCACCCATCAAGAGCGTATTTTTGTACTAGAAGAATTTAACCGCCGCATTGCGTGGATTCGTTTAAATCCGTATAGCCTACAAACGCCTGAACAATTACAGGGTATTCAGGAAATTGTATTGAACTATCCAACCCGCTACGATTTATTGAAATATGCGCGGGTCTTGGCGTTTAATGGCTATGAAGCAGAAGCCAAAAAGCAATTATGGTTGTTAAGCACTTTGTGGCAGGTCAATGTAGATTATGCGACTTTATTGGATGAGGCAAAGCCGCGCTGATTTGTGTAGCGCAAAGAGGGGGATTTGAAAATAGTGAGCCAAATATGGTGAAAATTTTCAATGTTGAAAATCTCTCCCAACTTCTCTTTAAAAAGAGAGGGGGTATTCATTATAAAATTGATTTCATGTGCGAAAATTTAAAGAGATGCTGAACTTTTGTTCAGATAAAGGGAGTTGTGTTAGAATTGTATGATCTATTCAAACAATAAGGCATGCTGATGGCGAGAACTACAAGTGTAACAATTGGCCCACAACTCGATAACTTTGTGAGCAAACTGATTGAATCTGGACGTTATGGTTCAACCAGTGAAGTGATGCGATCTGCACTAAGATTATTGGAGCAGCAAGAAAATCAAACTGCAGCTTTAAAGCAAGCGATTGAAGCAGGTGAGAACAGTGGAGAAAGTACACTTAGCCTAAAAGATATTGCGGCTCAAGTGAAGCAGAAGCATCGTGTATAAGCTATCAAATTTAGCTGTCGACGACTTCACTGCTATTTATGAATACACCTTACTTAATTTTGGTGTAGCTCAAGCTGACCAATACACGCAACATTTGGAAAATACCTTTCATTTGTTAGTGAGTTCACCGCTGATTGGTTATGCATGTGTAGATATTGGCGAGGGAATACGCCGTCACGATCATCATCAACATGCTATTTTTTATAAAAAACAGGATTATGGAATTTTTATTATTCGGATATTGCATCAACAGATGCAACCCATGAAACATTTTTTTGCGTTATAAATACTTTTTTATAAATCCAAGAATTTAAAATGCGCATAAGTAAAATATATTGATATTGAGAGCTTCTTCATTAGAGATAGGCAAGATACTGAATTTTAGGTAAAGTGCCCCAAAAAACAAAAGACTGGAAAACCAGTCTTTTGAGTTATCTAAACCAGATGAATCTTAGAGTTGGCTTTGAATATAGTTTTCAATACCCACAGTTTCAACCAAATCAAGCTGTGTCGTTGCCCAGTCTAAGTACTCTTCTTCTTTCTCTAGAATTTCCTGAACCAAATCACGGGTTACATAGTCCAATTGCTGCTCTGCCAAAACCACCGCTTTTTGAATCGCTTCAATATTTTCTTGGACTTTACGCACATCGCAGTTCAAAACTTCAACTGTATGCTGACCGATATACAATTTGCCCAAGTGTTGTAAGTTTGGCAGCCCTTCTAAAAATAAAATACGTTCAATAATTTTGTCAGCATGTTTCATTTGACGAATCGACTCTTTATATTCAGCCGAGCCGAGTTGTTCAATGCCCCAATCATTAAACATACGTGAATGTAAAAAATATTGGTTAATCGCAGTCAGGTGATGATACAAAACTTGGTTGAGTTGATTAATCACATCACGATTGCCTTTCATTGCAGCACTCCATCAACAATTTCTGCCTTAAACCGCTTAAGGCAATCTATATTTCTATCTTAAACAAGACTGGGCAAAATGGCGAGTGATTTAGGGGCTATTTATACTTCATAAATGGTTTGCGCTGTCGGCTAAAACTGAGCAGATCAGGCATGAAACGAAGGGAATAGCGAGACTATTGCCAAGTTTCATAACGCAATCTGAGAAAGTTTTAGCCACAGCCTTTCAGGACAAGCATATTTTTTGCTGCTATTGCGTTATGTGCCAGTCATTTAGAATGACTAAATTTCCTGTCCCATGCCTTATATCAGCTAAAAAAATATGCGTAGTCGCAAACATAGATGAAATATAAATAGACCCCAGACCGCAAATGAAAATCGCAATCAAAAACAATTAGCTAGGCAATGTGGAAAAATGTAAGCCAAGAAAAACCCGCTGTAGTCGAAAGCGGGAGAGGAAACACTGAGTAAAAATTATAATACTGAAATGCGGGAGAGCAATAAAACGGCAGCTTTAGGCAGCAACGGCAAGACGAGACGCAATTTGTGCAATTTCATCGCTAATGATGGTGCGAGTTTCAGGCGCACAGCGACCACAACAGGTGCCCAAGTCAAACATATCGCGAATTTCACGATAGCTGTCTGCACCATTGGCAACGGCTTCTTTAATGTCTTGATCTGTAATACCACGGCATAAGCAAACGTACATGAATGCAACCACAATAATTGAAATAAGATAAGAGTTATTATTGATAATTATTATCGTTTGTCAATAAAAATCATTTGAAAAGTCATTTATTGTAATTGGGTTTTTGAATTAAAAAATGCCACTTAATAGGTGGCATCGTTTATTTGTTTTTAAGTATTTGAATGATAATGACTTATGAATTGATAATCACAACGCCATCCATTTCAACTAAAGCACCTTTAGGTAAGCTGGCCACACCTAAGGCTGCACGCGCAGGGTAAGGTTGTGCAAAATATTCACCCATAATCTGATTGACCAATTGGAAGTGTGATAAATCCGTCAGGAAAATATTGAGCTTGGCAATATCGGCCAAAGAGCCACCCGCCGCTTCGCAAACGGCCTTTAAGTTATCAAATACGCGGCGAATTTGCGCTTCAATGCCTTCTACCAATTCCATGCTGTACGGGTCTAAACCAATTTGACCTGATAAATAAACGGTATTGCCCACTAAAATAGCTTGTGAGTAAGTACCAATTGCTGCAGGTGCATTTTCAGTATGGATGACTTGGCGAGACATTGATTTCTCCTAAAATAATTTATAAACATCATAGACCATCAGACTGCATCACAGTAGTCTTATTGGTAACTAATGCGAAAAGTAGTGTCTGTACTGTGTAGGCAAATTGCCTTGCCAAGCCCTTAACAGGCTTTGGCTTCTTCGGCAATGCTAATTGGACGCGCTAAACGGCTAATCCGTGGGAAACCGTAGTGCATACGCAAATCACGAATAATTTTGGCAATTTGCTTACGGTTATTGACCACAATATTCACATGAGTCTTGCCATCGTGGCTGCGTACCATTTCCACACCCGTTTTGGCCTTACGGCATTGATAGATCAAATCGGAAATTTGTTCGTCATTCATATCCATATCAATGCTGAGGTAAGCGGTAAAACTCACGTCATCGACATCTTCAGAAGTCCATTGTAGTGGCATGATGTTTTCAGGATGTTGATGTTGCTCATGCAGTAAGTTATTGCAACGCGCACGATGCACAATCAAACCGCGACGTGACAAGTTGCCCTGAATCGGGTCGCCCAGCACAGGATTGCAACAGTGTGCATATTTCACGTCAATGCCTTCTGTGCCTTGAATCAGACGGTCAGAATGTTCGCTGCTGTCCTGATCGAGAGCGTAAATGTGGTTCGCCACCAACTGCGGTAATAAATCACCGACTGCAATTTGCTCAAATAAACGGTCTTTGGAGTCGATATGACGCCATTGCAACACATTTAACCAATCTGCTTCGGTTAGGTCTTGAATCGAGTGATTAAACAATTTTAGCGCACGGTTCAGCGCTTGCTGACCCACCAAACGCTGTTCTTCAATATCTTGATCGCGCAGAATGTTTTGTAAGGCACGACGGGCTTTTTGGGTATTAATAAAACTCAGCCAGTCTGGGTTTGGTGTGGCTAAAACATCGGTGATGATTTCGACCACTTGCCCGCTGATGAGTGGCGTCGAAAGTGGTTTGCTTTCACCATTAATTTTTGTACCGACTGCGTGGTTACCTAAGAACAAACTGGCTGCATAGGCAAAATCAACAGCGGTGGCACCTTGCGGCAATTCATGTAAATGTCCGTGCGGGGTATAAACATGAATTTTCTCTTGGTGCAGATAATCCAGTAAATCGCTAAATGTAGTTTTGGCACATTCACCATCAATCAACACATTCAAGCTTTTCATAGAGGCTTGAATGGCAGAACGGCAGGCTTGCGGTGCGTTTTCACCCAAGACTACGCCAAAACGTGCGGCTTTACGCATCAATTCAGTTTGAATGGTGAGTGATAAGGTGGTTTGTTCACCTTTTAGACGCATCATGAGTGATTGGTTACCCCCTGGCAGGGGGCGACGGATATGATCTTCATAATGCAAGACCTGAAAGCTGTCACGTAAAATATCGGCCAAACGGTCACAGTCAGCAATGCTTTGTAAAATAATTTCAAACGCATGGCTGTGGGTCAGTTCTTGTAGATCAATATCGTTTTTAACAAAGTGGCGCAGTAATTCAATATTGTTATTTTTCTTTTTAATCCGACCGGTAATTTGATTGTCTTGGAGTAGGTCGGCAAGGTTTTGTTCCCATTTGGACTGGTATTCACAGCGTTTTGGCTTGGTGTGTAAAAGGGCGGCTTGCACATCGTTATACATATCTAAATCTAGGTTTTGATAACACAGATGTTCAAGGTTATCCGCCATTTCATTCATACCCACGATACGTGCCATAGGTACAAACACATCAAAGGTTTCTTGGGCAATGCGTGCGCGTTTGTCTGGTCGCAGCGCATCTAAAGTGGTCATGTTGTGATAGCGGTCTGCCAGTTTCACAATAATGACACGTGGATCCTGTAAGGTCGCTTGCAGAATTTTACGGAACGATGCGGCCTTGTTGTATTCCTTATCGCTGGAATGGCTAAGTTTGGTCACACCATCGACTAGTTCGGCAACGGTACGCCCGAATTTCTCCGTGATGTCATCTTTGCTGTAGTCGGTATCTTCAATGACGTCATGCAATAGGGCAGCAATGAGCGTGTCGGCATCCAAACGCATGTGCGCCAAAATACAACTCACCGCAATCGGGTGTAACACATACGGTTCACCACTTTTACGGGTAACGCCATCATGCGCATGTTCGGCATAATCGCAAGCCGTAAGCACCTGTTCGACTTCACTTACACTCAGGTAAGGTTCGATCATGGCTTGAAGCTGTTGTTTGGCTTGGCTAACCATCGTGCCTGGCATATAACACCCTTTAAAATACAAGTGATAACGAATCTACAGTTAGACCTTATAATGAAAAGCATATTGCATGACTTGTCAATTTTTTTTGTACCAAAACATAAGGTCATTAGACCATTTAAAATTAGGTCTTAATCCTTATGTTATAACGGTTTTTAGCGCAAGATTAAAGTTCAGACAACAAAAAAGCCTAGTAAAAAACTAGGCTTTTTCAGAAAGTCGTTCTTATTGGAAAGAAAAACCATCTAAATTCAAGTTATTTGCTGAAAGTGCGAGGTCAAGACTCGAAGTTTGATAATCTTGATCACGTTGTTTCAAAATGTCTTTAGAAACGTGACCTTCTGCAATTTCACGTAATGCCACTACAGTTGGCTTGTCATTGTCCCACTCTACAGTTGGCTCAATGCCTTGACGTGCCAATTGACGCGCGCGCTTGCTTGCCACTAGTACAAGCTCAAAGCGGTTGTCTACATGGTCTAAACAATCTTCAACGGTAACGCGTGCCATAAGAATTCTCGTTCGAATAATAAATTTAAACAGACTGTGCAGTATAAGGTGCTTTGTCTATAGACTCAAGTTTTAATCACACCGTTGGTGGGCTAATTAATTTCTGAATCAACTCTTGATGACGGTTGGCTTGTTGTGCCAAAACCAATCGGTTGGCAATAATAACCGCTTCTAAATCATGCAGTGCCTTATTAAAGTCATCATTAATAATCACATAGTCAAAATTGACATATTGCTGCATATCTTCCACCGCACAGCCTAAACGATGCTCAATCACTTCAACGGCATCGGTGCCGCGGTTAGACAAGCGCTCACGTAAATCGAACTGGCTTGGTGGGAGAATAAAAATTTGCTTCGATTCAGGAAAAAGATTGCGCACCTGCTGCGCACCTTGCCAGTCAATTTCCAGTAACACATCGTGACCTTTGGCTAACTGATCTTTCACTGTGGCTTGGGCTGTGCCGTAATAATTACCAAACACTTCTGCGTACTCAATAAAACCGCCTTGTTCTACCAAGTCGATAAAATCTTGTTTTTGCGTGAAGTGATAATGCACACCATCGAGTTCGCCGGGACGTTGACCACGTGTTGTGTGAGAAACTGAAACGTGTAAATTATTCACACGCTCAAGCAGGGCTTTAACGAGGGATGTTTTGCCTGTTCCTGAAGCGGCAGAAACGACAAACAATAGACCCGACATGATATTTTTCCTGATATGATAAAATATCTTCTCTATTTTAGAGTAGACGCCCCTTAAACAAAATAGCCAAGATGGCTTTTGTTGGCATAAATTTTAAACATCCCACCTATTTAACTTCAACATAGAGGGTTCTATGGAAATTGTATTGGCGAATCCACGTGGTTTTTGTGCAGGTGTAGACCGAGCAATTGCGATTGTAAATCGTGCCCTTGAGTGTTTTAACCCACCTATTTATGTGCGTCACGAAGTGGTTCACAACAAATTTGTGGTAGATGACTTGCGTCAGCGCGGTGCGATTTTTGTCGATGAGCTGGATGAAGTACCCGATGACAACATCGTGATTTTTAGTGCACATGGCGTATCTAAAGCAGTGCAGCAAGAAGCGGAGCGTCGTGGCTTAAAAGTGTTTGATGCCACTTGTCCGTTGGTCACCAAAGTACATATTGAAGTCACCAAATATGCGCGTGAAGGCACAGAGGCGATTTTAATTGGTCACGAAGGCCACCCCGAAGTTGAAGGGACGATGGGTCAGTACGACAAGAAAAATGGCGGTGAAATTTATTTGGTGGAAGATGAAGATGATGTGGCTGCACTTGCGGTTCAGCATCCAGATAAAGTGGCTTTTGTGACACAAACCACGTTGTCAATTGATGACACTGCCAAAGTCATTGATGCCTTGCGCCAAAAATATCCAAATATTCAAGGGCCACGTAAAGACGATATTTGCTACGCCACTCAAAACCGTCAGGATGCAGTGCGTGACTTAGCCAATCAGTGTGATGTGGTGTTGGTGGTTGGTTCGCCTAACTCATCCAACTCTAACCGTTTACGCGAACTTGCAGAGCGTATGGGGAAACAAGCCTACTTGGTGGATAATGCCGATGAATTAAACCAAGCATGGTTTCAACCGAATACAAAAATTGGGGTGACTGCGGGCGCATCTGCACCTGAAATTTTAATTAAACAGGTGATTCAACGCTTGCAGGATTGGGGCGCAACAGCACCTGAAGAGTTGGCTGGACGTGAAGAAAACATTACCTTTAGTTTGCCCAAAGAGTTACGTATTCCTGTAATACAGGCTTAAACTGCGAAGTACATAACACTCTAAAAAATTGATGAAAAATAGGCAGATAACTGTTGCATGACGGTTATCTGCTTTTTTATGCCTTTTATCATGAAGTGTGAGGGTTTTGTAAAGTTGTTCGCTACTATTTTCAATAGGGCAAAGTCTGTGTCTTGGGGGGGAGTATGCAAAGAAAAGAAAACGGGTTCACCTTAATTGAGTTGATGGTGACGATTGCGGTGATAGCGATTATCGCGATGATGGCGGCTCCTGCATTCAGAGACATGATGCTCCGACAAAATTTAAATAGTAGTAGCCAAGAGTTAATTGCTGTATTGACTCAAGCAAGGGCAAAAGCCGTGCTTGAGCGTAGAGTAGTAGGGGTGCAGCTCAGCACAGCTCGGTTGGATACTCCAGTTGGAAATACTGAAGACGAATTAAATTGGATGCCGAAAGGTAATGCAATATTAGTTTCAAGCCCTACTTCAATCGAATTTGCAATTAACGGGAGTGTTCGGGGGGCGAATAGCGACACAACTTTTAATATCTGTAATGAGGCAGGTGGATCTATTTCAAGAATTGTGAGTATTTCTAGAATGGGGACGATTCAACAGGTTGCAGAGGGGACTTGCTAATGAAAACAATGAGTCAGCAACGTGGTGTGGGTTTGGTTGAAATCTTGGTGGCATTACTTATTCTTGCATTAGGTTTATTAGGTTTTGTGGCATTGCAATATCGAGCTATTGAGGCTTCGTCTGAGAGCACCTATAGAGTGCAAGCTGTAAATATTGCAAGAGACTTGGCTGAAAGAATCAGGGTGAATCGTGGGGGAGTGGGGGAGTATGTTTGTGAGTTTAGGAATGCAGATACATCTATTACCTGTCCTGCGGGGCAAGCAATTGCAACACAAGCCACTTTAAGAGCTTTTGCAAGGAACTGTATTGAAGAAAATTGTAACTCTACAGAAATGGCTGATTTTGATGTTGCGCAAGTCGCTGTAAAAGCAGAAACGATAGGTATGACAGTGAACATGTTGCCTTGTCAGGGTAATGTTAATGAGCGTCAGTGTATTTATGTGGCGTGGAATGATACAAGTGCAACCAATGGGGATGGTGCTGACGATTGTACAAATGGCGCTGCCTATAATGCTAATTCTACTTGCCTAATTATGGAGGTGTATTGAGATGATCAAGCAGAAGGGTTTTACTCTGATTGAGCTCATGATTGCACTTGCTTTAGGTTTAGTGATTACTGCATCTGCAATTTTATTATTTTTCACAGGACAGAAGGGTTATTTTTTGCAGCGAGGTATGGCTGATGTGCAAGATAATGCCAACTTTGGTCTAAATCAAATCACAAAAGATATTCGTTTAGCAAATTTAAATGTAGATCAAGCTGTAATTAATGACCGTACTTCCTATGGTGGCGTGGTTTTAACCTCTTCTATAAATGCTGATAAAGACAATTCAACTCCAGCAATTCCGCTGAGCAATTTATTTAGAACAATTACTGGTAACTCTGCAAATGCAAATTTACTTTCTAGAAGTGCTTTGCATGACTCAAATGTAGAGTGTGCTTTAGATTCTGAAGGGTGTGATCTTGGCGATGACTTAATGAGTGATCAATTGGTGATCCAATATAGACCTCAATATATAGAAGTGGATGGTGAATGGTTTGGTGGTTTTGATTGTGAGGGAAACCCTATTCAGTTTGCTATAACTTTACCTAAAAGAATTATTGTACAGCGTTATTTTTTGCGGACAGACACGAATGCTTCTGCAGATGAGCCGAACCAAACTTTGGCGTTAGCCTGTGATGCTGGTTGGTATGCTGAGCCACATGTGAATGCGAGTGGCACACGAGTAAACCCAACAGCTGTAACGGGTTTTGGCGGAGATGGTGAAATTATTATGAAGCGAGTGGATCATTTTCGTGTATTGCTAGGAATAGAAAACAATAGTCGTTATCAATATGTTCCAGTAGATGAGTATATGGCACTCGCTGCACCTAAGCCACGTATTCTATCGTTACAGATAGGCGCATTAGTGCGTTCTGCGCAAACGGTTGGGCGTGATAATTTAATTAGAGATGACCAGCAATTTAGAGTGTTAGACCAAACAGTTTCGGTCACAGTGCCTACAAATACTAATGCAAGATATGTTCGTCAGGTTGTTTCTCAGACTGTTGCATTGCGCAACACTTTTGGAGGGCGTGGGCAATGAAGTTTAGACAACAGGGCTCTACCCTGATTATTGTTCTGATTTTTTTGGTGGCAATTACCATTATTGGAACTTTAGCGATTCGTCAAAGTATGGTTGGGTTGAATATCGCAACCAATAGTCAGGTGCAACAATTACTTGTACAAAACTCTGATGCAGCTTTTTTTAATGTAGAAGAAGAGCGTAATTTACTTCGCAGTTTGGCTTCTAACGGCATGTTTGGATTTATAGATACGCCGAATAGAAAGGATATGGAAATGGTGTTTTGTTTTAGAGGAACAAACACTGATTTCTTTAACTTAAATCAGGCAAGTTTAATGCAGTGGCGTGAAGGCGATACGAAGCCAACCAACAATATGATGGGGACCAATGGTTATTGTGATGTTGAAAAAGCAGGTAATTTTTTTACCAGTGGTCGTAGAGTAACAATGACTCAGGTTGCGGTTAAGTTTCCAAGTAGTATGCCTGACACAGATCCTTTTTTTGGTGCACTTTATAACACTGATGAGGAGGTATTAAAGCGTCTGGAGGCGGTGAAAGTTGTAAAAGTATTTGCTGTGTCTATTACGCCTGGCATTAGCAATGTAGATCGCACTCGTATTAACGAATGCTTACAACAGCGTATGAATGAAGTGACGATTCCTGATGGTACAACAGTGAATGAAAATGCACCTGAGAGATTAAGTGTAACCGAGTGTCTAGACAGTTTAAATATTCCTTTTGCCTCACATGTCAATGAATATGTTATTGCTCAAGACTTTAGTTAATATTGGAGTAAGAAAATGAATAAAATGAAGAAAAATGCTTTGCACAAAGCTTATATTCGGACTCTACTTGCCACCAGTATTAGCGCCGTGGTGACGGGTACAACTTTAAGTGGTATTGCACAGGCAAGTGATATTGATATTTATCAGACTGCAAGGTCTGGTGATATTACATTAATGTTTTTGCTGGACTTATCAGGAAGTATGGACAGAAAAGCAGGAGGTGGAGGGGGGGCATGTGACCTGCCAAAAGGGGTGAGTGCTGGCACAATAAAGTCTGCGACAGAAACATACATTGCTGGTGCACCAAGTTATATTCGGCAATGGTGCCAGAATGGCAGTTCAAACAGTGCACACCGCTATTATGATCGTATTACGCGTGTAAAAGATGGGATGTTTGATTTGTTATATGGGAATGCAGAAAAAAATATTGAGCGATTGGATGATACAAAAGTTATTGGATTAAGTACCTTTCAAGGAAATACAGGACGGGTGCGTATTCCAGCAAGACCATTAGGTGAGCTAGTTGGGTCGAAAACCCAAAGACAATTGCTTCTTGAGACGATAGCGTCTTCTGACTTTCAGGCCACAGGGCGAACTCCGACAGCAAATGCATATGCAGAAGCTGCTGCATATCTATTGGGTACAACTACAGGTAAAACAGAAGGTGGTATACTTGGTAGATTGCCAACAGGGTATCCTTCAAGATTTTACAAGTGTCTATTGCCTACAACTACAGGAGGGTGTGGTGGATATTCAAGTACGTACACTTCTACTCCTGATTTCGATTATTATATTACTTCTGGTGGTTATTATTATCTTTATAAAGAAAAAATTGCAGATTCAGCTTATAGCGGTTTTTCATCATCAGATCCTTTGACTAACAATGGAAGTAATTATCTTCAACCTAACTCCTTGAGACAGACTGAAGAGATGAGGCAGTGTAGTGGTCAAGGTATATATGTATTAACTGATGGTGAACCCAACCAAAGTTCAGTGAGTATTGCGAGTAGTTTAATGGGGCGTGCACTTGATAATACAAATTTTAATTGTGATGGGAGCTTATTATCAGAAGTTAACAACCCAACTTATGGAACTGATGGGGCATGGAGCTGTATTGGCAAGTTCTCACAATCTTTATTAGACGCTACGTCTAACCCGAGTTCGTTGACCATTAAAACAGCTGTTGTTGGTTTTGGGTCGGCATTCAACTCAGTAAGTTCTTACGATAAAAGTTTATCTCAAGATCAAAATTTACAAAACGTTAATAATGCGAATTTGTCAGGGAATAGTTTGGCAAATGATATTAAGAATGCTGCACGTTGGGGAATTATTGGAGAAGGCGGTTGGTATTCAGGTAATGAGTCACAAGATGTCGTAAATAGCGTAAATGATTTTATTAGCAGCTTAAGTAAAGAAATCCCTTCGGTTACCACAGGTTCACCTACAATTCCTGCGGATGCGCTGAATCCGTCCGTATTGCAAAACAATGCTTATTTCCCACAATTTCAACCTACACCAGAAAAACCAACTCAATCATGGTTGGGGAATTTGAAAAAATACTTGGTACATAGCTCAGGGAAATTGGTGGGTAAAAGTGGAGCAAGCATTTTTGATGATCGTGGAGCGATTAAAAAAGATGTAAGTGATTATTGGACTTCAGATGTTACGACCTCAGGAGGTGTGTTAGAACAGCTTAAATTACGTAGTAATCCGACAGCACCAGCAATAGCTTCTCGTAAATTACTCACAAACCGTACTTTTAATACAGCAACTTCTGCGTTTGAAAGCGGTACGAATCTACAACGTGTCAATTTAGATTATTTAACTCAAGATGACACAAAAAATGATCCATATAGAGGATATTTAATGTCTCTCTTAGGATATAAGCTGTCTGAAAGTCAACTCAATAATCCAAGCACGATAAGTAATTTGGGTGCCGTGGAAGAGCTTCGACAATTAGGTGCTGTAATGCATTCATCTCCTGTTTTATTAACAACAGAGGGTGAAATTAAGTTTATAGATAACAAGCTTGATACAACCGAACGTAAAGACTTTGTCTTATTTGGTACAACGCAAGGTTTATTACATGTTGTAGATGCCAAAACAGGTGATGAAAAATTTGCTTTTGTACCAAATGAAATGCTTGAGAGTCAAAAAGAAGCTTTTTCAATACCAGAGTTATCTAATGGTGGTTTGAGCAAACTCTATTATGGGGTTGATGGCCCTTGGACGGCTTATACTGAATATGCTGTCAATTCAACAGGTAAATTGGTTGTAGGAAAAGGTGCATATAGCCAAGAAGGTAAATTGAATGTATATGGCGGCTTACGCATGGGTGGGCGTAGCTATTATGCACTCGATTTACAAGATATGAATAATCCTAAACTCAAGTTTCATATTAATCCTGATGCTGTAACCTCAGGGCCTTTAAGCTACATGGGACAAAGTTGGTCTAAACCACGTTTGGCGTGGGTAAATTGGAATGGAAAACGAACACAAGTGATGTTCGTTGGTGGCGGCTATGATGCTGGTTATGAAAATGATGAATATGTGCAGAACAATAAACGCGGTGCTGGTGTTTATATGTTTGATGCCGACAATGGAGAACTCTTGTGGTGGGCGAGTGCTAATGCAGGATCCAGTAGCAGTGCTTCAACAGATTCGGGTGTGATAAGAACACATCATGATGATTTAAAATATAGTGTAGTCAGTGAAATTAGAACGGTCGACCGTGACAGTGATGGTTTAACTGATCATTTATATTTTGGTGATCTGGGTGGGCAGGTATTCCGTATTGATTTGGACAATAAAACGAAGACTTTAGGTGCTTTTGCAAAAAGTCCTGTGCGTCTGTTGGATTTAACAGTCACAGATGGGAAGAAAACACGTTTTTATGATATGCCTGCTTTTTCCTTATATAAGTCAACGACTGGGGAAACTTTTGCAGTGATATCTATAGGCAGTGGTAATAGAAGCTCACCTTTAGCTGAATATACCAACGGCTTAGGATATAGCGAAGACGCAATATTTAATATTTATGATAAAGATGTTGCTAATCGAGATCTATATAAGACAGGTTATAGCTATACCACACAAAATATACGCAAAAATAACTTGGGTTTAATTACTGAAAGTGATCGTAAAAATAATTCGACTTTAAAAGCACCATATACGAGTAGCAACGGTTGGTATTATCCATTCCAATCTTTTAAAGTACAAAGTGAAAAAGTATATGGTACGCCAGTGGCGATGAAGTCGGTGTTGCATGTTTCTACTTTTGATGGATCTAAGCCTGGTATTTCGGGTGACTGTGGGGCAGGTGTGAAAGGAGAAAGTTTTGTAACTCGTTTTTGTCTACCTTACGGGCAATGTGAACCAAGTAAATTTGGCAATGATTGGTTTAGTAAAGATAATCAGGGCCCTGGTATTCATACTATTGCAGTAATTGGTGGTGGTACAGGTGGTGGCACTGGTGGCGGTACTGGTGGTGGTACTGGTGGTGGTACTGGTGGTGGAAGTGAGAAAAATTATTGCTTGAATGCAGATTCAATCAGAGTTTATAACCAGTCTGGAAGTAGTGATGGGGAGCCAACTCAAGTTTGTCTAATTCCTCAACGCTGGTATGAAAAAATTAGTTCGATTAGGTAGGGGCAGATATATGAATAATGCATTATCTATTCAGAAAGGTTTTACCTTAATTGAGCTGATGGTTGTAGTTGTGATTGTTGCAATTATTGCAGCAATCGCTATTCCAAGTTATCAGGAATATGTGCGTAGAGCAAATGCTGCACAAGCACAGCAAGAGGTGCAGCGCTTAGCAAGTGAACTTGAACGTTGGAAATCACGTAATTTTAATTATTTAGGCTTTAATCTTACTCCCAATGCTGTTCAAAACTACACTTTTGAGGTTCGAGATGGTGCTGCCGGAAATCCAGCTCTTACAGCAACAGCAGCAAGCGGGACGAGTTGGGTGATACGTGCTGTGCACAATGATGGTCGAAACTTTAGCTACTTAATGAGTAGTAATGGAATTCGTTGTAAAAATAAAACCAGCAGCAATGTGACGTTTACAGAATGTGGGACAGATACAACAGGGAGTGAGGCATGGTAAAAAAACACTTCTCTGGATTTACGTTGATTGAACTTATGATTGTGGTGGCAATCGTTGCTATTTTGGCAGCAATAGCTTATCCCTCTTATCAGGAATATGTACGTAAAACAAAACGTGTTGAAGCTCAAGCAGAGCTTATGGAGCTTGCTAGTAAATTACAGCGCTACAAAGTTGCCAATTTTACGTTTATACAAGCTGATGGAAATCCAATTACATTGGCAAATATTGGAGAAACAGTTCCATTAACAATTCCACGCCAAGGACAAGCACTTTATACAGTTACTCTGACTGGAGTAACTGCAAACACGTGGACTTTAACTGCAACACCAACAGGATCACAAAGTACGGATGGTCATTTGGTATTAAATCATCGTGGGCAGCGCTGTTGGACCAAGGGTTCTGATAAGAATAGTGGTACAGCTTGTGTTCCATCTGCAACTTCCAATTGGGACGGCAAATAAATTCAAACCTGCGGATAAATACGTTTTGATCTTTCATTCAGGGCAAAATTCACGTAAAATACTGCCCTCTATGAAAGGGGTTTGAAATGTATCGATGGTCGATACAGGGATAATCCGTAAAAACTATAAGGTTGTATCATGGTAGTTATTCGTCTTACTCGTGGTGGTGCTAAAAAGCGTCCATTCTATCAAATCGTTGTAACTGACAGCCGCAATGCGCGTGACGGTCGTTTCATCGAGCGTATTGGTTTCTTCAACCCAACAGCTCAAGGTAAAGCAGAAAAACTTCGTTTAGATGCTGACCGTTTTGCTCACTGGGTTGCACAAGGTGCTCAACCTTCTGAACGTGTTGCTTCTTTAGCTGCTCAAGCTAAAAAAGCTGCAGCTGCTGCATAATTTTTACAAATTAAGTAGTAGGTAGCCCATGACACCAACACAGAATGTGCCCGAAGATCGTATTCAGATTGGACAGCTACGTTCAGCTTATGGATTAAATGGGTGGCTCTGGGTCTATTCCAATACAGAACCCATGAGCAACATATTTGACTACCTGCCTTGGTACATTGAAACCAAAGCAGGTTGGCAAATGGTCGATGTAAAACGTTGGAAACCACATGGCAAAGGCTTGGTGGTCAGCTTAAAAGGTGTGAGTGATCGTACCGCAGCAGACAACTTGGTTGGCGCAAATATCTGGATTTCAAAAGCGCAACTGCCTCAACCAGGCGTGGACGAGTATTATTGGTCTGATTTAAAAGGTCTAACAGTGTTAGGTCTGGACGATGACGAACAAGAAGTGAACCTCGGTCAAATCCATGAACTGTTTGAAACAGGTGCCAATGACGTGATGGTAGTTCGCGCAACTGCCGATAGCGTCGATAGCGAAGAGCGTATGATTCCATGGCATAAAGATGTGGTACAACGCGTTGATCTCGAAGCGGGTCGCATCTACGTAAATTGGGGCGTAGATTATTAATCCATTCAGGATTCGCAGAGCAGGAAAATAGAGGAGTCTGCGGTGTTTTTTGCAGTCATTACGCTTTTTCCTGAAATGTTTGAAGCGATTACAGCTTACGGTATTAGCGGACGTGCAGCAAAACGTGAATTGATGCAAATTCATTGCATTAATCCACGTGATTATGCACAGGGCAACTACAAAAGGGTGGATGAACGTCCATTTGGTGGTGGTCCAGGTATGGTGATGATGGCAGAGCCTTTGGCGCAAGCAATCCAGCATGCCAAACAGCTTGCACAGCAAGCAGGAGCAGTTCATGTACCTGTGGTGTATATGTCGCCACAAGGTAAAACCTTAAACGAAACTGCAGTACAACAATTCGTTGAATATGATGGATTAATTGTATTGTGTGGTCGTTATGAAGGGGTCGATGAGCGTTTAATCCAAAACTATGTTGATCAGGAATGGTCAATTGGAGATTACGTTTTATCGGGTGGGGAGCTACCTGCAATGGTGTTGTTGGACAGTATTATTCGGAGACTTCCAGGTGCTATGTCTGATGAGCAATCTCATGTGCAAGACTCATTTGTGGATGGTCTTTTAGATTGCCCACAATATACCAAGCCAGACCATTTTGAAGGTTTGGATGTCCCCGAAGTACTAAAGTCGGGACACCATGCCAATATTGAAAAATGGCGGTTTTTGCAGCGTTATCAACGGACTTTAGAGCGTCGACCTGAGTTGATTGAAAAAGTTGAGTTGAGCAAGCAGCAAAAAAAATGGCTAAAAGATTCGCAAGGACAGACCAAGTAATCGGTTTGTCTAAGCAAAATTGCTACAGACAGTGTGTTTGTAGTTTTTAAATAGGCTCTTTATGCATTGAAGCGGTCAGGCATAAAGGGAAAGTCAATCGGGTCTATGCGCTTTAGCCTCTATACCCAGTGGAAATCAGACCTCTTCTGACCCACACATATTGGAGATACCCCATGAGTGGTAAGCATCCTTTAGTACAAGCTGTTGAGAATGCACAGCTTAAGCAAGACATCCCAGCTTTTGCACCAGGCGATACAGTTATCGTTCAAGTAAAAGTAAAAGAAGGTGATCGTGAACGTCTTCAAGCATTTGAAGGTGTTGTAATTGCGAAGAAAAACCGTGGTTTGAACTCTGCGTTCACAGTACGTAAAATTTCTAGCGGTGTTGGTGTTGAGCGCGTTTTCCAAACTCACTCTCCAATCGTTGCGAAAATCGAAGTGAAACGTCGTGGTGACGTTCGTCGTGCTAAACTTTACTACCTACGCGAATTGTCTGGTAAAGCTGCACGTATTCGTGAGAAATTACCAGCACGTAAACAAGGTTAATTTTAACTTTGCTTTACAGCTAAAAAATGCGCCGTTTAGGCGCATTTTTTTATGTCTGCTATTTGAGTTTATAAACCTTGTAGTTTTAAGCGATTGGCATGTTGACGATACACATCAACAGGATCTGGTGCAAAAATATCTTTCATGCCCAAGAGTTGATTGACTTCATCTAAGTGGTTCCAATAGTAGTTATCACGAATGGTTTTACCAAATTTGGCGCTGCAGCGTGATACCAAACCATCATTATCACGACCATTATCAATCAACAAACTGGTCGCCAACATGGCTGAGTCTGGATCAAGTAAATTAGTGACAGCCGTATTGCCCGTAAATGAATAGAACTGGATGCCTTTTTCTTGATAAGCGCCCTCACCACAACTTGTCGTTGGCATACCCATTGGGAATTTGCTGTTAAATTGTGCAGAACCAGCCAAAGTTAAGCTTTTTGCACTCGCCAACGAATCATGTGGATAGCTGTTTGGATCTAAACCTTGTGCCCAAGTGATGGTTTTGGAAACTAAATTGACCATGTCGATTAATGGCTTTTCAAGTGGTGTGCCTTGTACTTTTAAAATAAAGTCAGCTACAGGCGAGCCTTTGTTAGGTGAACCGACCGCAGTCAGCGATGCGACTTTAGACGGCATCACGCCTGCAACATAACGAATAGTGGGCCCACCATGTGAGTGACCAATTAAGTTGACTTTGCTTGCACCTGTAATTGCAAGAATTTCATCGACCTGTTGTGCCAGTTGTTCCCCACGAACTTCGGATGAGTTAAAAGGAGATACACGGGTTGCCCAAGCGTTTGCACCGTTACGTGCTAAATTGGGTAAAATTTGGTACCAATAATCGACACCTAACTGATCTCCACCAATATTGATAAAGCCTGCCATACCGTGAGTAAACACAATCGGATATTTGGTTTTGGCATAACTGGAGATCACGAAGTTAGATTTGACCTGTTCTGCATTGGATGCGTGCGCGGTACTGAAGGTACTAGCCGCAATTAAGCCTGCAATGAATAATCCATATTTCATATAACATCCTCTATTTTATTGTGCTTTCCTAGCATGACAATATCTATTGTCAAATATCATTATTCAGGAAATTTGCTAGATTGCAAGTTCTGAATGATTCATGGTTATTGAACTTCTTGCACTTGAGTTTCAAGCACAGGAAGATGGTTTTGCCAAGATTGAAATGAGCTTTACTATTACAAACCTTGTAATTTCAATCGGTTGGCATGTTGTCGATACAGTGCAACTGGGTCAGGTGCAAACAAGCCCGTTAAGCCAAACATCATGTTGGCAAGGTCGGTATGATTCAGTCGGTAGTTGTCACGAATGACGTGTCCAATGTGGGTACTACAACGTGCGACCATGCCATCGTTGTCTAAATTGGCATAAGACAGTGGGCCGAGTTGCATTAAAACAGTGTCAATATCTAGTAAATTGGTGGCTTGAGCGACACCTGTCCATGAATAGTAATGAATTCCGCGATCTACTTTGGCACCGCTGCTGCTGCAATTTGCGGCCAAGGCTGTGGTTGGAAAACGACGGTTAAAATCTGCAGACGCTGTTTCGGTTAAAGAAGCCATCGATGCATCAAAATCGACAGGCATATCTGGCTGTTGCTGCGCCCAAGTAATGAGTGGAGCCACCATGTAGTCGCCTAAAATATTAAACGCGGTGCGTGATAAACGATTATTTTGAATATCATCGGCAACTTTGGAGCCACGGAATGTTCCTGCAACACCGGTAATTGATGCCACATATTCAGGTTTGGTGGCAGCCACATAACGTACTGTTGGGCCACCATGTGAGTGACCAATTAAATTGACTTTGGATTTGCCAGTGATTGCCATGACTTCTTCGACTTGGGCAATCAGTTGCTCACCTCGAAATTCAGTACGATGTGCAGGGGAGAGTTGTGCGGCAAATACGGTTGCGCCATTACGTGCCATATCTGGCAAAATTTGATACCAATAATCCATATTAAAGGTTTCATTGCCAATGCGTGACCATCCGAGCCAGCCGTGTACCATAAGTAATGGATATTTGGTTTTGGCATAGTCAGATTTGGCCTGTTCCTGAATAGGCAACACGCTTGGAGCAGCTTGAGCGACACCCATTGAACCGAGCAAGCAGCCAGTGACAGCCAATGTAATTGCCCGTATGTTAGAGATGATGGTCATAAAACAATCCTGTGTTCTTTATTTTTATTACAAGTGAAGTGGTGGCTTCGCTTCCCTCCTGAAAGCTCAGATATGCAAATTGCCGTTGCTTACGGCACATTATTGTGAGTCATTCTCGACTATTTTTTGTACGCTCAGGTATTTTTTCATGCGTAATTTAGAAAAACATATCATTTGGGGACAGTTATTGCGCATTGTCCCAGAGATTTGTAAATCTACATGCATATTGATATCTATTTAATATTTATAGACATTTGTATATTAAATCGTTGTGGTGAGTTTGTACTAAAACAGCTTTTCAGGCATAAAAATAGGGCATGTTGAATGCCCCAGTTTCCTATGTAGATATGTTAGTCAGCAAAAGGTAATTTTCCACCTTGATCATGTACCTGTTCAAAGGTTTCTAAACGCAATTGCTCTTGTGGATTTTGAAAATGCTGTCCGCGTAATTGTTTCACGGCTTGTTGCTTGGCTTGATCATTCATTCCACTTTGCATGATTTGATCACGCGTACTTAAATAATCCTCTACTCGTGATTTCCACTGACTGCGTTGCCCATCTAATTGTTCTAAACGCTGAGTTGCTTCAGGACCAACCAGATTTAAACGCATTTGGCGGATTTCAGCAGCAGAACCACCACGTGCTTTAATTGCTGCGGTTAAACTGCGCAAATCCTGTAAAGTATTTAACTGTTCTAAATTCTCCTGCCAATCTTGCGGGAGTTGTTTAAATAATTCTTGTAATTTCTGCGCTTTTTCAGCTTCGGACAATTTTTTATCATCCATCACCGCCATACGTTTTAAGGTGTATTCGTGGTAGATATCTTCCGTACCAAATAAACCTTCAATTTCATAATCTGAAAAATACTGTTTACGCAGGTTTTGCATATTGCTAAAAATGCTGCGGTAATATTGCGGATCTTCCTGACTCAAGTTCGGTGTTTGCAGTTGCCCCAACGCATTTCTGTAGTCTAAATAACGCTGCCATAAATCTAAAATTTGCGATAAAGCAGGCTCTTTATGGCTTTGCGTAATATAGGCTTTAAAATCTGTACTGATTGCTTCAAGGCTCTTTTCGCCATATTGGGTAATAAAATATTCAAAACAATTGCGGGTTTGTTCATTAACGATCAGGCGGTTGCTTGAATCTAGTCGGAGCTGACAATTGATTTCGGTATCTTGCTGGCTTGGACTTAAAAATGACGCAGCAGCGTTATTGTGCATGGCCTGCTGCATGCGTATCTGTTCAGCACTTTGTGTATCTGCAGTCTGTTCATGAGAAGTAGATTCAGATGTGCTTGACTGCGGCATCAGCCAATACACCAAAGCGGCGATGGCTAGAATCACAACAGCTAAAACAATCCATATTTTATTTTTCTGCATTCCGATGCACCTGTTTCATCCGTTTTATTTTTTTAATCGGGTTTCAATATGCCATAAAAGTTGGTAGCTGTTCTAGAAAAGTTGTCATTTATCTCGGCAGATTGTTACCATGACGCAGTTTTGCTTTGACTTACTTTTTGCTATGAAATCATCTGCGGCTAAAATTCAGCGTCGTGCCATTAGTGGTGTGTTTTTATTAAATAAACCTTTGGGCATCAGTTCCAATGCGGCTTTGCAAAAAGTACGCTGGTTGTATCGGGCGCAAAAAGCAGGGCATACGGGGGCATTAGACCCATTGGCTTCAGGTTTGTTGCCTATTTGTTTAGGTGAGGCCACCAAGTTTTCACATTATTTACTCGATTCTGTAAAACGCTATCAGACCACCATTCAATTCGGGCATAGCACCACGACAGGTGATGTAGAAGGTGAAGTCTTGTTACAGCAAGTTGTGCCAGCATTGAGCCAAGAAAAAATTGAACAGGTTTTGACGCAGTTTCAGGGCGATATTATGCAAGTTCCGCCCATGTATTCTGCCTTAAAAAAAGAAGGTCGTCCGTTATATGAGTTAGCTCGTCAAGGCATAGAAATTGAACGTGAAGCGCGCCCAGTTACCATTTATGCGATTGAGTTACTGTCCTTTACCGAAAACAGTATCACGCTGGATGTTACCTGTTCCAAAGGCACGTATATCCGTGTGTTGGGTGAAGATATTGCCAAAGCTTTAGGTACTTATGGACACCTGACTTATTTGCATCGGATTAAAACGGGGCATTTTGACCTGATTCCAAGCTATAGCATTGAATATTTGGAAAGTTTAAGCGAAGCAGAACGTGAAGCCTTATTGCTGCCTGCGTATGCGCCTGTGCAGCATTTTCTACACATTCAAGTCCCTGAAGGACGCGCTGAATATTTTAGTCGTGGCATGGAAAGTAATATTGACCATCCTGCAGCAGCGCAAGTGTTGGTCTTTGATGGTGAAAAGTGTTTAGGTTTGGCTGAAATTACAGATAAAAAGCGCTTGGTACCGAAAAGGGTTTTAAATCTCTAAATTTTGCTCAGATACATAACTTGAATAAAGTGGGTAAGTGAATTAAAGCTTTCTATACAAATAGTTGCAGGAATTTGGATTGATCCTCTATATAGTAGCTAGAGGATTAAAAAACGAAATCAAAACTGACTCCAAAACCGATGTGGATGTGCGAGTAGATTCTTATCAATCTGTTCGCCGCGCATGGGTTAAAAATAGAGGGCTGCACATGAATATTTTTGAAGCTTTACGCCAAAGTCACGACATCCAACGAGATTTAGCCCGCCAACTGACGCAAACTTCAGGTGATAGCCCTGAACGTAGAGCGGTATTTGAACAACTTAAAAATGAATTATTTGCGCATGCAGTGGCAGAAGATCGCTATTTTTATATTCCCTTAATGATGACTGATGCGGGTTTAAATATCACTCGCCATGCTTTGGCAGAGCATCATCAAATGGATGAATTACTCGAACAATTAACCGAAACGGAAATGAGCAACACGGGTTGGCTGGCAATTGCCAAGCAACTGTCAGATAAAGTGCATCATCATTTAAAAGAAGAAGAACATGGCTTTTTTCAGCAGGCAGGCAAAATTTTGTCTGAACAGCAAAAACAAAGTCTAGCCAAGCAATATTTGGCAGAATATGAAAAATACCAACAGATGTCTAAAGACAGTTTGGTTTAAGCATTTTTCTGATTTAAACATTCTGCGGCTGTTTGGATTTTTTTACTGCTCTAAAAGTAACGCCCACCGAAGCTAACATAATGCAGCATAAGGCGAGCCATTGCAGTGAAGTAATTTTCTCACCCAACAATACCAAGCCTGTCAGTGCAGCCAAAGCAGGCGATAAACTGGAAAGTGTGCCATAACTCATTTTGCTGAGTTGTTTTAAGGCCTGTAAATCCAGCGCATAAGGAATGGCCGTGGCAAGCACTGCAATGGCAAGCGCCTTGCCCCAATACTGGGTTTCAAACAGTGCGGGGGCATTATTATACAGTCCGAATGGAATCAAAGCCAAAGCCGAAATACTGATGGCGATGGTCAGCGCGTGCATGCCAATATTTTGTTGCACCACTTTTTGCCCAAAATAAATATAAAAAGCCCAGCACAATCCTGCACCTAAGGCACATGCTGCACCAAACAGACTAAAATGATCACCTTGCGCTTGCCCCCAAGGCACCATAAGAATAATGCCTAAAATTGCCAACAATACCCAGACATAATCTTTACGGTTTTGAATGGACAATAAAGCCAGCCCCAAAGGCCCGACAAACTCTAAACCCACCGCAATACCTTGTGGCAATTTGCCCAGCGACAGATAAAACAGAATATTCATTAAGCCCAAGGCGGCGCTATAGCACAATAAGTCACGCCATTTTAAGTGTGCGAGCCGTGACAGAATTTGCCATGAGCGAAACATGATTGCCACAATTACACTGGCAAAGCACAGTCGCAAAATCGTCACAGTAAGCGGGTCAAGCACCTGAAACAATTGTTTGGCAAAAGAAGCACTGATTTGATAGGAGATCATGGATAAAACCATGAACAACACCGCAGTGAGTTGGGCGTTTGGCATGGGGCAGAAAAATACTCAACAGTGTGAAAATGAGAAAGTCAGGCAGATTATAGCAAGTTTAAAAATACAGAGCTGTGGCAACTCAAATTCATGCCCATAGATCAGACATAAAAAACCACAGTACTAAGACTGTGGTTTTTTGTAGCATCAGCGTGTGGTCTTAGAACAAGACACGTACGCGAATTGTGCCTTCAACTTCGTGTAAAGTATCTAGTGCTTCTTTAGATGCAGTCGCATCAACATCCATCACTAAATAACCGACATCACCTTTGGTCATAAGTGACTGACCAGAGATGTTGATGCCGTGTTCAGCAAACAAGTTGTTGATTTTAGACAATACACCTGGAATGTTTTGGTGAATATGCAATAAACGGTGCTTGCCTTCAGTCAATGGCAGTGCAATTTCAGGGAAGTTCACTGCAGACAAAGTCATACCTTTATCTGAATATGCAACAAATTTCTCTGCCACTTCTAAACCAATGTTCGCTTGCGCTTCCATGGTCGAACCACCCACGTGCGGTGTTAAAATCACGTTTGGTAGGTTACGTAGTGGGGAAACAAATTCTTCACCATTGGCTTTTGGTTCTTTCGGGAACACGTCAACTGCAGCACCTGCAATATGACCAGACTTGATGGCATCTGCCAAATCTTCAATCACCACACAAGTACCACGTGCCGCGTTAATGAAAATTGCGCCTTCTTTCATTTGTGCAAATTGTTCTTTTGCCATGAAATTGCGGGTAGAGGGTACATCTGGAACGTGTAAAGAAACCACGTCAGCATTTGCCAATAATTCGCCCATAGAGCCAACTTGACGTGCATTACCTAACGGTAACTTGGTCACAGCATCATAATAAATGACCTGCATACCCAAGCTTTCAGCCAATACTGAAAGTTGAGAACCGATTGAACCGTAACCCACGATACCTAAAGTTTTACCACGTGTTTCAAATGAACCTACAGCAGACTTGTTCCAGCCACCTGCATGTGTATCGGTTGATTTTTCAGGTACGCGACGTAGCAATAAAATTGCTTCAGCCAATACCAATTCTGCAACCGAACGGGTGTTTGAATAAGGGGCATTGAAAACTGGAATACCACGTCCCATTGCTGCAGTTAAGTTCACTTGGTTTGTACCAATACAGAAACAACCTACCGCAATTAGTTTGTTCGCAGCTTCAAAAACTTCTTCAGTTAGCTGTGTACGTGAACGAATTCCGATGAAATGCGCATCTTTAATCGCTTCTTTTAACGCATCGCCCTCAAGCGCTGTTTTACGATAATCGATGTTGGTATAACCCGCTGCATTTAACACGTCGATTGCGTTCTGGTGTACGCCTTCTAACAACAAGAAACGAATTTTATCTTTAGGTAGTGAAAGATGTTGGCTCATTACGGCTCCGCTACAAAGGCCAAATTTAGTGGCGGTATGATAACATAGGAGATGGGTCAATATACATTTCCTTTATGACCAAGAGTGCAGGTATTTTTTGTCAGATATAATCTCTTTCAGAAATATTGCCCAAAATTACCCTGTTCTTACCACGTTATATTATCGGAATTGCCAATATTCACAGGTTTTTCAAAAAAATCGCTTATAATAAGCGGCACACATGAAAGCCAACCCACGCTGTTGCTTTGATGCACATATTTAGTCTGCAGTATCTTCAAATTGATCAAGATATGCAGACAGTCGCTTTTCTTCCTGTTTAATTCTTGCTAGGTCTGCAAACGATGAATGCTCCAGTCGCTTTAACCCCTGAGTTATTGACCCAATTAACGGCAATAGTCGGTGAAAACCGTATTAAAACGGATGCCGATAGCCTCCAAAACTGGGGTCGTGACCATACAAAGCATTTTGATCCGAACCCATCGGTCATCGTTTTCCCATCAAGCACAGAGCAAGTACAAGCCATTGTAAAACTGGCGAATCAGTTTAATGTGGCCATTACTCCATCGGGCGGACGTACAGGTTTATCTGCGGGTGCGGTGGCAGCCAATGGTGAAATTGTCGTCAGCATGGACAAGATGAACCAAATCTTGGAATTTTTCCCTGCAGACCGTATGGTACGTGTGCAAGCGGGTGTGGTGACTGAGCAACTACAAAACTATGCCGAAGAACAAGGCATGTATTATCCAGTCGATTTTGCATCTTCAGGTTCTTCACAAATTGGCGGTAATATTGGTACCAATGCGGGCGGTATTAAAGTCATTAAATACGGCATGACCCGTAACTGGGTGTTGGGTCTGACTGTGGTAACAGGCAAAGGAGATATCCTGCGTCTGAACAAAGGCATGATCAAAAACGCAACAGGTTATGCGCTGCAACATTTATTTATTGGCGGTGAAGGCACACTTGGCTTAGTGACCGAAGCTGAAATTAAGCTAGAACGCCAACCGCAAGATTTGCAAGTGATGGTGTTGGGCGTACCTGATTTTAATTCGGTGATGCCTGTATTACATGCTTTCCAAGCTAAAATTGATCTGACTGCATTTGAATTCTTTGGTGAATTGGCGATGCAAAAAGTCTTGGATCATGGTCATGTGCAACGTCCATTTGAAACCCAATGTCCATTCTACGTGTTACTTGAATTTGAAGCGCCATTTGAGCCAATTATGGACAAGGCGATGGAAATTTTTGAACACTGTATGGAACAAGGCTGGGTGATGGATGGCGTATTGAGCCAAAGCCTAGACCAAGTTGAAAGTTTATGGCGTTTGCGTGAAGACATTTCTGAGTCGATTGCACCGTTTATTCCATATAAAAACGATATTTCAGTATTGATTACTCATGTTCCTGCATTTATTCAGGAAATTGATGCAATTGTGGCAGAAAACTATCCTGACTTTGAAATTTGCTGGTTCGGCCATATTGGTGATGGTAACTTGCACCTGAACATTCTTAAACCTGCCGATTTAAGCAAAGACGAATTCTTTGCCAAATGTCAGGTGGTAAATAAGTATGTATTTGATACTGTGAAGAAATATGATGGTTCTATTTCTGCAGAACACGGTGTAGGCATGACCAAAAAACCATATTTGGAATATTCACGTTCGGCTGAAGAAATTGAATATATGAAAGCGCTGAAAAAAGTGTTTGATCCTCAAGGCATTATGAATCCAGGCAAATTATTTGATTTGTAATTCATTGCGCCTTTCATTTATTCGCGTGGTCAGATTTTCGTGAATGAGATGTAGCAAATTAATTGTAGTGAATTGAAAAACGCATCCTTGAGATGCGTTTTTTATGCTTTCGTTTTAATTTTACATTTCTATGCTAGCGTTTTTGCGCTAACAGGGCATCATAGAAGCATAAATAATAATCAACATTTTGGAGGAGTTATGTTGCGTTTAATCACGGTTTCCGCATTGGGTGTTGCGTTATTGTCAGGCTGTGCGACTACACAGAATATTATTTCACAAGTTACGCCTGCAGAAACACCTTTGGCGCAGGTACTCAAACAACGTCCAGATTTGCGTAAAGAATTGGCTACCGTTGAAATTCGTCAATACTTTAACCGTGTCGAAGCACCAACTGCGGCAGAAGTAAAAATTACCGAAACAGGCTTAATGGATGATTCGGTACGTTCAATTCGTAGTATTTATCACTTTAAAAATATTAATGGACAATGGCAGCAGGGTGATGTGCAAACCGCTTACTTATGCGCACGTGGTAAAAATACCAAGACTTTCCAAAGCAAAAAATGTCCTTAAATTGCTGTAGGGCTTAGGTAAATCTTGCATGATGTTCTAAAAATGCAACAAAGCGTCTGTGGATAATACTCGTGTTATCCACAGCTTTTATTTAGGATGACTTCATTCGATTCAAAAACGTGTGAGCGCAGCATGTCCATCAAAACGCTAGCATTTCTACACTGTAATGATCGCCTCATTGCCGTGGGTAGTTTTATCCTGTACTTTCGGTATTTTCATATTATGAATTGGGCAATACCGTATCGCCTTAACCCGCTGAAGGAGGTGATGCCTAACTTGGTCTGATGTCACATCAAGTGCCGCAATTTATTTAACGGACTTAAAAAATGCGCCATAAATTTGCCATTCAACTCTGTTAAACTGCAGCTCAATTTTCTATTTTTATGGGCTAAACGCGGCTGACTTGCATCGTTTTGTCCTTTATAACTCATGCCACAGCAGCAAAAAAATACCATTCAACGTGCCACACTCATGTTTCCCTTGGCTTTGGTCTTGTTTGAGTTCGCGGTTTATATTGGCAATGACTTGGTTCAACCCGCAATGTTGGCCATCACACAAGATTTTGGTGTCAGTAGTGCATGGGCAGCTTCGTCCATGTCATTTTATTTGCTGGGGGGTGCTTGTGTGGCGTGGTTATTGGGGCCACTCTCTGACCGTTTGGGACGCAAAAAAGTATTATTGGGCGGCGTGGCATTTTTTACCCTAACCTGTTTATTGATTTTATTGACTCAGAACATTGAAAGCTTCCTTGTTCTTCGTTTTTTTCAAGGTTTTGGTTTGTCAGTCATTAGTGCAGTCGGTTATGCGGCTATTCAGGAAAACTTTGCAGAACGTGATGCAATTAAAGTCATGGCGCTCATGGCGAACGTCTCTTTACTTGCTCCCTTGCTCGGCCCAGTCTTAGGTGCATTTATGATTGAGCATGTTTCTTGGCATTGGGGTTTTATCGGCATAGCACTGTTGGCATTTTTGAGTTGGTTTGGACTGAAAGCCAAAATGCCTGAAAATCAGCAGCGTATTCCCAAACCTCCATTTCGAGATGTATGGGATGATTTTAAACAAGTTTTTCAAAATACCAGATTCTTAGGTTTGACATTGGCGCTGCCCTTATTGAGCATGCCTTTAATGTTGTGGATTGCGTTATCTCCTGTGATGTTGGTGGAAGAGTTAGGCTTTAGTAGTCTGCAATACGGTTTGGCGCAGTTTCCTGTTTTGGGTGGTTTGATTTTAGGCAATCTGGTACTGATGAAAGTCATTGACCGTTTACCTTTAGGAAAAACAGTCTTGATTGGTTTACCTTTAATGTTGTTGGGTAGTGTGCTGATCGTATTGGGGGCAATTTGGCAAAGCTATTTTGTTTGGTGTTTGGTGATTGGTATGAGCTTGATTAGTTTTGGTGAGGGAATGAGCTTCTCAGTCTTATACCGTTTCGCCTTAATGTCATCGGAAGTGTCTAAAGGTACTGTTGCTGCTAGTGTTTCAATGATATTGATGCTGTGCTTTTTTATTGTGATTGAACTGGTGCGTGTTTTATATATGCGGTTTGATATTTGGGCGTATAGTTTGGCTTGTTTGGTGCTGATAACGCTCTGGTTTAGTTTGCCACGCATGATGCTTAAACAGGTGATGCAGGAGCGAGTTGCTGCAGGGCAGTTTTAAGGGGTTAAATTTTTCAGCTGCATCATAAAACAAGGTGATGTGGCATCACCTTGCAAACATTTGATTTATAAATTAAAGTTGAGAAAATGTGTAATATGATGAAAGCTGAAAAGGACTTGCAGATTAAGCTTGTACTGGTTGTTCCATCTTTTTCAATTTAGCATCAAAAACAAATGGGCCAAAAGGTAAAATTGAAGCAATTAAGCCCAAAATAAACATTTTAAGAGACCATTTTTGTTTTTCACAAACCACAAAAAGCACCACTAAAAATGCGATAAACAATACGCCGTGTCCCATACCTACATATTTCACTAAAATTGGGTTATCGAACATATATTTCATGGGCATAGCAATAAATAACAACAATAAGAATGAAATACCTTCTAGGAACCCAACCCAACGTAATGTTTTAATGTTCATGCCCAAATCTTTTTCATGTCGATAAAACAGCAGTGTAGCGCAAATAGTGACAATCGCAAAGACGAGCTGTTGGGAGCTCTGCACATTGATGAGCTAGATACGATGGCTGCAAAATTGAGCTAATTTTTTGCAAATTAGTAGCAAGTTATTCAAAAACGAGTAAGTGTGGTTATGAAAGACGACCGATATAAAGCAAGAAGACCTGCATTGAGCGTCGTTTGAGAATAATCCTCAAAAAGATAAATTTTACTTTTTGCGGATAAGTCGAAAGGCATGTGTATAACCCTTAACTTATCCACAATTGGTAATAAATGTTTTATTGAAAATGCATCATGCTAGCTTAAATAATCCCACAGGCAATTCGCTCACCGCCGCCGCCCAATGGTTTTGGATGGTCGGCATAGTTATCACCGCCTGCATGAATCATCAAGGCCAATCCTTCAACTTGTGCCAATGTTAAACGGGGTGCAATCACGGTCACTTTGGCTGTTCCGTCGTTTGCAACACTTAAAGCCGGTAAGTCCCCTAAATGTCCTGTAAGCGGTGTACCATGATTCGGGATATTTTTGGGATTAAAATGTCCGCCCGCTGCTAAAGCAGCAACCATTTTTCCATCTTTTTCTGCTGCTGCACATGAACCTTTTTCATGGATATGAAAACCTCGTTCCCCTGCAGGGAGTTGTTGGAGTTGGGTGTGAATGACTAAGCCTGCTGCACTGTCACGCAGTTCGACTGTACCTAATTCTTTGCCAATACCTTGTGCTGAAACAGCATGCATTTTCACTAATTTTGATTTTTCTTGTGTGGTTGCGGTGGTGCTGCAACCCATAAGTACTAGGCTGCTAAAAGCAGCAAGACTGGCAAATTTGAGTATTGAGCGCATAAAAGACATCCTGTTTGTTGTGCATAATATTTAGGGATGTCTTGATTGAAGCAAAGTTAGCTCCGTTACAATACAACGTTTGCGTAGTAGTATGTATGTACTGTGTTGAGCTGATTTATTCAGATCAACACAGCCATGTGAGCAATATGATCAGTAAAACAGCTTAATCAAGCTTTGAATTGGATGATGAATCGTCTTCAGGGAGATCATGCGCAAGCGTGGCTTTGGGCAACATTAAAGCTTCGGGCTGGTTGTTTTCATGCAACCATTCACGCCAAATGGCCAGTAACACGGCCAAAATCACAGGGCCAATAAATAGACCAATTAGACCAAAACTGGCAATTCCACCTAAAACTCCAAACATGATTAACAGGAATGGAATTTGAGTTGCACCTGAAATCACCAAAGGACGAATCACGTTATCGGCAGTGCTGACCACACATACGCCCCATGCCATCACGCCAATCGCTTCCATCGTATGCCCTTGGCTAAATAACCACAGCGAAACCGAACCATAAGCTAAAGGTGGGCCAAACGGAATTAAGGCAAATAAGAAAGTCACAATGGTTAGCACCATTGGGTTAGGTACCCCAGCGACAAAATAGCTCACGCCTGCGAGTAAAGCCTGCGCAATTGCAGTGAGTCCAACGCCATAAACCACAGCACGTGTGGTTTCAGAAATAGTATCTAAATAGTGATGAATACGTGGCCCAATCACCATTTCTAGCGCTTTGCTGACTTGATGCAAGATGGTGTGACCATCGCGGTAGAAAAAGAATAATGACAGCAGGGCAAAACCCAGTTTGATCAGGTTTTTGCTGACTTCATTAATCACCACTTTACCGTAATTCAAATGCCCTTGAATCCATAAGGAAATGGATTGCACAATGCTGTTCGGATCGTGATTAATTTCTTTAAGGGTGCGGGTGACTTCTTTACCAATAATAGGTAAATTGCGAATGAAATCAGGGACATTTAAGTGTCCGGAAAAGACCTGTTTTTGTAATTCGTAATATAAGTTGCGACCTTCATGTTGCAGGATAAAAATGGCAAAAGTGAGTGGAATGCCGACCACCAACGTGACCATCAGCATCATTAAGGCTGCGCTAAGCGTAGGACGATGACCGCATAAACGTAGCACCGACTGATATAGTGGCCAGCTCATATAGGCAATGATTGCTGCCCAAACAACAGGAACAATAAAATATTTGAGTATGTGAAAACCCAAAAAGATCAGGACAAAAAACAGTCCAAACAATAAAATTTTTTGTAATGTTGGCGCGTACTGTTGCACTGAATTCACTGAAACATTCCTAAGGTCATGTGCCATATTAACTGAAAAAAAAGCTCCCGAAAACGAGAGCTTGGTAAGTTCTGGTGAATAAGTTCTAAACGGTGGCGATTCTAGGCTTTAAAACCATTGAGCAGGGTCATCTACAATGGCATTCAGTACAGGCTGCCATTGATCTTGCATTTGCAGATAAGTTTTTTGGGTTTTATCAAAAATACTTAAACCTTGCATTGCCAATTGTCCATAGGCTGCACGTTCTGAAATCCATGCCACAGGCTGTTGCTCGATTTTCTGGAAAAAATCCTGAATATCTTTAGAGCTGGCAGAGTTGGGTTTGACCCGATTGGCCAACAGCAAAATTTGGACTTTGCCTTTACGAATCCGCTTAATGTCTTGTAAGTGTTTTAAGAAGCGACGGGTGGAGTCAATGTCAAAAAATGAAGGCTGTAGAGGTGTGATAATGGCATGTGCTTCGCTAATCAGCTGCTCGGCATGCTCACCCGATAACGCACCAGGTGCATCAATAATTAAATATTCAATGTTTTTGGGTGCATCGCCAATCGACTTTTCATGACGCCAATCTAAACTTTGAATTGGAGCGGCTGTTTCTGGTCGTTGTTTTAACCATTGCAGCGCAGATTTTTGATTGTCGGCATCCGCCAAAGCAACTTTATAGCCTTTTTGTGCAAGCGCAGATGCTAAACTAATAGCCGTAATGGTTTTTCCACAGCCACCTTTTTGGTTGGCAATTAATATAGTTTTCATGACCCTCGAATCGATTTTAATCTGCTCATCCCTAGCATATCATTGTTTTGTGCTCGGAATATGACAGTTGACAAAAGTCGTATCGAGTTCTGCAAAAAAGGTTTAGGAAGGTTTTATGTCAATCTGGATGGCGATGCTGATTGGTGCCTGTATAGGCGTGGTGCTGACCACCTTAATTTTAAGCAATAGCCGCAATGGACGGATTAAAGCCGAGTATGAACAATATATTGCAGAAATTGAACTGTCACATCAGCAGGCATTATTGCAGGCACAAAAGCGCAGTGTAAATACCAGTCGTGCGGTACTGAAAGGCAAAATGGCAGAGCAATTAGCACCGATTATGCCTGAATTTCAGTATTTACCGAGCGATGCCAAATTTTTAGGTGATCCTGTTGATTATATCGTGTTTGATGGCTATACCGATTATCGGGATGGCAATGGGCATGCCGAAGATATTGCAATCGTCCTAATTGATATTAAAAGTGGTGGCGCACGTTTGACCAAAGGTCAGCAAGCAATTGCGCAGGCCATTCAGCAGGGCAGACTGCGTTTTGAAACCATTCGGATTGATTTTGAGGATTGTGATTAAAGAGGTTTATGTACTCGCGCCAATAACATGCGCTGTGCAAGACTGGGGATATCTGCAGCATCAACATATTGGATTTCACCCAACTCAAAACCAGTTTCCAGTAGGGCAATTTCAATGTCACGGTTTAAGTGACAGCCATCTGCAACTTTCTTTTGAATTGGTGTGAGCAGATGTTGTAAACGCTGAACATTCAAATTTTGTCGATTTAAAACGTGTTCTACGAGGTGCAAAGTACCGCCTGGTTGCAAGACGCGATAAATCTCTCGCAGGCTTTGTTCTAGGTCTGGAATACTGCACAAGGTCCACGTGGACACCACATGCTGCAATTGATCATTTACAAAAGGCAGTTGTTCTGCACTTGCGGTAATCTGCTCAACCACGAACGGTGCTGCATCAATTCATTGCTGCGCCAATTTGAAAACTGCTGCATTGGGTTCTAAGGCATACACGGTATCTACACTTTGATAAAAAGGTAAATTTAAACCTGTGCCAAAGCCAATTTCCAAAACTTCGCCCGATACGCCAAATAAAAGCTCACGTCGTAAATCCATTAAGGATGGAGTTTGCATGACCTGATTCAGCAAGTGCGGGAAAATATGTTTTTGATAAAATTTATAGAGCATGTGCAGATCTAATTATTGATTTTTATGCCGATAAGCTTAGCTGAAATTACAGGGTTTTTGCCATGTCAGAATGAGCCAATGACTGCATTTTGTTACCAATTTCAACTATTGTATTCATGATCTGTGATTAAGATAAATATAGATAGATGAATTTAATAGGCAGATTTTAAGATGAACACGCATATTTCGCTAAAACTCACGGCATTGTTACTGACTCTGGCTTTGCCATGTTCCGTCTATGCTGCGGTCGAGCGTAATATTGCCAAAGGCTTGCCTCCTGTCGTGAAAGGTCAGTCGATTGAAGTGTTGCAACCTTTTAAGGGTGATTTTCGAATTTTGGGTTCAAAAACCTATCAGGATGATGCCCAAGCCAAATTTTCTCCGATTGATTATGCGGTGAGTTGGGGTTTATTTGCTGAGCCTGAAATTGCCCGTCATATTACCGTCAATCAATATGACCGCTATTTAAACTGGAAAATAGACCGTTTACCTGTGCCTGCAGAACAAGCCATGCAAATGGTGTCTAATATGCATATCATTCCTGCCAACCCAAAAATTGCCAAAGACATTCAAAAAGTAAAACGTGGTGATTTGGTGCGTTTAAAAGGTGAGTTGGTTGAGGTGAAAGATCAGGACTTGGTTTGGACATCATCTCTCACACCAACCGATACGGGGGATGGTGCTTGTGAAGTATTTCGCGTTAGTTCGATTCAGTGGATTGAAAAGGTTAAAAGTTAGGACAGGGTGATGAATTGCTATTTGCGCATGAGTTTGAGTGGATGTGTTGTGGCATTGGGCTTAAGCGCATGCACAGGTATGAATTCAAGCATTGATGGGCAAACTTTTAAATTTACAGCGCAGCAGCAATGTCCCGCATTGTTAGAGATGGATGTCGGACAAACTTTAGAATTACAACTGAATGAAAACCCAAGTACAGGCTATCAATGGAGTTTGGTAGAGTCACTGAAGCTATTTGATGTAGAAAGTATTTATCATACTGCTGAAGCTTCATCTTCTGCTCAAGTAGGGCAAGGTGGACAAAAAATATTTTATTTTCAGGCAGTCAAGGCTGGTCAGGAATTGCTCCACGTGAAACATGCCCGTGCATGGGAAAAAACCGCAATACAAGAATGGCAATGTCGGGTGCGTATTTCTTGATATGTTTGATTATGCTAAACAGCTTGAATTGTTGTGAGATTTAGCAGCAAAAAATCTATAATTTTCTTAAAATAAAAAGCCGTGTGAGGCTGTTTATAATCAGTATCGCACGGCTTTCCTATCTAAATTTAAAACTAAAATACTAAAAATTATTTGGCGCTGAGTGCTTGTCCTTCAAATTGGATGCCATCCCAACCATGTTGCATAAACTGGCGAATATTTTGGTGGTCACTGCTTGTCGGGTTTGCACGTACCGAGGCATAGTGTTCTGCAAACAAACTGAGGGTTTGTGCCTGATCTAAACCTTTTAACTGAGCAAAAGAAAACACTTTGGCGCTGCCCTGATTTTCAGTGGCCGCATTGTTTTGTTGTCCATTTTTAAATGCGGTTGGGGTGTGGTTATAGTGTGCTTCAATGAATGCAATCACATCGGCAAATGTTGCACTGCCTGCCTCAACTTGAGCCAATAATTCTTTTGCCATGACATCCTCCACATGTGCCTAAATTGAAATAATATGCAGACTAGCGCAATTTGGTTTTGAGTGGAAAACTTTTTCGTGTATTTAACTTATGTGATTTAGGAAGATGTAAAATCTGAGCAAAGATATGGATGCTTCGGGCAAGAATATCTTGAAATATAGAGAGAGATCACATGTGACTAAAAATTATGGCTGTGAGAAATACACGACATAGCCGCAAAAAGGACAGTAGAACAGATGAATTGGCTATTGGTGGCAATTGGTGGTGCATTGGGGGCAAGTTTACGTTATGCCGCAAGCCTGTATTTATTTAAATCGGCACAGCATTTTCCATGGGCAACGTGGTCGGTCAATCTGTTTGGCTGCTTTTTGGCAGGTGTATTTTTTGGATTGAGTCAGAAATATCCTGTGTTGCAGCAGGAAGCCCGCTTATTACTGATGGTAGGTATTTTAGGTGGCTTTACCACTTTTTCCAGTTTTAGTTTGGAAACTTGGCAACTCTTAAGACATGGACAGCAAGGTATGGCGTTTAGTTATGCGCTTTCCAGTGTGGTTTTGGGAGTGATGTTGCTGGGATTGGGTTTTTATGTGATTCAACAGTTTTTAAAACATTAGATTAGGGTCTGTACCAAATCAATCGTTGAGTAGAAAAATCCATTAGATAAAAATTATAAATAAAAAGAAGCCCAAGCTGGAGGAGAGTGCTTGGGCTTTGAAGATAGAGGATATCCCATCGTTTCGATGAGCAATCTTGCTATGTTTAAAATATAAAACAGAAAACTTAACTGAATATGAAGTGATTGTGAGATTTTGCAATAAAGCTCAAGCTTAGCGTTTGAAACGTGCAAAGCGTTTGTTGAAGCTCGCGACACGTCCTTCATTACTGGTTTGACGTTGTTCACCTGTGTAGAACGGATGCGATGCGCTTGAAATATCCAAAGTCACATAAGGATATACCTTGCCTTCATATTCTTTACTTTGGCTGCTTTGCAAGGTGCTGCCAATCACAAAATAGGCATTGGCGTTGGTGTCGTGGAATAAAACTTCACGATATTCTGGGTGGATATTCGGACGCATGAGATTTCTCCAAACTAAATGTGTAATTTGTGAAATGTTATAACATAACAATTAATTTGGCAAATAAAACCCACATGCATTCTTTCTAGTGAGTTTTACATCAAAAATTATCCAATCCCTTTTTAAACCTGTTGTATAAGGGCTGTCATTGAGGGAATAGTGTCTGCACAGATTAAATAATTTTTTCTATTGGAAGTGAAAAGGCATCGTAAGAACAAGTTTGACCCATGCCATTTTAAGGCATAAAATGGCATTCAGTGGTATGTATGGAGTAGATGATGACAACATTGGTAAAAAAACGGGTTCAATACACGGTTGATCAGGCAATTATGGAATCGGCAGAATACATTATGACAAAAGTTGGTCTGACGCCTGCCACTGTAATGAGCATGGTTTACGCTGAAATTGCACGAACTGGAAAAATACCTGTCACGACTCAAGTGAGTGACGAGGATTTGAATACAGCAAGATTAATCGCGATGAGCCATAATGTTCCTAGTGTAAAAGTGTCTAGCGCTGCGGATACTGCTGCTTTTTTAGAAGATGATGGCGGCTACTAATGACCCAACAACTCTATTGGGCTTATGTTGGCTTTACAGATATTGCCGAGGGTAAGACCAGACCTGTGTTGTATATTCGCCAAACGGACACCGACTATGTTGTATTCCGTTTAAGTAGTCAGTACGAAAATAAGTCTGCTTTTATTAAAAGCAAATATGTGGAAATTAAAAACTGGCAACAGGCTGGTTTAAAAAAGCCATCGTGGATTGATACAGTACAAACATATCAGCTGCCTATCCAAAAAACACAACTCACTTATATTGGACAACTGTCTGCCGATGATCTGGAATGCTTAATCAAACACCTTGAAATTCAATAATTTGAATTTCATCGTTTCAACTTGAATGAATCGGTTTAGATAACAAAAAATCCTCCTACATTTGGGAGGATTTTTTGTCTGGATTATAATTTTAGTTACGGAGCATAAAACAGATTGGGCTTTATTTTCAGCATCCTTTGCTGAGTCCAAAGTTGAGTCTAAGCTCGCGGTGGAACCAACTCCTCAAAAATATCAATTAAATTATCATGTACTTTTAAATGAATTAAATTCCAATAATGCCCTGAAACAGTTCGATTCACCATTAAGGTATCGGGAGAAGGCTTAAACACATCCCAATATTTCAATGAACTTTTGACCAACTCAACGCCATCATGATGGGCAGAATTTTCAGCAAAATCATAATGTGTGGTTAGCGGACGCATCAGCACTTCTAACCATTGCAAATATAAATCTTCAGGGAATTTACCCAATGCAGAAATTGCCTGCAGTGCATCTAGATGCTGTTCAATTTCGGCAATATCTTGCGCACGCGCAGCATGAATCAGTTGTCGAAAATGATGCACTACATCATTCGATAGAGTTTTGACGCCGCCGTAATCATAAATCACCACAGAACCATCTTGGCGGAACGCAAAGTTGCCCGGATGCGGGTCGCAATGAAAGCGTTTTAAATAAAAGATTTCTTGACCCATGGCACGCAATAAACGTCGTCCCAAAGTGTTGCGGGTACGCTGTGACCATGTGCTTGCCGTTTCTATATTTTCACCTTGTTCCAAACTTAAGGTGAGAATATGCCGCGAAGAATAGTCTTTAAACACTTGTGGGATAATAATTTTATCATCCAAAGCCGCGTGAAAGGTACGCGCTACTTCTAGGTTTTGTGCCTCAATCTGGTAGTTCAGCTCATTGTCTAAACTTTCCTGAATTTCCTGAAATAGACGGTCTTGTAATTTACGGTCTATTTTAAGTACACCCATTAAACGCAGTGCCAAACGGACTTGTTTCAGGTCACTTTCGCAGGCTTCATCGACCCCAGGATATTGCACTTTGACCACCACTTGCTCGCCATTGGGTAAAATGGCTTTATGCACTTGCCCAATAGATGCGGCTGCAAACGGAGTTTCATCAAAGTGTTTAAAAATTTTGTCGAGCGGTTTACCGAGTTCTTTTTCAACTTGTGCCTTAATTTCAGCAAAAGGCATGGCAGGTGCTTGGCGCTGTAATTTACTGATGGCTTTGGCAACTTCAGGCGGAAAAATATCTTTATATTGCGAGGCAATTTGCCCGACTTTCATCACCGCACCTTTCATTTCGCCTAAGGTATCAGCAATTTGGATACCAATATCTTGAAACAATTGGCTGCGTGCCGCATTTTTTTGTTCTTCATCTGCGGTGAGGTTTTTAATCGAGTTCGATACCGTTTTGGTTGCAATACTTGCTGTCATGCTCGCAAGTTTCATAAAGCGACGACCAGGTGTACGCGCCGTTTTTGCCATGCGATGTTCCTCAAGATCATCTTTACTATCTTTTGATCATAAGTGTTCGTGAGCAAAATGCCTACTTTTAATTGTTAAAGTATTTTTTGATCACAAGACCCACGTGCCAAAACGTATTTTGGCATGTAGGTGAGTAGGCTGAGGTTTATGCTGTAAATTGGCGTTCCAGTCGTTGATTGTTGAAATATAAACGGGTCAGAAGTAACACACAGGCAATGCTTAAACCGACAATCAGCCCGACCCAAACCCCTGCAGCGCCCATACTGCTGTAACGAGTTAAATACACGCCAATGGGGAACGCCACAACCCAATAAGCGAGCATGGTAATCCACATTGGACCTTGGGTGTCTTGCATGCCACGCAAACAACCCGCTGCGCTAATTTGCCATGCATCCATGAGTTGATAGGCAATCGCAAATAATAATAAAGACATCGTCACTTGCGCCACTTGCGGGTCGCGGGTGTAAATTGAAATGATTTCAGGACGGAAAAACCACATCAGTGCCATTGTAGAAAAGGCAAATACAGTTGCGGTTGCAAAACCCAAGCCTTGTACTTTACGCATGGCGTGAATATTTTGTTCACCATAATATGTGCCAATACGAATGGTCAGGGCAATTGCCAAAGACATGGGAATCATAAATAACTGAGATGTGACTGACATGGCAATTTGATGGGCTGCCAGTTTGGTTTCTCCCAAAGGACTGATTACAATGGCGGCAGTACTAAAAATACTCACTTCAAAGAAAATGGCTAAACCAATGGGCAGTCCTAACAGCAAAATACGTTTAATCCAGACCGCATCAATCGCTTCCCATTGGCTAAATACCGGCGTGCTTTGATAGGCGCGACTTTTAAAAATATAAAATGCCAAAGTTATGAACATTAACCATTGCAAAATGGCGGTGGCAAAACCGCAACCCGCACTGCCCAGTTCAGGCAGAGGCCCCCAGCCATACATAAACATAAAGTTCAGCGGAACCAATAAAACCAATGCCAACAGACTAATTACAGTCACAGGGCGTGGATAGCCCAGTGCTTCCGAATAACCGCGCAAGGCAGCATACATGGTCACGGCAGGCATCCCAAAACCAATGGCATGTAAAAATAAGCCTGCTTTGGGCTGTAAATTTTCAGGCACACCAAATAATGGCAATAGTGCAGGCATGAGCTGTAAAATCAGCCCTGCAATCACACCTAAAATAAACGCAATCCATAAAGACTGACGGGCGATGGTTGCAATTTTTTCTGGGGTACGCGCGCCTTTAGCCTCGGCGACTAAGGGTGTGGTAGCAATCATAATGCCACTGAACAGCAGCATAATGGGCATCCACAAACCGACCCCAACAGCAATAGCAGCTAAGTCGGTGGCAGACATGTGACCTGCCATAATGGTATCAATCAGACCTAAACCTGCTTGCGCAAATTGTGTGACCAAAATTGGAATCATCAGTTGAAAAAGCTGTTTTAATTCAAAACGGGTCGTGGTCACAGAATGTATATTTGACACAAAAAATCTCAATGCATGAGGTGCTTAGCGTTTGGGTATTAGCGTTGTAAAGTGAGAAGCACACCAATAAAAATCACCACGCTACCTAAAAGACGTTGCCAATTGATACTGACTTTTTCAGTGCCCAAGAACCCAAAATGATCAATCAGCATTGATGTGACCATTTGTCCAAAAATAATCACCCCAGATAAAGTGAGTAAACTTAGTTTTGGAGCACTATAAATACTCATGCTGATGGCATAAACCCCTAGACATCCGCCAATCCATAAATACCATGGGATGTTGAGCAAGGTGCTGAGGTTGGGTTTTTCGACTTGCTGAAAAAATACCAGTATGGCTAAAACTATTGTACCAACCAAAAAAGAGAAAAGGGCAGCTTGTAACGGAGAATATAAATATTCACGCAATTGGCTGTTGATTGCAGTTTGAAAGGCCATTGCAATCCCGATGCCCATCGCCAGTGGCAAAATTAAGAGTAATTGGCTGGATATCTTCATCATTTTCACATTTTTTCTTATTAAACAGATTCTAGTCTAAAGCAAATTCTAGGGAATACATCAGTGTCCTGCTGTAGTCATGTTAAAATCTGTATCACTGTTTTGATTTTGCATTGAGTCTGTCTTTGAATCCACTTCAACCCATTGATATTCCTTTATCTTTATATATTCACATGCCGTGGTGCGTGCGTAAGTGTCCGTATTGTGATTTTAATTCACATGCTGTGCCTGACGGTAAGTTGAGTTTAGATTTAGAACAGGAATATCTACAGGCTTTGCTGGAAGATTTTAAAACCCAGACTCAGTTTGCGCAGGGGCGGAAAATTCACAGTGTTTTTATTGGCGGTGGCACACCTTCGCTAATTTCAGCACAGGGGTATCAATGGTTATTTACACAGCTGAAAGCCGTGCTAGCTTTTGAAGATGACTGCGAAATTACGTTGGAAGCTAATCCGGGAACAGTGGAGCATGATCCCTTTGCAGATTATTTGGCTGCAGGCATTAACCGTTTGTCGATTGGCGTGCAGAGTTTTAATACTGAGCATTTAAAAAAATTAGGGCGTATTCATTCTAATGATGATGCGATTGCCGCAATTGGCTTGGCGCGTGAAGCGGGCTTTCAGCGAATTAATGTCGATTTAATGCATGGCTTGCCTGAACAGACTTTGCAGCAAGCACTGCAGGATTTAAAACTGGCAGTGGAACATGGTGCAACGCATATTTCATGGTATCAATTGACTATTGAGCCTAATACTGTTTTTTTCCGCACTCAGCCAATTTTACCTGTAGATGATGTCTTGGAAGAAATTCAAGCGCAGGGTGAAGCCTATTTAACTGCGCAAGGTTTTGTGAATTATGAAGTGTCTGCATGGCGTAAAGAGTTGCCGTCTGCACATAATTTAAATTATTGGCAGTTTGGCGATTATTTGGCGATAGGTGCGGGGGCGCATGGCAAAGTGACTTTGCATGATGGTGTGTATCGCTTCCAAAAAACCCGTTTGCCGAAAGATTACTTAGCCAAAGTACCTGCGGAAAACTTGCAGTTTAAAGCAATTGCAGCCGATGAGTTGCCATTTGAATTTATGATGAATGCACTGCGCCTGAATGATGGGGTTGAGGCAAACTTGTATACTGCCCGCACAGGTTTAAACTTGGATGATTTGCAGGATATTTTAAATACATTGCGTCAGCGGCAATTGTTGCAGGATGATCCGAAGCGATTGGCATGTACTGCGCAAGGGCATGTGTTTTTAAATTCGGTGTTGGAAGCGTTTTTGTGATTTGAGTTCAGCTCAGGCATCTGTCCTAACGCTTATCGAATATTGTGCTAGAGCGACAGCTTGTGTCTTGCACTGCATGCTATTTAAGGTAAATTTTGTTATTGTAATGGCTTTGTTATTGTATCGCCTTGAAGGTTTGAGATGAACTCTACTAGTCCAAAAGTTTTAAAGGCTCATGGTGAATTAGTGGTAAACAAAGAGGAAAACCTTTCCCTCTTTGAATCAATCCCTTTTTATCCAGAATACCCAAGTAAATTTAAATTTATTGACCTATTCGCAGGAATTGGTGGATTTCGGCTAGCGTTACAAAATCTTGGTGGCGAGTGCGTATTTTCATCAGAAATAGACCTATATGCCCAAAAAACATATTCCGTCAATTTTGGTGAAACGCCTTATGGTGATATCACTTTAGAGTCTACTAAAAATGCGATACCTGATCATTTCGATATTTTATGTGGAGGCTTCCCTTGTCAGGCTTTTTCAATTGCAGGTAAAAGATCTGGATTTGAAGATACACGCGGTACGCTATTTTTTGACGTTGCGGATATTATAAAACGGAAACAACCTAAAGCTTTCTTTTTAGAAAATGTTAAAGGCTTAATTAGTCATGATAAGGGAAATACACTTAAAACTATTTTAAAAACATTAAGAGATGATTTAGGTTACTACGTTGCTGAGCCTCAAATTATAAATGCTAAAGATTTTGGTGTTCCCCAAAATAGAGAGCGAATTTTTATTGTAGGCTTCCATAAAGATACTGGAATTCAAAATTTCTCTTATCCACAACCATTAAATAAAAAAACCTGTTTTGCCGATATAAAGGAAACTCAGGTTGTACCTACTAAATATTACTTATCTACACAGTATTTAGATACCTTGGAAAAGCATAAAGCTCGACATGAAAATAAAGGAAATGGTTTTGGTTACGCTATTATTCCAGATCACGCAATTGCCAATGCCATAGTTGTAGGTGGAATGGGGAGAGAGCGTAATTTAGTTATAGATCATAGAATTACAGACTTTACTCCAACTACTAGAATTAAAGGAGAGGTAAATCGGAAAGGTATTCGGAAAATGACGCCAAGAGAATGGGCACGGTTGCAGGGGTTTCCAGATCATTTCAAAATCGTGGTTTCAGATGCCTCAGCCTATAAACAATTTGGAAATTCTGTTGCTATTCCAGCGATACAGGCAACTGCAAAAGAAATATTAAAAGCATTGAAGATTGGTGAGTATGATTACAGCAAATAAGGGGGAATGGAGTGAACTCTATGCCCTTTTTAAATTACTATGTGATGGGGAGTTAAGTGCGGGTGATGAAAACTTAAATAAAATAAATAATTTAATTTATCCTGTAATTAGAATTTTACGTCAAGAACATCATCATTTATTCACTTATGTACCGCATAAATCAGAGGGTATAGTAGAGATTTTGCGGGGTGAAGATGTTTTTCAGATACCATTACAGGAACTCAGAGATATTACTCAGTTTTTGCTGGCAGAATTACAGAAAAAGCAAACGGCATCATTTACTATTCCAGATGTGGAAAACTTTATATCCAGATACCAATCAAATAAGATTAAAGCAAAATCTAGTGCGAAAAGTGATATTAGAATCGTAATTTATGATGCAAAAATTGGAACAATGCCTGAATTGGGATTTAGCATAAAGTCAAAATTAGGTAAACCATCCACATTGTTAAATGCAGGAAAGACAACAAATTTTATTTTTGAAATAAAAAATATTTGCCTAACCGAAAAAGAGATTGAAGATTTTAATCAGCTTGCATTGCCACAACCAATTATTAAATCTCGTATAGCACATTTAAAAATGTTGGGAGCCGATATTAAATTTTCCCATTTAAATAATGCTGTATTTGAGAATAATTTAATTTTGTTGGATAGTTTACTACCAAAAATTATGGCAGAAGCTATATTTAAATATTACACATCAACTCTTAATTCAGTTAAAGATATTTTTAATGAAATTTCTTATGAAAATCCAATGAAATATTCTTTTGAACATCAGCATCCTTTTTATCAGTTTAAAATTAAAAAATTATTGTGTGAAATAGCAATTGGAATGATGCCTGGTACAGTTTGGACAGGTAACGAAATTGATTCTACAGGTGGATATTTAGTAATTAAAGAAGATGGCGAGATCATTTGCTATCATCTGTATCATCGCCATGAATTTGAAGAGTATTTATACAATAATACAAAGTTTGAGATGGCAAGTAAAACCAAGCATGATTTTGGTCAATTATTTCTAAAGGACAATAAATTGTATCTGTCTTTAAATCTACAAATTCGCTTTAAATGATTAAAAATATATCTTTTATCTTAATATAGTTTGAACTTTTGATTCAATTTTCATAATAAAACTCAAATAGGATAATTTTAAATGGATTTAAAAACGTTTGAGTTACTTGCCCGCTATAATCTTTGGGCAACTCAAAAACTAAATCAGACTTTGCTATTGGTTTCAGATGATGATTTTTTCTTGGATCAGGGCTTATATTTTAAAAGTATTTTTGGCACTCTGAATCACTTGTTGGTCGGTGAGCATCATTTGTGGTTTCCACGTTTTGCTTTGCACCACTCACCAATTTTGCCATTAGATAGTATTGTGGAAACCAACAGAACACAGCTTGTTGAGCAACTTGAAAAGAAGGCTGAAAACTGGATTTATTTTTTAAATCAGGTGGATGAGAATGTTTTTCATCAAGAGCTGCACTATAAAACATCAACTGGCGTGGAGATGCACTTACCCTATGCTGCAACCCTAATGCATGTGTTCAATCATGCAACTCATCATCGTGGGCAAATTACCGCGGCTTTAACCGCAATGGGATATGTCTGTCCTGAGCTTGATTTAATTTATATGTTGCTAGAAGACAAGGCTAAGAAGCGAATTGAATGAAACGACTAGAAATTTTATGTCTAGTGATTTTAATTTTTCTGATTTTATATCTGATTCAGTGGGTATTTCATGGTTTTCCAACAGCACATTAAAAGTAATTTTAATTGATGTGTAGATTCGAGTACTGACTTTCTGAAGTAAACACCAAAAGAGCGCATTACGCGCTCTTTTGATTTACATCTGCTGAGAATATTTTAGTAGTCAAAACTAAAATGTTCTGGTGCTAATGCAGTCATGGTTTTAGATGGATTGACCATTGCTTCTGCATGACCTTGGGTACGTGGCAATAAACGCTCAAAGTAGAAATCTGCAACTTTGATTTTGGCTTTATAGAACTCAGGTGTTTCCTGACCATTGCCTTCAGCCAATTTGGTCGAAGCCACAGCCGCTTGTTGCGCCCAGAAATAAGCCATCATCACATAACCAGAGAACATCAAGAAGTCTACTGAAGCACTGGATACGATGTCACGGTCTTTACGTGCTGCCAACATAATGCGCACGGTTAATGCGTTCCATTGAGCACATAGCTTGGTTAAGTCCCATGCAAAACGACGCATGTATTTGTTACGTGCATGCTGACCACAGAATTTCAAAATTTCAGCGGTGTAGTCACGAATCACTTTACCTTTAGAGCTTAACAACACTTTACGACCAATCAAGTCGAGCGCCTGAACGCCAGTTGTACCTTCATATAAGGTAGAAATACGTGAATCACGTACAATTTGCTCCATGCCCCATTCTTTAATATAGCCGTGACCGCCGTACACTTGCATGCCGTGGTTGGCAGCTTCATAACCCATTTCAGTTAAGAAGCCTTTTAAGATTGGGGTATAGAAACCTAAATGGTCATCATGCGCTTCAAAAGCTGCAGTATCACCACGCATTAAAGCGTCGTTCATTTTATCTGCCAATTGTGCAGCATGATAAATCATGGCACGACCACCTTCTGCTACGGCTTTTTGCGTTAAGAGCATACGACGTACATCGGCGTGGTGAATGATTGCATCAGCTACTTTTTCAGGGTCTTTTTTACCTGACAGCGCACGCATTGACATACGTTCTTTGGCATACGGCAATGCACCTTGGAATGCCAATTCTGCATGGCAAATCCCCTGAATTGCTGTACCAATACGTGCAGTATTCATAAAGGTAAACATGGCATGTAAGCCTTTGTTTGGTTCACCAATCAAATAACCCACGGCATTGTCAAAGTTCAGGACTGCAGTTGCAGACGCGCGAATCCCCATTTTGTGTTCAATAGAGCCACAAGTGACAGGATTACGCTCACCCACCGTACCTTCTGCTGTTGGCAAGAATTTCGGTACGATAAATAATGAAATACCTTTTGTGCCTGCAGGCGCATCTGGGAGGCGTGCTAACACAATATGAATGATGTTTTCAGTCAGGTCATGTTCGCCTGCAGAAATAAAGATTTTGGTACCTGAAATCGCATACGTACCATCGGCTTGTGGTTCTGCTTTGGTTTTTACCTGACCTAAGTCGGTACCACATTGTGGTTCAGTCAAACACATGGTGCCTGACCAAGTACCTGCAACCAAGTGCGGTAAATAGGTATCTTTTTGCGCGTCTGTACCAAATTGCATAATGGTGTTGATACAACCCACGCTTAAACCTGGATACATTTGGAATGACCAGTTTGCTGTACCCATCATTTCAGATTTGATGAGGTTTAGCGACATTGGCAGGTTTTGACCGCCGTATTGTTCAGGGTAAGACAGACCTTGCCAGCCACCTTGCACAAATTGGTCATAGGCTTCTTTAAAGCCTTTCGGTGTGGTCACATTGCCATTTTCAAAATGACAGCCTTCTTCATCGCCTGATTGATTGAGTGGAGAAAGTACATTTTCACAGAAATCTGCTGCACCTTCCAAAATCATATCGACTGTATCTGCGTCCGCAAGTTCACCGTTAGAAAGATTTTTGTAATGGGTCGGGTAATCAAGCACTTCGTTCATTAAGAAACGAATATCGTGTAATGGGGCTTTATATGCTGGCATAGTCTTAATCCTAATTTAGAAATAGTTTTGGATTATCTGTATCGATATGTTGATTATTCACACTCATGATCAAAAAACATTGATAAGAATAGCGAATAAAAATGTCAGAAATGCGAATACTGAAAATTATTCACCTTACAAAAACGAATGAAGTGTTATGTTACAATGTATCATAATCTGTACGTTTGAACAGACCAATCTATAATGAATATAAGGTGTTTAGCAATGAAGATACAATTAAAATATTTATCTTTATGTCTTTTTAGTTTAGCTGCTACAGGTTGTTCGCAGCATGTCATTAAGACCAATTCCAATCAGACGGTAAGTATAGAACAAAAGGCAATTACGGGGTTAAATGCCATCTTTGAAACACCTAGTTATGATTTTCAGGGCAAATTACGGGTACAGAGCAATTTAGTTGAAGCAACACCAAAAGTAACGGATATTGCTCCTACCACACTTGATCCTGTACTTAAAAAGCAATTAGATCAGTATTTAAAACAGCAAAAAGTCCGTTTAAGTACACAAGAAAAACAAAACTTATATACGGCAATGGCTAAGGAACAAAACTCTGCTTCCTATGCTGCAGGGGCAATCGAAAAATCGAGTCCTTTTAATTTTCTGTTGAATGTATTGAATGATACTGAGTTTAGCTACGATGGCTCGGTGCATTATCGGCAAAAAATTGCTGCTTTGAATGTGGCAGCACGCTATGAAAAACCGACACTTTTGGTGCAAATGAAAGTACCGATGGTGGTCGATTTTAATGAATATAAGTTCTATACCAACTATTTTTCTTTGTTGCCTTATTTGGTGAATAAAGACAGTCAAAATGACTTTGCCTATATCGACTTTTCTAAATACAAAGCCGATTTTGAGCGGATTAAAGTGGCACAATTTGCCGAATACTTAAAAGCCATGAATGCGGTGCCGTATGTATTGGCAGATTCTAAACATATTCAAAAGTTATCTTTAACTGCACAAGAACGTCAGCAAAAAATTAGTGAAAAAATTCGTTTGAACAGTAGTTTGGAAGATATGTTGCTGCAGCTTGCCATGTTTGATCAGGTCAATGCACCGTATTTGCAACAGACTGTATTGGGGCAGGCGACCACAACCGAAGATGCTGCTGAACAAGCTGAAATTACGCAAGATACATCGGCCAAAGAAAGTGTTGAAGACTACTTGAAACACAATGAAACTGCTGAAGATTATGGCATGAGCCAAGAGGCTTTTGTGGCGTATCAAGCCACCCTTGCTTTACGTGATTTGGTCAGTCAGAAAATTTATGCAACTGAAACGACAGTGAGTAATGTGGCAGATTATTCAGCAGATGCCAGTGAAGATGCCATGATCGCAGCTGAACAAGCCGTTCAGGCAGCGGCTGCTGAGCAGGCAGAAGATTCAGCAAGCACCGCAAGTATGCTAAGCGAACAAGACTGTCAGCGTTTGATCGAAACAGCAAAAACAGCCAAAGTTGGAGATTTAACCTACTGTGCTTATGCCTATGAATTAGAAGCATTTAGCCCAAGTCGTGCTGAGCAGGCACAATCGGTTTTAGATGAGCACTTTGCTTCACCGCAAGAAAAGCTAGCTAAAGTTTTTGAACCATACCGTTCGGAACAATTGGTCGATGCCGCTGCTTTCGCAGCTTTGTGGCAAAAACATCAGGCTGAAATTCAACAGATTATGAATGCTACACCTAAAGATAAAAAAACACCGATGCAAATTGATGTGGCTTTAGATGATCAGGGGCGTGCTGCAAAAATTGATTATGCACTGCAATTTAAACGCGAAAATTACGGCACAATTCATGTGTATAACGATGTCAGCATTGCGAATTATGGGCAAGCCAGCAAAATTGACCGTAGTGCGCTGCGTCAAGCCAAATCCATTCAAGAAGTCAGTAAAGACTCAATTTTAGAAAAATGGGTGACAAATTTAGGGCGTACCTTGGAGCAGGAAACTGCAGAAAATAAAGATAAGACCACTGCAAAACCCGCCTTAAGTTATGATGAAGAATTAGCGCAGTTGGCACAAAAAACCTATCAACAAACAGAATCTTTTAGTCAGACTTATCAGACTTTATTTTTAGTGCACATGGCAGCAGAGCAAAGTACGTGGGTAAAAAATCTTAGTCCACAAACCTTGCAGGAAATGGCAGAAGTGTATGCCTATTGGTTCAGTGATGAGCGCTACTATGACCCGAAAGGTGCCGCGCTAAAACGGATTGAAGCTTTACAAGCCAAGCATCATTTAGAAGAAGATGAGCAATTTAATAATGCAATTGGTCGTCGTATCAATAATTTGACTGAAGATGCAGTCGATGAAAATAAAGTCGCACTTGAATGGCGTAAGCTGAAACAGCAATACAAGCAACCACAACAGATATTTGCTCAGCAATATTTAAAAGCCTATGAAGCAGCTTATGATTGGGATGTGCCTGACTTGGAGAATTTAAAGAAAACGGCACACATTTTGGGGCAGACGTATGTTGATCGTCAGCAGGGCAAATTGAGCCAAAATTCAATTCGCACTTTAACTGAAGATCAGGCTGAACAGATTGATTATGAGTTATATATGGATGTGTATGAAGATATGCAGAAATTTGTAAAATAAACCGTGGGTGAAAAATGGGCAATCAGCGTTCAACAAGATTGCCCAGTTTAAATAAAAAAATAGCCCTTTGCTGCTCAAGGGCTATTTTTATTTGGTGATGATTTAGAGGAAATCTTTTAATTCAGGTTTCACGCCATTCCAAATATAAAAAGATTCAATCGCCTGTCCGACCAGCATGCCAAAACCTTCCGATGTCGGTACGCCACGCGCTTTGGCTTGTTCTAAAAAGCTCGAAGGTTTGCCATAAGCCATTTCATAAGCAAAATTAAACTGCAAACACTCAGGCAAGGTGAGGGCATCTCCCGTTAAGCTGGCAGACGTCGCATTAATGGCTAAATCAAATTGACCTGTTAAATCGGTAAGTGCCATGGCTTGTAATTCTGCTTGCGGTACGGCAGCTTGTAGGTCAGCAACCAGTTGTTCAGCACGGGCAAGGGTGCGGTTGGCAATCACAATTTTTTTTGCGCCTGCTTGTACCAACGGATAAATTACCCCGCGGGTTGCACCACCAGCGCCAATAATCAAAATATCACTGTGCTCTAAATTCCAGCCCAAAGCACGAATGGCATCAACCAAACCCTGACCATCGGTATTGTCGCCATGCAAAACACCATCTTGCATCCACAAGGTATTGACTGCTTTGGCAATTTTGGCACGTTCGGTTAATACGCCACATTGGGCAAATGCTTGCTCTTTAAAAGGCACGGTTACATTCATGCCTACACCGCCCTGATTAAAAAAGTCTGCAACACTGTCTCTAAAACCATCAAGAGGGGCAAGGCGTTTGCTGTATTGCAGGTCAATGCCTGTTTTTTCTGCAAAGGCATGATGCAGTTCAGGAGAACGTGATTGTTCAATTGGGTTGCCAATCACGGCAAATTGTTTGCGCATTTGCCAAAATCCATATGCTGAAATGTGCATCAATATACGTCAAATTCAGCGCGGACTAAAGCCTATGGCGGTATAAAACGGTGGGAGTCTTTGGACTTAAGGATTACAAATCTCTAAAACGGTTTCTAATACCAAAATAGTGGCAATCACGAACATGGCAATGCCCGCTAAAATGCTGCTACTAATGGCTAAGCCATCTGAAAGATGACTTTCAAAAATAAAGGTCATGCAAATTGAGCCAAGTAACATGGCAAAGGTTGCCCAAAATAAAAAGATTTTGTGTTTGAACAGCGGGCTAAACATGCGGATCTCCTGACAGATGTGGCGCAGTGTGACATAAGGCTTTGACAGTTTGATGAATTCGCCTTTGACTCATGGTTTGATGTATGGATAGTTAAATCCTATTTGTGCATGGTCGAATAGGGTGCGCGGTCACATCATCTATTAAAATCCATCCGCACTATCATGACAGTTAATTCATGCTGTGCATATTTATTGATTTGAAAATAAGCAATAAAGTTTGTAAGTAAAAAAGCGATTCGTGGAAGAATCGCTTTTTTGAACCTTGAATGTGATCTTTTTTACACTGCGATGTACGCAAGGTTTCACCAGTCGCGAGCTTTAACTCGTCTTGAGATTTAACCAATCGCGTGGTTTTAAGTAATAGTCGGTGAGTTTTTTCTCTGCGGAATCTTCTGCCCATTCAGGACGGTACGACCATCCCGCCAAGTTTGGTAAGCTGACTAAAATGGACTCAATCCGTCCGCCTGTCTGCAAGCCAAATAAAGTGCCGCGGTCGTAAACTAGATTGTATTCCACATAGCGTCCACGACGGTAAAGCTGGAACTCACGTTGTGCTTCGGTATAGGCTTTGTCACGATTACGCTCAAAAATAGGCAGAATTGCAGCCAAATAACCATTACCCACCGCCTGAATATAGTTGAAACAGGTGTCAAAGTCCCATTGATTCAGATCATCAAAAAATAAACCACCCACGCCACGCTGTTCATCGCGGTGCTTTAAATAAAAATAGTCATCACACCATTGTTTATGTTCTGCATAGACTTGATTGCCAAAAGGGGCACATAAGTCATGTGCTGTTTGGTGCCATGCCACTACATCTTCATCATTTGGATAAAATGGTGTCAGGTCAAAACCACCACCAAACCACCAAATTGGCGGCTGTCCTTCAGGTTCAGCGACAAATAAACGCACATTGGCATGTGAGGTGGGTACATTTGGGTTTTTCGGGTGAATCACCAATGACACGCCCATCGCCTGCGCAGGTGCGCCTGCAATATTTGGATGACGTTCAGTTGCAGAAGCAGGCAGTTTGGAAATATTGATGTGCGAAAACATCACTCCGCCTTTTTCAATGACTGTACCGTTTTGTAAGACGCGGGAACGACCACCGCCACCTTCATGACGTTGCCAGTCATCAATTTCAAACTGTGCGCTTCCACCACCTGCCTGTTCTTGTTGTTCTAAAGCCGCACAAATTCGCGCCTGCAAATCGAGAAGAAATTCACGTACACGTTGAATATCCGCGTGAGTAGGATGCGACATGGCCACCTCAGCATAAAAATAAAATGGCTTACATCAAAACATAAAACTGTCTAAAAATTAAGGGGTTTATCCAGTTTGCTGCAAATCGCTCATGCAATTGCGCAAGGTGCTTTGTATTTCAGCATGTATTCCGAGCAAAAGACTAGGTTGATTTCCATGCACAAGCTCAGCACAATAGTTTTAACAATCTAAATTTTAGTCAGCAGCAATTAACTGAATGGGGCAGAGTGGATGACACAGCAGGCAAATTCTTTAATTCAAAAATACAATGTGCCTGGACCACGTTATACCAGTTATCCAACCGTACCTTATTGGGATGATGCTACCTTTTCTGCCGAGGCGTGGCAGCAAACGCTGAAGCGTTCGTTTGATGAATCTAATGCCAGCGAAGGCATCAGTCTGTATATTCATTTGCCATTTTGCGAAAGCCTATGCACTTTTTGTGGCTGTCATAAACGCGTCACCAAACGCCATGAAGTCGAGCAACCGTACATTCAGGCGTTATTAAAAGAATGGGACTTATATTGTCAGTTGCTCGAAAGCACTCCCATCATTAAAGAAATTCATTTGGGCGGTGGCACACCAACTTTCTTTTCTGTCGAACATTTGACGCAGCTCATTCAAGGCATTCTGGCAAAAGCCAAAGTGGCAGAACAGCACGAATTTAGTTTTGAAGGTCATCCCAATAACACCACCCGCGAACATTTACAGGCCTTATATGACTTGGGTTTTCGTCGGGTCAGTTATGGCGTGCAGGATTATAATGAAAAAGTGCAGCGCGCCATTCATCGGATGCAGCCTTTTGAGCATGTGCAACGTGTGACCGAGTGGGCGCGTGAAATTGGCTATGATTCTATTTCACATGATTTGGTTTTTGGTTTGCCCTTTCAAAATCTAGACGATGTACTGAATACCATTGAGCAGACCCAACGTTTAATGCCAGACCGTTTGGCATTTTACAGTTATGCGCATGTGCCATGGATTAAAGGCAATGGGCAGCGTGGTTTTAAAGATGAAGATGTACCTAAAGATGAATTAAAACGTCAGTGCTATGAAGAAGGCAAACAGCGTCTTTTGGCCTATGGTTATCATGAAATTGGGATGGATCACTTTGCCTTAGAACGTGATGGTATGTATCAGTCGTTTAAAAATGGTACCTTGCACCGTAATTTTATGGGCTATACCGCATCTAAAACGCAGCTTATGATTGGCTTGGGTGTTTCATCTATTAGCGACAGTTGGTATAGCTTTGCGCAAAATGAAAAAAGCATTGAAGATTATTATGCCCGTTTAGCCTGCAATGAAATTCCTGTGTTTAAAGGGCATGTGCTGGATCGGGAAGATTTGGTAATACGTCAGCATATTTTAAATTTAATGTGCAGCTTTGAAACGTCGTGGGCCAGTCCAGAATTGGCATTTCCTGAAATTGAGCAAGTGCTGCAACAGTTACAGGAAATGCAGGAAGATGAATTACTGCTCATTCAAGATCAGCACATTCAGATTTTGGAAAAAGGTAAACCTTTTGTGCGCAATATTTGTATGGCCTTTGATTTGCGTTTAAAACGCCGTATGCCGAATAATCGTATTTTTTCGATGACGATTTAAGTAAGTTGAGTAGAAATTATTTAATTCAAAAATTAAAAGGTGACTCAGAAGTCACCTTTATCATACATGTGCGCCATGCGTTCGTGTTTGGTTTGCAAATATTCTTCATTGAATGGATTTAGACCCACAGTTAAAGGCACACGGTCTACCACCGTAATCCCTTGTTCCTGTAATGCTTGAATTTTCAAAGGGTTGTTGGTGATTAAGCGCACAGCTTTAACCTGCAAATGATCTAGCATAATGCTGCACATATCATAGCGACGTGCATCGGCAGGTAAATTCAGCATTAAATTGGCATCCACCGTGTCATGTCCTTGATCTTGCAGGGCATAAGCACGAATTTTATTGGTCAAGCCAATCCCGCGACCTTCTTGGCGTAAATATAAAATCACACCTTGTCCTGCGTCATTAATCAGACGTTGAGTGGCTTGAAGCTGTGGGCCACAGTCGCATTTTAAAGACGCGAAAGCATCGCCAGTTAAACATTCTGAGTGAATCCGTACCAGAACGGGCTGGGTTGGCGCAGTGTCCAAACCTTTGGATAATGCCACGTGTTCTTCGCCAGTTTCAGGATCTTGAAATACCGTAATGTTGAATTCACCAAATGCGGTCGGTAATCGTGAGGTTGCGACAAACTTAATCGGCACTGTTTAACTCGTGAAATAGTCGATAAATTGTTTAAAGTATAGCGTAATGCTCAGACATTAGTAGAATAGCAAACACGAATTTATACAGAAGATTTTCTTTTTTGTATAAAGCACACGATAATGGTTGATAAATAGTTAGATTATTCAGGATAATCTACGCACCCAACGTGTGCCCAACTGAAATCATTGCTCAAAACTACACCGCTAGAAATGTGGCTGATTGAAGGTGATACCATTCGGTTATATGATCGAGTAATTCCCATTGACCTAGCTTAGGATTTGCCAGGCTTTAGAAGGCTTTGCCACATATGCTGTATACAGAAATTCCAACTCAACGCCCTGTAACACCATTGCTCGATGCGATTGACCATCCGCAGCAATTACGTTTACTCGCGCAAAGCCAGCTTCCTCAGGTGGCAGATGAGTTACGTCAATTCATTTTGTATGCCGCAGGTCAAAGTGGAGGACACTTTGGCGCAAACTTAGGCGTGATCGAACTGACCGTTGCGCTGCATTATTGCTTTAATACCCCACACGACCGCTTAATTTGGGATGTCGGTCATCAGGCTTATCCGCATAAAGCCCTGACAGGACGCCGTGAGCAACTCACCACCATTCGTGCCAAAGATGGTTTGGCTGCATTTCCTGCACGTGAAGAATCTATTTTTGATACCTTTGGCGTTGGTCACTCCTCAACAGCTATTTCTGCTGGTTTGGGGATGGCGTTGGCACGACGTTATCAGCAAAACCCATGTGAGGTTGTTGCCATTATTGGCGATGGTGCTATGACAGCAGGTATGGCTTTTGAAGCCATGAATGATGCAGTGGCTCACCAAGCCGATATGATGGTGGTGCTGAATGACAACGATATGTCAATTTCATGCAGCACAGGCGGCTTTGCTAAACATCTTGCTGCTATTTGGGAACGTGGTGAATCGGTTTATGTCAGTGAAACTGGCGAAGCTTACGTGCAGCCACATCCGAAATGGACGTATAACTCGCGTTTACACTGTGCTGCCACTGAAGCTGCAGACAATTTATTTAAAGCGATTGGGTTTGATTATTTCGGCCCTTTCGATGGACATGATGTTGAACAACTCACACACGTATTCAATGCGCTGAAAAAACGTAAAGGCCCACGTTTAATTCACGTTTATACCAAAAAAGGCAAAGGCTTTGCGCCTGCAGAAGCCGATCAAATTAAATATCACGCCATTGGTAAAATTCATGCCAAAGCTGCACCAGTTAGCGCACCTAAATATTCTGATGTATTTGGGCAGTGGTTATGTGATCAGGCAGAACAAGATTCGCGTTTATTGGCAATTACGCCAGCCATGTGCGAAGGTTCGGGCATGGTGCAATTTGCCAAACAATTTCCTGAACGCTATTTTGATGTCGCGATTGCCGAACAGCATGCGGTGACTTTGGCTGCGGGTATGGCCTGTGAAGGTTTGAAGCCTGTGGTGGCGATTTACTCTACCTTCTTGCAGCGTGGTTATGACCAACTGATTCATGATGTCGCTTTGCAAAATCTGGATGTTACTTTTGGTATCGACCGTGCAGGTTTGGTGGGTGAAGATGGCCCGACCCATGCAGGTGCTTACGACTATGCCTATATGCGTACCGTACCGAATATCGTGATTATGGCACCAAAAGACGAAAATGAATGTCGTCAAATGCTGCACACGGCTTATTTATATAACGGCCCTGCAGCAGTGCGTTATCCACGCGGGCATGGTTTGGGTGTCGAAATTCAGCAGCAGATGACTGCAATTCCATTAGGACAAGCTGAAATTGTGGCGCAGTTCAATCCACAATATGATGACTATATTTCAGTGCTGGCTTTTGGTAGCCGTGTGCAAGCGGCAGTTGAAGCGGCTGAAGCGTTTGCTCAGCAGCACGATGTCGCAGTACGTGTGGTGAATATGCGTTTTGTGAAGCCATTGGATGAAAAACTGTTAGCTGAGATTGCAGACAGCACAGCATTATTCGTCACTGTAGAAGAGCATGCGATTATGGGTGGTGCAGGCAGTGCCGTGAGTGAATACTTGGCGAAGGCCCAGATTGTCAAACCGATTATTCATTTAGGTTTAGAAGATAGCTTTATGCAACAAGCGACACATGGTCAAATGCTGCAACAGGCAGGTTTAGATGCACAAGGCATTGAAAAATCAATGCAAAATGCTTGGCAAAAACTGCATCAATCTATATTGAATTAATTTTTAGCAACACTTCTTCCCCAAAAGCCTCAATATTTGCTAAAATATTGGGGCTTTCATGCATTATTCTTTATCAAACTCTTCAAATTTGTAGTGGGTGTTCAATGGAACCTATGGTGGTGATGGCTGCGCGTGCGGCTCAAACAGTTGGTCAAGAGCTTTTAAAAGCGCATCAGAATCGTCATAAACTCGATCTACAAGTCGAAGAAAAAGGCATTGATGGTCCTGTAACGCGCGTAGATCGTTACCTCGAGCAATTGACCATTGATACATTACGCAAAAGTTATAAAAATCACAGCTTCCTGGGCGAAGAATTTGGCATGCAGGAAGGCAAAGGTCACGATGCCGACTGGTGTTGGGTGATTGATCCTTTAGATGGCACGCTAAACTTTGTTCACGGTTTCCCTCATTTCTGTATTTCGATTGCAGTGCAACACAAAGGTGTGACACAGCACGGTGTTATTTACGATCCTGTAAAAGATGAGTTGTTCTCTGCGAGCCGTGGCCGTGGTGCGATGATGAATCAACGTCGTATTCGTGTAAATGTAAAAGACAGTTTAGACAACACCTTCTTGGCAGTGGGTCATGCTTATCGTGCTAAGCGCGATGGCGAAATTGTTTCTTATGCCAAAAACCATTTTGAAAGTTTATTGAATGTGACAGAAGCAGGCGCTCAATACCGCCGTGCAGGTTCTGCTGCATTAGACTTGGCTTATGTGGCTGCAGGTCGTTTAGATGGTTATTTTGAACTTGGCTTAAAACCGTGGGATATTGCTGCGGGTGAGTTAATTGTGAAAGAAGCGGGCGGTACTGTGGTCGATGCACGTGGTGGCAGCGACTCTATGGAAAATGGGCAAGTTTTGGCATGTTCAATGAAAATGTTAAAACCACTTATGAAAGCGGTTGTGCCTGCTTGGGGCGAAGCAGCGAAATAATCAGCTGATCATATTTATACTTAAATAAGACACTTAGCAAAGCTCTCATCCTGAGGGCTTTTCTTTTACCTAACGGTCTAAAACTGCTGGTTTTAAATCTGTTGTTATCGTCCATATACTAGCCATAAAAGCAGAATCTATCACTGTTTACACAAAAAACTGCAAAAGTCGATTAAATAAGGTGACTTTTAAAATAATCCTGCTATAATCTGCGCACGCACTTAATTTCTGTTCATTACCTGAACATTTCTCTTCTAATCATTGTGTATGCGCGTGCGGTCCAAAGAGAGGACGATATCTCGCGCCCCAATCGCTAAAGCGATTCCTTCAGGTTAAGCCGTAATCATGCGTGCGTTATATCACATCGTCGTTACTCGGATCGCCGCTGAATCTTAAATTGTCAGCGATAATTGCTGTACCGCTTTTTGCCGATGTCCATCTGACTTTATTTAATGGAGCACCCATTTTTCAGGGTGAAAATCTCTATGAGCAAAACTTTTGCTGATTTTTCTTTACATGAATCTTTACAACAAGCTTTAGAAGGCTTGAACTTTACTACGCCGACTCCTGTTCAAGAACAATCGATCCCAGCGGCACTTGAAGGTAAAGACTTATTGGTATCTAGCCAAACAGGTTCTGGTAAAACTGCTGCATTTTTACTCCCAACTTTAAACGCGCTTGCTAATCATGATACTTTCGTACCATTTAAAGAGCGTATGAAAGCTATTACTCAGCCGTCAATTTTAGTGCTTTGCCCAACACGTGAATTGGCTCAACAAGTTAGCCAAGACGCGATTGCATTTGTACGTCACATGAAAGGTGTACGTATTGCAGCAATCATGGGTGGTATGCCTTTTGGTAAGCAAATCCAACAATTAAAAGGTGCGCAAGTGGTTGTAGCGACTCCAGGTCGTTTACTTGACTTGGTGAACCGTCGTCAAATCAAACTTGATAAAGTTGATGCCTTAATTGTAGACGAAGCTGACCGTATGCTCGATTTAGGCTTCTCTGAAGACCTAGAAGCGATTAGCGATTTAGCTGCTAACCGTAAGCAAACCTTGATGTTCTCTGCAACTTTTGCAAGCCGTATTATCACACTTGCAGAACGCATGATGAATGAGCCTGTACGTATTGCGATTGAAACAGGTCACTCAACGAACATGGACATCACCCAGACTTTACACTGGACTGATGGTTTCGAGCACAAGAAAAAATTATTGTCACACTGGTTATCTGATGAAGGTGTAGATCAAGCGGTTGTATTCGCATCTACTCAAGAAGATACCGATATGCTGGCTGAAGAATTGGCTGAAGCGGGTCACTCGGTTGTTGCACTACACGGTGCAATGCCACAAACCGTTCGTAACCGTCGTTTACGCAGCATTCGCGAAGGCCGTGCAAAAATCTTGGTTGCAACAGACGTTGCAGCACGTGGTTTAGACGTACCAACTATTTCTCACGTGATTAACTTCGGTTTACCAATGAAAAATGAAGACTATGTACACCGTATTGGTCGTACAGGTCGTGCGGGTCGTACTGGTAACGCGATTACTTTGGCAACTTACCGTGAGCGCGGCAAAATCCGTGCGTTGGAAGATTTCTTAGATGCACGTTTAAGCGTTTCTGAAATTGAAGGCTTAGAGCCATCTCCACCTCCAGCACGTTCTGGTCGTGACGGTGGTCGTGGTCGTCGTGATGGCGGTCGCGGTGGTCGTGGCGGTTTTGGTGGCGGTCGTCGTTTTGAAGGCGAAAGCAACTTTAAACGTCGTGAAGGTGGTGATGATCGTCCACGTCGCAGCTTTGATGACAAACCACGTGGTGAACGTCCTGCATTTGGTGAAGATCGTCCGCGTCGCGAGTTCAACTCAGACCGTCCACGTCGTGAAGGTGGTTTCGGTGATCGTCCACAGCGTTCATTTGAAGACCGTCCACGTCGTGAATTTAATTCAGATCGTCCACGCCGCGAAGGTGGTTTTGGTGATCGTCCACAGCGTTCATTTGATGATCGTCCACGTCGTGAATTTAATTCAGATCGTCCGCGTCGCGAAGGTGGCTTCAACGATAAGCCGCGTTTTGATGCGAATGATGACAACCGTGGCAACCGCGTAGATTACAAACCACGTCGTGAAGGTAGCTTCGGTGATCGTCCAAAACGTGATTTTGGTGATCGTCCTGCACGTCGTGAAGGTGGTTTTGGTGACCGTCAACCACGTTCGTTTGATGATCGTCCTAAGCGTTCTTTTGGTGGCGAAGATCGTCCACGTCGCGAGTTCAATTCAGATCGTCCACGCCGTGAAGGTGGTTTTGATCGCCCACGTCGTAAATTTAACGACTAAGACCGCTATAGTCATTTGTATAAAGAAAAACCAGTGCTCAGCACTGGTTTTTTTATGTTAAATATTTTTGTTTTAGATAAATAAAATGTATAATAAGTCACGTTTTTAACTCTATTTGCTAATTATGAACATCAATAGCTTACGATTGCTCATGCAGACGAGAGAGGGAATGATGCCGTATATTGGTTTAGCACTCATCTTATGCAATTTAATGTATTATATTATTTCTTCTTACTTTTAAATTGTTGCTGTCCTAAAAGTGATTTAAATAACAATAATAAGACTGCTTGAACAATACGTGCACAGTTTTTAAAAATTTGCTAGATAACATTTTGCGCTTCAATCCTTTATAGTATGCGTGCTGAAAAAATGCAGGAAGACCCTCAGCTATGAATAATCCAATGCCTCAACATGAGCCGTCATTGATTGAAGTCAATGAACTGAGCTTTAAACGAGGGAAACGTGTCATTTTCGAAAATGTCAGTTTAAAGATTCGCCGTGGTCAAATTACTGCCATTATGGGACCTTCAGGTACTGGTAAAACCACGTTATTACGTTTGATTGGTGGTCAGTTGACTCCCGATCATGGTGATATTTTTCTGGATGGAAAAAATCTTGCGCAAATGTCGCGTCAGGAGTTGTTTGCTGCGCGCGCACGTATGGGCATGTTATTCCAAAGCGGTGCGTTATTTACCGATATGAGCGTATATGAAAACGTCGCGTTTCCATTGCGTGCACATACCCAGTTGCCTGAACATTTAATTGCAGAACTGGTGGCTTTAAAACTTGAAGCAGTCGGTTTGCGTGGCACAGAACAGCTCATGCCTGCAGAACTCTCAGGCGGGATGAACCGTCGCGTGGCATTGGCGCGTGCGATTGCGTTAGACCCTGAATTGATCATGTATGATGAACCATTTGCAGGGCAAGACCCGATTGTAAAAGGTGTGTTGACTCGTTTAATCCGCTCGTTGCGTGAAGCGTTGGATTTAACCACTATTATCGTCTCGCATGATGTTGGTGAAACTTTATCAATTGCCGACTACATTTATATTATCGCGGAAGGCGTGATTCAGGGCGAAGGTACACCTGCAGAATTAAAACAGAATGAATCGGCATTTGTGCGTCAGTTCTTAACAGGCGCTGCCGAAGGGCCAGTCGATTATCAATTTAGCCATCGGGCTTATTTAAGTGATGAGGTGCGTTCATGAATGCTATTGCCGCATTAGGTCAACGCGTCATTGAGCGTGTTCGTGGCATTGGTGTCGCCACCCAAATGTTGTTGCAAATTCTATTTTCAATGCCAACCCTACTTGGGGTGAAGCTGTTCCTGTACCAAATGTACCGTGTTGGCGTGATGTCATTATTGATTATTGCGGTGTCGGGTTTATTTATTGGTTTGGTATTGGGCTTACAAGGCTACTCCATTTTGGTCAATATTGGTTCGGAAGCCATGTTGGGCACGATGGTGTCTTTGACTTTGTTGCGTGAGCTTGCACCTGTAGTGGCTGCACTGTTATTTGCAGGACGTGCAGGCTCTGCCTTAACTGCAGAAATTGGTTTGATGAAAGCCACAGAACAATTGGCCAGTATGGAAATGATTGGGGTAGACCCACTCAAGCGTATTGTGTCACCACGTTTATGGGCAGGAATTGTCAGCCTGCCAATGCTCTCCATTATTTTTGCTGCGGTTGGCATTATGGGCGGCAAAATGGTTGGGGTCGATTTTCTAGGTGTCGATGAAGGTTCTTTCTGGAGCGGTATGCAAAGCAGCGTGCAGTTCTATAAAGATATTTTTAACGGCACAATTATTAAAAGTTTTGTTTTTGCATTAATTTGTACTTGGATTGCAGTATATCAAGGCTATGCCTGTGTTCCAACATCGGAAGGCATTGCGACGTCGACCACACGAACCGTGGTGTATTCTTCATTATGTGTTTTAGGTTTTGATTTTGTGTTGACTGCGGTCATGTTCGGAGGTGTTTAATGAAATCACGTACAAGTGAGCTGGCCGTAGGTGTATTTGTCATTTTGACAGGCATTGCATTGTTTTTCTTGGCCATGAAAGTCAGTGGATTGGTGGGTACCAATTTGCGCGACAGTTACAATATGACAGCAACATTTGACAACGTGAATGGTTTAAAACCACGCGCCAAAGTTACTATGAGCGGTGTCACCATTGGTCGTGTCAATGATATTACTTTAGACCCTGTATCGCGTTTGGCTACAGTTGAATTTGAACTAGATGGCAAGTTGACCAGTTTTAATCCTGAACAACTAAAAACAGTGCAAAATTATGCGCTTGAAGAATTGCGCTACAGTGCAGAATACCAAGAAGCAAATCCTCATCAACAAAAAGAAATGGAACAACAACTGTTGGGTAACATGAAATCCATCACCAGTATTGATGAAGATGCTTACATAATGGTAGCAACCAATGGTTTATTGGGTGAGAAATATCTCAAAGTGGTTCCAGGTGGTGGTTTGAACTTTGTGAAGCGTGGCGAAAGTATTGCCAACACGCAAGGCACCATGGATTTAGAAGATTTAATCAGTAAGTTTATTACTGGCGGTGCAGCGAAAACATCCAACGCAGCGTCAGACGCAGATAAAGACACAGCGACAGCTGAAACAACAGATGCAGAAGTGTCATTTGTTGAGTAATGAAGGAGATTGTCCGTGAAAACACTTTTAAAGCAAACTCTGGCGGTAAGTGTACTTTCAACCATGTTGGCAGGAACTGCATTTGCTGCACCTGCAGAAGCGCCACCAGCTTTTGTGAAAAAAGTTGCCGATAGCTTGATTGCACGTTTAAAAGCAGATCATGCTAAATTGCAGAACAATCCAGCATTGGTCAAAACGATTGTGCGTCAAAACCTTGATCCGTATGTAGATGCGCAAGCATTTACCCGTATTGTGATGGGTACTTATGCGACGAACCAATACAGTTCAGCAGCACAGCGCGCGCAGTTTGAGAAAAACTTCCGTGAAACCTTAATTGAGAATTATGGCACAGCGTTTGCGAAATTTAGCAACCAAAGCTACACCATGCGTCCTTATAAGGCGACCAACAGCAAGAACCCAGTGGTGACCATTGACTTCTTGCATAATGGTGAAAAAATTCCTGTGTCATTCCAGTTGGCAGACAAAGGCAGCCAATGGAAAATCCGTAACATTAACGTGTCGGGTATTGATTTAGGTTTGCAATTCCGTAACCAGTTTGCAGCGAACGTGAAGCGTAATGGCGGCAATATTGATAAAGCCATTGCAACCTTTAAGCCAGATGCAGAAGCTGCGGTTGAAAAGAAAAAATAGGTTAGGTGTGGCGTGATTGAATTATCAAATCAGGAATTATGTGTTTCTGGAAAAATAGATTTCAGTAATGCAGAGCAATATTACCAAAAAGGTCTGCAGTTGATTCGTCAGCAGCAGTTGCCTCTGGTGGTCAATTTGGCGCAGCTGGAACACGGAAGCACTTTGGCTTTGGCCGTTTTGGTGCAATGGTTGCGTCAGACGCCTGAAGCCAAGGGCTTACAGTTTAAAGCGGTTCCTGAAAAAATGATGAAGATCATTCAAGCCTGTCATTTGCAAGATGATTTGCAGCTAATCGTCTAAAACTGAAAAAACCATCAAAAAAGCACCTTCTTGTAAGGTGCTTTTTTATTGCGTTTAGTTTCCCGCTTTATTCGTAAGCATCCGGTGAAGCTTATTTGAGTCAGGCAGGCTTCCACTTATGCGGTAGTAATTCTTCAACCTGGATTATTTTCTGTGTCGGCAGTCTTTTCAACACATCACTTAAATAGGCATAAGGGTCCAGTCCATTCAGTTTTGCTGACTGGATTAAGGTGCTGCAATTGAGGCTAGACTGATTATTGCGGTGGTTAAAGATATTAATGAAAAGACAGTTGCAAGATGGTCATTGATCAGCAATGTACCAACCGAGATTACCGCAGTGGAATTGACGACTTGGTATTACTGGCGTTGGTCAATCGAATGTTATTTCAAACTTCTCAAGCAAGCAGGCCATGATATTGAGTCATGGCTTCAGACTACGCCAGAAGCGATTTTAAGGCGTTTGCTGATCAGTTGCATGGCTTGTGTGTTGACGTGGAGAGTGCAGCGTTGTACAGATGAACAAAATCAGAAAGTCCGTGCATTTCTGACTAGGCTTTCAGGTAGACAGCAGAAAAGAGGCAAGATAGAGAGTGCGCCTGCCATATTGGCAGGACTCTCGATTTTACTAAATACTCTTCAACTGCTCTCAGAATATTCAATAGATGAACGGAATGAAATCGCAACCATTGCACTAGGTACCTAAAGATGTGTAGATACCTATGCCTAAAAAGAGAGGGAATAAAAGGCATCAAATCCATTTTTTCCATCTAAAGTAAATTAATGGGCCAATAAAGAAGCCAATTAAAATAATACTGACCACTATAAAACTGGTGGTGCCTTTGGCAAAAGGTAACACGTCGGTGTTCATACCATAAACACTGGCAACTAACATCGGTGGCGCTAACATACTCGGCAAAATCGAGAATCGACGAATCGTGTCGTTCTGTTCGGTGTTAATGAAGCCTGAAGTGGTATCGAGCAAGAAGCGCACTTTTTGGAATAAGAAGGCATCGTGTTCGACCAGTGAGCGTACATCTTCACTGAGTTCTCGAATGTCGGCATCGTAAATATGACTACCCAACGCACGCGGACGTGCCAAAAAGGTCAGGACACGACGTAAATCAATCAAACACAATTGCGCTTTTCCAAGCATGTCTTCTAATTGTGCCAGTCGGGTAATCATGTCATCGAGGTCTAAAATTTGCTCACGATGACGGTTATTCAGAACTTCTGTGGAATACTTTTCCAAGTCCTTGTGGATATCTTCTAAGATATCCGCAAGTTCGTCCAGTTTGGCTTCAAGCAAGCCTAAAAGCACCCAAGTCGGGTCTTTATAGTCAATTTCGTAGTCGTTACGTCGTGCACGCGCCCGAAATGCCCGAAACGCCACTAATTTTTCACCACGTAGGGTAAACAAGTGTTCTTTATGTAAAATAAAGGCGACGGTTTGCACAGTGGCTAAAATACTGGAATTGTCTTCAGTTTCGCCATCGACTTGATAGTTTTTATTTTTAGTTAAAAAATAGGTACTAATGTGTAAAATACCGTCATCATCGCGGTAGAATCGCGCTGAAGATGAAATATCTTCCAAAGATTTTAAGGTCGGTAAATTTTGTGAGTATGCGTCTAGTACCCATTGCTGTTCTTCTTGTGAAGGGGCAATTAGGTCAATCCAGACCAGATCTGGATGCAAATCAAAACCACCGTTAATGGTGGCATCTTCCAGACTACCGCGCTCTGTGGCATAAAAGGCTTCAAGCATTCGTCTTTTCTCCTTGCGCAGTATGGGTTTTGTGGATGGGTGTATTTTAGACAAGGATCTTACTAAATACACTGCTCAGAATGCTATTTTATTTAAAAATCTCCCTGAAGTTTAATTTTATGGCATGACAGCCAGATAACATGGTGAAAAAATGATGTCGTCAATTGCTATTTTCTGTGGTTCTGCCCCAGGAAAAGATTCAGTTTTTGTTGAAAATGCACGAAAAGTGGGTGAAACACTGGCTGCACAAGGCAAAACTTTAATTTATGGCGGTGGGCGCTCAGGCTTAATGGGTGTGGTGGCAGATAGTACCTTGGCCGCAGGTGGTCGTGCAATTGGCGTTATGCCTGAAAGTTTGGCAGAGCATGAATTGGCGCATCCGCATTTGACCGAATTACATATTGTTGAAAACATGCATGCTCGCAAAATAAAAATGTCAGAATTGGCACAGGGCTTTATTGCTTTGCCGGGTGGTTCGGGAACTTTAGAAGAAATTTTTGAGCAATGGACGTGGGCACAATTAGGAATTCACTCGAAGCCCTGCGCTTTTTTAAATGTAGATGGCTTTTATGATGATTTGCTAAAGTTTTTAAGACAGACCTCTGAAAAAGGTTTTACTCAGCCACGTTTTTGTGAGGCATTGATAGTATCGAATTGTATTGACAATATTTTGCAGCAATTTGAACAATACCGTGTTCCTGAAATGAAATGGGAAGTGCCTGAGCTAGAGTGGGTACAGCAGGAATTGGCGAAATAGAATGGCTGAGATCAACAGCAACATCATTACTGTTGCAGCTGCAATTATTTTAAATGTCAAACAGCAGTTATTGGTGGTGCGTAAACAGCATACCGCGTGTTTTATGCAGGTCGGTGGCAAATTAGAACCCAATGAAGCGCCTGAAACGACCATGTTGCGAGAAATTGCCGAAGAAATTGGCTGTCAGGCGCAAATTCAACAATTTATTGGACGCTATGAAACAGCAACGGCCAATGAGCCCGACTGCCGTTTGGTCAGTTATGTGTATTGGGTTCAGCTTGATCAGGCACCAAAAATTGCTGCTGAAATTGCCGAAATGAAGTGGGTAGATTTGGATGATCAAGATACTTTGTTGGCACCGCTGACCCGTGAAGTGGTGATGCCGTGGTTAAAACAATATTTACAACAAAATTAAGAGCAGTTGATCATTCTTCTATATTTTAAGTTCAACTTTTTAATGCGTTGAGCATATTCAACCGAATAGTTTTTTTATTCAGCACGGGCCAGACAAACCGCCTCGACTTTTTGACAGCCGAGCTTGAGCAACTGCTGTTTGAGTGCATGAATTGAACTGCCCGTCGTGACCACATCATCCACAATTAAAACCCGACGAAAACGGATTTTAGGCGCATTCTGAATTTGAAATTGCTGTTGGATGTCTTCCAATCGTTCTAAGCGACTTAAGCCTTTTTGCGCGTGCTGTTGTAAGCGGGTCACAGGTTGCCAAATCGGGACATTTAAATGCCGCGCTAGTCCTTTTGCTAACAATAAAGATTGATTGTAGCCGCGTTCAGTCAAGCGGGCAGTGGAAATTGGCATCGGTACAATGGCTTGGATTTTAGGATAAGACAGTTGTTTTAGCGCGCCTACTAAAAGCAGTTGGTAATGTAACTGCTGTTCATATTTAAATTGTTGAATGATGCGATTAATTGGATAGTGATAATCAAAAGTGACTTGAATCTGCATTTCTTGTCGTTGTACCGCTTGGCTACGCCACGGCAATTGTTGCCAACAGGTTTGACAGACCGAATGTTGCCATTGCGTGTCGCTATGGCAGAGCTGACACGGTTGCAGTTGGCGCAGCCATTGTATGCCGCATTGTAGTAGATTGATCGGCTGAGTCATCTTAGGACTGCAATCCGTTTAAACATAGGCATAACGTGGTGCCTCAGGCAGCCAGCGTTTTAGCAAAGCTTCGGCATGTGTAGGATAATCGTTTAAAATTTGCTGTGCCACATGATGCGCCTGTGCCAACAAATGATCATCCCGTTCTAATTTAGCCACCCGAAAGCCCATATCTCCCGTTTGTTTGGTTCCCAAGAGTTCACCTGGGCCGCGCAGTTCTAAATCTTTTTCTGCAATCACAAAACCATCGTTGGTTTCGCGCATAATCCGCAAGCGTTCTTGTCCATTTTGCGAAAGTGGATTTTTATACAACAGGGCACAAAAACTGGCTTTGGCACCCCGTCCGACTCGTCCACGTAGCTGATGTAGCTGTGAAAGTCCTAAACGCTCGGCATTTTCGATCACCATAATTGAAGCATTCGGTACATCGACCCCGACCTCAATTACTGTGGTGGCAATCAGCAACTGTAATTGATTGTCTTTAAATTGCTGCATGACGGCTTGTTTTTCATCGGCTTTCATTTTGCCGTGTACCAGCCCAATATTCAGTTCAGGAAAGCGTTCTTTAATTTCAGCAAAAGTCGCCTCGGCAGCTTGCGCATCTAAGGTTTCCGACTGTTCCACCAAGGTACAGACCCAATAGGCTTGTTTGCCTTCGGCACAATTGCTGGCAATGCGTTGTAAGACTTCTTCACGCCGATCTAGCGGAATAGTCACCGTTTGAATAGGTGTACGTCCTGGCGGTAGTTCATCAATCACCGAAGTGTCCAAATCGCCATAGGCGGACATGGCTAAAGTTCGCGGAATAGGCGTTGCAGTCATCACCAATTGATGCGGTGTAGTGTGATTGGCACCTTTATTGCGCAAAGCCAGACGTTGATCGACCCCAAAACGGTGTTGTTCATCAATAATCACCAAACCTAATTTGGCAAATTGCACATTGTCCTGAAATAACGCATGTGTCCCAACCACCAAATTGGCGCTACCATCTTGAATGCTCAGTTCAGCCGCTGCGCGTGCTTTGCCTTTTTGTTTGCCAGACAACCATGCCACTGTTAAGCCCAATGGTTCAAACCATTTTTGAAAGTTCAGATAATGTTGTTCTGCCAAAATTTCAGTGGGTGCCATCAGCGCGACTTGCCAACCTTCTTCTAGCGCATGACACGCTGCGACTGCAGCGACCAGCGTTTTACCTGCACCTACATCACCTTGTACCAAGCGCAGCATGGGTTTATTACGCTGCAAATCCTGCATGATTTCTTGCGAAACCCGTTGCTGTGCGCCTGTCATTTGAAATGGCATGTTGCCGAGTAACGCAGGCGCTAGTTTTTGACTTGGGGAAAAGGCAGGTGAGGCAATTTGCTGAATATAAGCCCGTCGGGTCAGTAAACTGACTTGATGCGCCACCAATTCTTCAAAAATCAGGCGTTGCTGTGCAGGGTGAGAGCCTTGTGCCAATTGCAGCATATTGGCATTTAAAGGTGGATGATGAATATAATCCAACGCCTGTTTGAGTGCATAGCCATTGGTCATTTTTTCAGGCAGGAGTTCAGGCAAATCATCACTATGCTGTGTCAAGGCCTGTTTGACGTATTCACGTAATTTGGCTTGGGTCAGCCCATCGGTGCTTGGGTAAATGGCAGTCAGTTGGGTTTTAGGCAGTGGGGTATGTTCAGTAATCAGTTGTAATTCGGGGTGATACATTTCCAGACCACGCGCCCCAACCCGTACTTCGCCAAATACTCTTAAACGATTGCCGAGTTTGGCACGATCTGTAATACCTTTATAAATATGATAAAAACGTAAGGTGATTTTTCCAAATTCATCTTCTAAATTGACCGCCATCGACTTGCGTTTACCCGGTGGAAAATCGACCCCTTTAACCACACCTTCGAGTAAATAGCTGCGCCCCACGTTTAATTGGTTCATGGGAATGATCGTGCTACGATCTTCATAGTCACGCGGTAGATGAAACAGCAAGTCATCTGTGGTGAAAATATTTAGTTTTTCGAGTAATGCAGCAGAGGCAGAGCCTACCCCTTGCAACTGATGGACTGCAGCCATGTCCCCTCAACTTTAAATGCTATGATTAGGTGCTGAATGCATATTCTATTTATTGGTTATGGTAAAACATCGCAGCGTGTTGCAAAACAACTATTTACGCTCGGTCATCAAATTACCACAATTAGCCGCAGTCCGAAAACAGATCCTGATATGACGCATCTGCTTCAGGATATTCAACAGCTCGATTTATCACAGATTCAACCTGTAGATGCCGTTTATGTATTGCTTGCACCGTCTCGGAATACCGCTTTAAGTTCTATAGAAGCCTATCAACAGACTTATGTAAATTCTGTGCCGCCGATCGTCGCTGCGTTAAAAGATTATCCTGTAAAACGAATTATTGTGGTGTCATCTACACGGGTGTATGGTGAAAATGCAGGTGAATGTATTGATGATGATACTGTGCCTAAGCCGAGTGATGTGCAAGGGCAGTTGTTGTTGCAGATGGAACATTTGTGGCAACAGGCTTACCCTGAACAATGTGTGATTGTGCGTCCTTCGGGTATTTATGGCGCATCGGTTGCACGCATGCTTAAACTTGCAGAAAGCACGAAAAGTTACCCAAATATACATTGGTCAAATCGAATTCATATTGATGATTTGGCGGGATTTTTGGCACATTTACTTCACGTGGAACATTCTGAAAAATCATATATCTGCACTAATAATCAACCACAGCCTTTGCATGAAATCATTTTAAAACTTCAGCGTGCATATGCTTTAGCTGAGTTGGTGTTGGAAAGTGAGCAGGAAACGGGGAAAAGGATTTTTGCTACGCGGATGGAAAAAACTGGATTTCAGTTAGAACATGTAGATTGCTTTGAGGATTATGTAAAGTTATTCGCTGAAATAGAATAGTAAAAGTTCCGGTGGTGTTTCAAAAAGTATGCTGAAAAAAACAATATGGCTTTTGATAAAATAGAGGTATGAAAATAACGCTACAAATCAAATGTCCTACCTGTCTAAGTAACAATATAAAGAGAAATGGCATCAAAGTAGATGGGAAACAAAACCATCAGTGCAAAGATTGCAAACGTCAGTTTATTGGTGATCATGCATTAAGCTATCAAGGGTGTAACTCAGGTATTACCGGCAAGATATTACATTTAATGGTCAGAGGAAGCGGTGTAAGAGATATTGCTGAAGTCGAGCGTATCAGCATTGGCAAGGTATTACGAACCTTAAGTGAATCGATCTATCAGATTCAGCCTAAACAAAGCCACTACGAATGTCTTGAAGTCGATGAACTTTGGACTTTTGTAGGGAATAAGAAAAATAAACAATGGCTTATTTATGCCTACCATCGAGAATCTGGAGAAATTGTTGCTTATGTTTGGGGTAAGCGGGATTTAGCAACGGTTCAACGTCTTAAAGCTAGACTTAAAAAGCTTGGGGTTCAATATGCTCGAATTGCGAGTGATCATTGGGATAGTTTTATCACAGCATTTCAATGTTGCAAGCAAGTGATCGGTAAGTTTTTTACCGTCGGTATTGAAGGTAACAATTGTAGAATTCGTCATCGAATCAGGCGTGGATTTAGGAGAAGTTGCAACTTTTCTAAAAAGCTCGAAAATCATTTTAAAGCCTTTGATTTGACTTTCTTTTACCTTAATAACGGATTTGTTTAACGCTAGCATACTTTTTGAAACACCACCAAAGTTCCTTCTCCTGCGCCATATAGGGTGCAAGAGAAGGAACTTTAAAAACTACTTCTTTTTTCGTTTTAAGCGTTTCTTCGCTTGTTGTGCAGCCAGTGCGTCTAAGGCTTCACGCAACTCTTCATCACTGAAGGTGGTGATGTGTTGTAACATTTGCAAAGTTACATCATCCAACACCAAATTGGCATATTGTGCGACGTTTTTAAAATTGTCATCAAACACAATCGCATTGTCACTGTTGGTGCTGATATAACCTTGCTGGGTCAATACTTTAATAAAGCTCTGGAACAAGGCTTTGTCAAAGAATTCAGGTGAATTGAATTCATACAGCACTGACAAACGCTGACCGACCAAATGGCTCAATTCTTCGACCTGACGTGCCGAAATATTGCCTGAGCCGCGTTGTGTAATCAGCGCCAGCGTCATGTAATAGCGCTCTAAACTTTGCATTACAGGTGCAGCCAAGACCACCAATTGGTTGTGATCTTCACTGTTTGGAGCAGGAGAAATCAAATTGCCTTCTGTATCTTCAGAAATCAATTTGGCCTGAATTAAAGCTTCTACATAAGCACAAATCCGTTCTTTGAGTTCCTGATCTTGCCATTTTAAGAATAGCTCAGCTTTCAGGAACGGATACAAGGTGCGAATGACATTGATGAGATCGCCACGACGAATAGAACCATTGTGTTTCACTAACGCAGCAATTAATGATGGCAAGACAAAGGCATGCAAAATATTGTTGCGGAAGTAGGTGAGTAACACTGCCTGATTGTCTTCAATCGCGATAATATCGCCCAGAACATGTTGCACGCGTTTAATCAGTTTGAGTTTTAAGCCGTAGGCAATAATTTCTTTGCCTGACAATGGCGTGACTTGAGTGCGCTCATCATAAGGCAGGGCAGTGAGCAGATTACGGTAAGTGTCTAACTGCTTCACACAAATTTCTTCATCCAAGGTATGTTTTGGTGTTGCCAGTAAAATCAGTGATAACAAGGATACTGGGTTAATCACTGCAGCACGGTTAATGTTTTCCAAAATCGCATGTGCAGATGTGTTTACTGCATCTGACACTTGTGGCGGAATTGGATCATCATTTTTTTCAATGCTGATATGTTCTGCATCGTGTTGTTTCAGTACTTCATCTAAAAATACAGGTTCGCCAAAGTTGACATGCACCTTGCCAAAAATCCGTTCAATCTTGCGCATGGTTTTTAAAATGCCGATGAGCGATTCAGATTCTTTTGGCTTGCCTTGCATTTCGCCCACATAGGTTGAGCCTTCCATCAGGCGCTCATAGCCAATATATGTTGGTACAAAAGCAATCGGTTTAGCACGACCACGTAAGTGACTGTGAATGGTCATGGCCAACATGCCCGTTTTAGGGGGTAACAAACGGCCTGTACGTGAACGTCCACCTTCAATAAAGTATTCAAGCGGTGTGTTACGCGACAAAATACTGAATAAATATTCTTTAAAGACGGTTGTGTATAAGCCGTTGCCACGGAAAGTACGACGGATAAAAAACGCACCGCCACCACGAAGCAATTGACCTACAAATGGCATATTCAGGTTATCGCCCGCAGCAATGTACGGCACCATCATGCCGCGTTTGTAAATCACATAAGACAGCAATAAATAGTCGATATGACTGCGGTGACATGGGGTATAGATAATTTCATAGTCTTTGGCCAGTTCGCGCACGGTACTAAAATTATGCACTTCCACGCCATCGTACAATTGTGTCCATAAGCGGGTCAGTGCCATATCGGCAAAGCGTACCGCTGCATGAGAGTAGTCCGACACGATTTCATTTAAATAACCAATCGCACGACGCTCGGCTTCAATCACGCTAATTTTACTGCGTAAACTTTCACGACGAATGGCATCTTGCACATCGGGAGATTTAATCAGACTGAGCATGACATTGCGGCGGTCAGACAAGTCTGGGCCAAGTACGACTTCACGTTGTCCATCTAAGTAATTATTTAGAGTGTTAACAATAAAGGTCGCAGGCGACAGGTTCGGATGCTCAGTTTTGGCATGTTCAATTAAAGCGCGTAATGATTGTGGCTCGTGAAATTCCAAATAAGACTGACGACCATGCACCCCAATATTCATTAACTGCTTGACTGTGCCAGGCGTTGCCCACGTATCGGTAAACAGTAGTTTAAACCACGAATCCTCTTTGTCTGGAGAACGTCCCCACAACACGGTCACAGGTACCAATTCAATATCAAGTTCTGGGTGTTGTTCTAATTGTTCAATTAAACGTAACAAGCGTGGCGGAAAAGCATAAGGTGGTGGATTGAGTAGGTTGTTCTCATCGTGATGCTGTAAAAACAGAATCGAGGCTTTTTCTTTATGTGAACCCATCACCAATGGATCAAGCGCAGGCGTGAGTTTTAAGCGACGTGTTTCGCCATCGACCACCAAGGCATTGCTGCGTGAGTGATTTTGCAATACGTAGCAAGTTATCTTGGTGCGAGTGGCATTTGAGTCTACACTTTGCGCATCCTTGACAGGGACTTCACCCAAAACATGCGGTGTCACCACAAGGTCAAGCAGCTTACCAGAAAGCTGACGATACATTTGACCAAAACCACGCTTGGACATACTCACTCCTACTTCATCACCTAAGTCCCTAGCCAGTAGGGAATTTATTTTGCGTCATTGTATCTAATAATCGCGCTGCATTTTTAGATAATTTGCATGAATATTGTTAGATTTTATCGTTAAAAATCGTATTTTTAGCAAAATTGATCGGCTAAGTTGTGACACAGCGGTCAGTCTTTGATGGGTAAAAGATGCAGAATCTATGGCAAAATAGCAGGCTTAAAATAGTCAGTTTATTTTGACGATTTATTTTTTCATCGACTTCGATCCCGCATCCCCAATTTCCGCCATACATAGGTTAGTTATGAACGCACTCACACAAGAGCTGGTTGAACTTCTTTGTTTAGAAAAGTTAGAAGAAAATATCTACCGAGGTATCAGTCGTAACTTGGTGGGTAAACGTGTTTTTGGTGGACAGGTTTTGGGACAGGCTTTACGTGCTGCATCTTATACCACTGATCGTCCTGCGCACTCCTTACATGCTTATTTCTTGTTTGGTGGAGATGTCAACGCACCCATTATTTATGAGGTTGACCGCTTACGAGATGGTAAAAGTTTTTCTAGCCGTCAGGTGCGTGCCATTCAACATGGACGTACTATTTTTACGGCAATAGTGTCGTTTGCGCCATTGGAAGAAGGCTTGAACTATCAAATTTCAGAGCCGAATTATCCCGCCGCTGAACTTTTAAAAAATGAAGCTGAATTAAAACAGCATATTGTTGAATTTGTACCTGAAAACGTTCGCGCCAGTTTTATGCGTGATCGTCATGTTGAAATTCGTCCAATTAACCCGAGCAATCCTTTTTTACCCCAGCCTGAAGCGCCTGTTTATGCGCACTACATTCGTACCCATGACAGCATTTCACCAGAGGTGGATGAAGTGTCTTTGCATCAGGCAATTGCGGCATTTTATTCAGACTTCACGTTAATGACCACAGCACTGCGTCCGCATGGTTTGAGCTATTTATCACCAAGTTTGCAGTGTGCCAGTATTGACCATGCCATGTATTTCCATAAACCGTTCCGTGTGGATGACTGGATGCTGTACGACATGGAAGCCACCATTAGCACTAGTTCGCGTGGTTTGAACTTTGGGCGCATGTGGCAAAATGGTGAATTGGTGTGTAGCACCAGTCAGGAAGGCTTGATTCGTTTACGTGAAATCGAAACGCAATAAAATATAGCCTTTAAAATCTACATTCATCAGCCGACATTCATGTCGGCTTTTTTACATCCTGAAGCACGATCTGAACCTAATCAAAGTGCGCTAGAAAAATAATACTCGATTCAATTTCAGCCACATGGCATAGTCCACACATCACATTAAAAAACTCAATTGCGTATGAGCCTCAATACACAAATTCTAATTGCCGCAATTTTGGGTGTGGTGTTTGGTTTTATTCTGAATCTATTTCCAGACAGCACATTTTTTAGCGCCAGTTTGTATGGCATTGGTTTAATGAGCAGTATTTTTATTGGTTTACTGAAAATGCTGCTGATCCCACTAATTTTTAGCTCAATTGTGGTCGGTGTGTCGAACTTACAGGCTGTAGGGCAATTGAGTCGAGTCTGGAAAATTACGTTGGCGTGTTGTGTCACCACCACGACTTTGGCTTTAATTTTAGGTTTGGCGTGTGCGCATTTATTTGCAGTGGGTAAAGGCGTAGATATTGTGATGTTTCAAGATGCTATGGCGCAGCATCAAAGCCCAGACACGCTTACGCCGTCTTCGTTTTTTACCAATTTCATTCAAAACACCTTAATCAATCCGTTTAAAGCTTTTGCCGAGGGTAATGTTTTGGCAGTGGTGATATTTGCCTTATTGGTGGGTGTGGCGCTGGTCAAAGGCGGGGAGCACTTTAAAACGGTACGTAAACTCAGTCAGCAATTTTTTGAAATTATGATGTTGATGATTGGCTGGGTAATGAAACTGGCACCTTTGGGGATTTTTGCTTTATTGGCTAAGTTGGTTGCAACCGAGGATATTTCAGTCCTGAGTCGTTTGGCAGAGTTTGCTGCAGTGGTCACGGGCACCACGATTTTTCATGGTGTGGTGGTCTTGCCTTTGCTGTTGTGGATATTTGGCAAAATGGATCCGATCACCTTTTTTAAAGGCACACGTGCTGCCTTAATTACGGCTTTTGCCACCAGTTCCAGTTCTGCCACTATGCCACTTTCGATGAAATGTGCGCAGGAAAATTTAGGTGTGCGTCCGCAAACTGCAGGCTTTGTGATCCCGTTAGGTACACAACTGAATATGGATGGAACGGCATTGTATGAAGCTGCAGCGGCTTTGTTTGTTGCCAATTTAATGGGGCTGGATTTAAGTTTAGGACAGCAATTAATTGTCTGTGCCACAGCCATGATCGCTTCTTTGGGCGCGCCTGGTATTCCAAGCGCAGGTATGGTGACGATGATTATGGTATTACAATCGGTGGGCTTGCCTGCAGAAGCGATTGCGATTTTATTGCCGATCGACCGTTTGTTGGATACTGTGCGTACTGTGGTCAATGTGCAGGGCGATATGATGATTAGTGTGGTGGTCGATCGGCATACTCGTGATGACCCTGCACTGCATTCCTGATAATGGGTTTAAAATCGAATCAAGTTTTCAGCATCATCCTGTTTTATTGTGCTATGTAAAGACATGAGCCAAAGCAGATTAATCCCAACATGGGCTGTAGGCCACTTCCCAAATATGACCATCTAAGTCCTGAAAATAACCTGCATAACCGCCGTAAAAGGTGCTCTGTGCAGGTTTTAAAATTTTCGCACCTGCATTTTTTGCTTGTTTCAATACCTGATCGACCTCGAGTGGGCTATGTACATTATGTCCTAAAGTGATTTGTGCAGCACTGCTGGCTGTACCTGTTAAGCCTGTATCTTGTTGTAAACTTTGTTTAGACCATAAAGCCAGTTTTAAGCCTGCTTGCAGTTCAAAAAAGACCACCGCACCTTGTTCAAATTCCTGTCCAATAATGCCTTCAGTTACAAGTCCTAAGCCGTCGCGGTAAAAATCGAGTGCACGTTGTAAATCTTCTACCGCTAAGGTAATCACTGAAATGTGTGCCTGCATGTTTGATCTCCTTATCTTATGTAATTGTTTAAGCGTTTAATTGTTATGATCTTGACAGTAGGGCATTTCTGGCTGCGTTGTAAAGTGCAACTTTGGTGGAGAGGGAGATTGTGATTACGGCGTAAAACTGAAAGTGGACATACAAATAAAAAGTCCTATTCGAGATTGAGCGAATAGGACTTTATGTTATATACCAATAGTCAGTAATTTAACGGACTATTTGGTTTCGGTATCAGATGCGGTTAAATCGTCAGTTTCTAAAAATTCAGGCTGATCAACATCAACATCAACATCATCGCCAGTCGCTTCTGGAATGCTGTCTAAATCAAATTGATGCGCTTGTTCTAAGGTAAAGTTCAAACGTCCGCCCATCACACTCGCAAGTTCTTCCAAACCTTGCTTATTGAGTGATGAAAACAATTGAATCGAGAAATCTAGTTTCATCTTTTTCAACTGCTGTTTGACTTCAAGCAATACTTTATTGGCAGGGCCGCGGTTGAGTTTGTCCGATTTGGTGAGCAATACATGCACGAACAATTTACGCGAATACGCCCATTCCAGCATCATCACATCAAAGTGCTGTAAGGGATGGCGAATATCCATCAGTAACACCAAGCCTTGTAAACTTTTACGATGAATCAAATAATTTTCGAGTTCTTTTTGCCACACAATTTTCATGGCTTCAGGTACGGCTGCATAACCATAACCGGGTAAATCGACCAAACGCTGTTCGGGGTTGCCCAAACTAAAGAAGTTGATCATTTGAGTACGACCCGGTTTTTTAGAAGCACGTGCCAATTGTTTTTGATTGGTTAAAGCATTAATTGCACTGGACTTACCTGCGTTGGAGCGTCCTGCAAAAGCCACTTCGTAGCCAGTATCTTCTACACATAAATTCAGTTTAGGCGCACTCATTAAAAACTCGGCTTTACGCAGCCAGTTTAAGGCGCGAACAGAGTATTCAGTAATGGCAGGGTCTACTTTTTTCTCGTAGCTAATTTTCTGCCGTGGCTGTGCTGCTGCCTTACTGTTTTTCGATTTTCCTCTGCTATGGTGCATAACTTAACTTCAATTCATGGTCTACAAACAGGCATTATAAAGCAAGTCATACAGGCAAGCGACCTTTGCGCCCTGAATGCCCGAAAAAAGCAACATCTAGGATGATATTGCTTTGACCGTTTAAGTTACTTTAAAGATGAATCAGCGGGATTGGAGATTGTGTACTGAACTGTAAATTGGGTACAGGCTGTAGCACTTCACCCAAGCTGTATTGATCTAAGCTTTGATAAAACTGTTCCATTGCCTGATTGAGAATGCCTTTTAGTCCACATTGCGCACGCAGCACGCAGGGCGGGGTATTACACTCTACAATTTGATTTTCACCTTGCAGGATTCTCACCACATGACCTAAACGCAAAGGCAATGCTTCAGGATGCAAACGAATCCCGCCACCTTTACCACGAGTGGTAATTAGCCATCCTTGCTTACCCATAAAGTGAACGATTTTTACCAGATGGTTCTGGGAAACATGCAAATCCTGTGCAATTTCCGCAATGGTATAGGGTACATCTCGAGGACGCGAGATATACATTAAAATACGCAGCGCATAGTCGGTGAATTTATTTAATTGCATGATCGCACAGATGTTTTTTTTAAATACAAATAAATTAAGGCTAGTCTAGCATAACTAGACTAGCCTTACCTATTAGCTTTTAATGCTTTAGATTAGTGGCGAACACCACCTGTACCAAACGCTTCGCTATGGATTTGCTCATCTTTGATGCCACGCGCAAGTAAAGCTTTACGCTGTTCTGCCATGAATGGCATTGGACCACATAAGTAGTAATCTGCATCGGCTGGTAACAGCGCTGCATCTACAGTGCTGAGGTCTAAACGACCTGCAACATCGTAATCTTGACCCAGTACATCACCTTCGTTCGGGAACTCATACGCAGTCAACGTATGAATACGTGGACATTTTGCAGTTAAGTCTTGGAGATGCTGTTTCATGGCATGTACTTGTTTGCTACGACATGCGTGAATAAATGTCACAGGTTGTGGCACATCTAAAGTCACCAATTGATTCAACATTGCAATCATTGGTGTTAAGCCAACGCCGCCACTAATGAAGACATTGCGTTTGTTGCTGTCGATGAGGAAGAAGTTACCTGTTGGTGCAGATACTTCAACTTCAGAACCTTCTGGTAATTGGTGCAATACGTTCGATACCCAACCTGCAACTTTATCTGCACCATTGCCTGGCTCACGTTTTACAGAAATACGTAAGTAATCTTGTTGTGGGCTAGTCGATAGCGTGTATTGACGTGGTTGCTTCAAGCCAAGTTCAGGTACAAATACGCGTACTGAAATATATTGACCTGCTTCGTATTTTGGTAAATCGCCACCATCTACTGGCTCGAAGTAGATTGAAGTGATTTCGTCACTTTCTACAACTTTCTTGGCAATTTTGAAATTACGCCAGCCTAACCAGCTGCCTTTAGTTTGTTCGTGTTGTTCGTAGATTGCACGTTCAGCATTAATAAACACTTCTGCTAACTGACCATAAGCAGCTGCCCATGCATCAATTAGAGGATCTTCCATTGAAATATTTAATACTTCGCTAATAGAGTGAAGTAGGTTTTCGCCCACAATATTATAGTCAGGTGCTTGAATGTTTAAGCTCACGTGTTTGTGGGCAATCAATTCAATCACAGGCGCAAGCACAGAAGGATCTTCAATGTTTTCAGCATAAGCCAATACAGCACCTGCAAGCGCTTGAGCCTGCGCACCACTACGTTGGTGACCCATGTTAAAGGTTTCTTTTAGATCAGGATTATTCCCCAACATGCGGTTATAGAAATAACCAGTCAGTGCGACACCATTTTCACGGAGTACAGGAACAGTTGCTTTTACAAGGTCAATTTGCTGTGGAGTCATGTTCGATCTCTCATGGCTGTTATTTATAAGATGTATTCAAAATACATCTTATAAATAAGGATTGCAAACATTTTTTTGTGAAACCTTAAAAAAAATATGGATTATAAAAATATCCCATTATTTTTAAAGTTTTTATGGGGTTTGTAGATGTGACAGCGAGAGGTTTGTAAGTGTTCATTTAGGTTTTGGATGGTGCATCCATGAATGAAATCTATACAAACCTCATCGTTTATAACATGCTATTTCTTACCAAATAATGACCCTAACAAACCTCGTACAATTTTCTGCCCTGTAGAACCGCCTAAGCTGCGTGCTGCGCTTTTGGCAAAGGTACCCACAATATCTTGAGTCAGTTTTTCACGCTGTTTGGCAGCGCGTTCTGCTTCTTTTTGCTGTTCGCGGGCTAGACGTTCTTGCTCGCGCGCTTGTTGTTTGGCCAGTGCCTCGGCCTCTTTAGCCTCTTGCTTGGCGCGAGCTTCAGCTTCTTTGGCTTCAATTTTAGCTTGTTCTGCTGCTGCGGCTAGTTGCTGACGTTGTTCAACTTTTTGTTGCAGCATTTCATAAGCACTTTCACGATCTAATTGCTGCTCATACACACCTGCAATAACACTCTGGCTGATACAGGCTTGACGTTCTTCTGTGCTAATTGGGCTAAACGATGAGTAGGGCGGCATTACCCAAGCGCGTTCTACAATTTGCGGTGTGCCTTGTTCATCTAAGCAACTAATTAAGGCTTCACCTACCGCAAGTTCGGTAATGGCTTGTTCAACTTTAAAGTCTGGGTTGGCACGGAATGTATCTGCGGCAGTTTTTACTGCTTTTTGGTCTTTGGGTGTAAAAGCACGTAAGGCATGCTGAACACGGTTACCCAATTGTCCCAATACGCTTTCAGGCAAGTCCAGCGGGTTTTGGGTCACAAAATAAATCCCCACGCCTTTAGAGCGAATTAAGCGTACCACTTGTTCAATTTTTTCTTGTAGCGCGCTGCTGGCATTGTCAAATAACAAGTGTGCTTCATCAAAAAAGAACACCAGTTTTGGCTTGTCCATATCGCCCACTTCAGGCAATTGTTCAAACAGTTCTGATAACATCCATAATAAAAAGGTGGCGTACAGTTTTGGCGTGTTCATGAGTTTGTCTGCAGCCAAAACATTAATATTGCCGCGTCCCTGACTGTCAGTTTGAATAAAATCCAAAATATCCAAACTCTGCTCACCAAAGAATTTATCACCGCCCTGATCAGCTAAAGCCAGTAAATTGCGCTGAATCGCACCCAAACTGGCTGGAGAAAGATTGCCATACTCAGCTTTAAATTCACTGGCGTGTTCGCTGACATAGGTCAGCATGGCTTTTAAATCTTTAAAATCAATCAGTAATAAACCCTGATCATCGGCAATACGGAATACCGCAGACAACACGCCCTCTTGGGTGTCATTCAGGTTCAGCATTTGCGCCAATAATAACGGGCCAATTTCAGAAATGGTGGTACGAATCGGATGACCTTGTTCGGCAAATAAATCCCAAAACACCACAGGAGATGCTGCAAACGGAATGCTTTCGATACCTAAGCTCTTAATACGTGCATCAAACTTTGGGCTGCTGCTGCCTGCTTTGGCTAGACTGGAAACATCGCCTTTGGCATCGGCTAAAAATACGGGTACACCAATTCGTGAAAAGCTTTCTGCCAAGACTTTTAAGGTGACGGTTTTACCTGTACCTGTTGCACCTGCAATTAAACCGTGGCGGTTGGCAAACTGTGAATGTAAAACCACGTCTTGTTGAACGTCGGCAGTTTTTTTACCAATAACGATTGCTGTACTCATATTTTTATCCTGATTTATATAGCTATTGTTAAAATGATGATCTGTGCTGCATTAGTCGCTGAAGCGTTGTAAGGCATTTTGAATATCTTGAATTAAATCTGCAGGATGTTCTAGCCCAATACAAAAACGCACCAATAATCCTTCAGCCAAGTGAGAGTGCTCTAGGGTACGCATGGACTTGAGATCGTAAAGCATCACTAAACTTACGGGGCCGCCCCAGCTAAAGCCGAGTTTAAATAAAGATAGTGCATCACAGAATTGGCGTACAGCGGCTAAATCATATTCAGGCTTAAAAATCACACTGACCAAACCTGCGCTGTGTCCATCGCGGCAAATTTCTTTCCAATACGCATGCCCCGCAGATGTGGCATCAGCAGGATGCAACACCTGAGCAAATTGTGGTTGTAGTTTCAGCCAGTTCAGTAACTGCAAACAGCTTTGCGCTTGGTGTTCATAGCGCAATTGCATTGAGGCTAAGCTACGTTGTACTTGCGCAACATCATCGCCCGATACACAAATGCCTTGGATGGCATGCATACGAAATAATTGATGATGTAAATGTTGATCACGGGTCACCACAGAACCCATTAATATATCGCCACCACCACTTGGGTACTTGGTTAGGGCATGGACACTTATATCGACACTTAAATGATCGTCACCAAAATCGAAAGCATTAAAAGCAAGCCCTGCACCCCAAGTGTTATCTAAGGCTGTGAGCATATGATGTGCTTTGGCTTTTTTGACTAAGGCGCTCAAATCGGGAAATTCCAACGTGACCGAGCCTGCGGCTTCCAGCCAAATCAGTTTGGCTTTTGCAGAGGGTTGAAAGCTATCGACATCAATTGGATTGTAGACTTGAACGGTGATGCCGTAACGCTGCTCTAAATTGCGTAAATGCTCCATGTTTGGGCCGTAAATATTGTCAGCCACCCAAACTTCATCGCCTTGACTTAAAAAGCAGGAATTCACCAAATTAATTGCTGATAGTCCGCTTGGTGCGAGTAAGCAGTATTCACCACCTTCTAATTGCGCAATCTGATCAGCGAGTGTGAATGTAGTCGGTGTGCCATGTGTGCCATAGCTATAATCATAAGCATCAGTCCAGTGTCGATTAAACAGTACATCTGTGTTTTCAAAGATAATGGTCGATGCACGAAATAGGGGAGGCTGTACCGTTTGAATATATTGTGGGGCACGTCTTGGTGCATGAATTAAAGCAGTTTGAGCATTTTTCTTCACAGGTTCACTCAGAAAATAAGCAAATATTGAGTTTAGCTTAAGAGAAATACTGGCTTTAGGCTATAAAAAGCTGCACTACAAGACATACCTTGAACTTGGCGCTATTTTTGCAGAAGCTGAAGTATAGAAAATACAAAGGATGATCCAGATGAAAGCACCACTAAGCGTGCATTATTTTCAGCATAGTGCAGGTGAAGGTTTTGGAAGTTGCTATGACTATTTAAAGCAGATGGGGGCGCATATCACTGCAACCGAATTTTTTGCTTTACCGCCTGAGCAAAATATTGAAATTGAAGCTCTGCCCAAAGTTGAAGAGATTGACCTGTTAATTGTGATGGGCGGTGCCATGAGTGTAAATGATGAAGTACATTATCCATGGTTAAAAACAGAAAAACGCTGGATTAGGCGTTATTTGGCGATGGGTAAACCTGCAATCGGTTTGTGTTTAGGTGGGCAGATGATTGCCAATGCGTTGGGTGCAGCAGTGAGTCCTAATCCTGAACAGGAGCGCGGTTGGCATCCTGTCTATAAAGTCGAAAATATACCAGAAAGCTGTTTCCAAATGCCTGATCAAATCTCAGTGATGCAGTGGCATGGCGAAACTTTTGAATTACCTAAGGGCGCGGTAAGACTTGCCAGTAATGCCGCTTGCACCAATCAACTGTATCAAATTGGGAAAAACGTACTAGGATTTCAGTTCCATCCAGAAATTACCCCACGGGCTTTGCAGTTGTTTTTGGACAATGCTGAAATGAAACCTGCATTTTCAGGCATGTATGTACAACCCGCGCATGAATTAAAACAGATGTCTGCAGCACAATTTCAGGCAGGCAACCAATTAATGAATCGTGCAATAGATTATGTTTTAATACAAAGCAAACTTAGGGAATAAAGTCATGGATTGTGCTGCTAACACAGAAATGAAAGTTAGTCATGGTGAGGATGATTTGCGCTGTCAAGGTAGAGGAAATGGTCAAAAAGCAGATTGTCTAAATTTACACTCAATAATTGGATAGGAATGCTGCTTAACTCATATATAAAGTGCTAATCGTATATTTTAAAAAGAGAAATCGGCAGAGCGTGAAAAATAAAGCAATAAAGCCAAAAAGAGATTTGCTTATGCATTAAACAATCGTTATAATGGGCGACCCTTTATGCAAGGGGGTTAACTGCGAAGAAAGTAGTTAACATCGTGACAGTCGTGGCATCGATCATGACCTTAGTGATAATTCACTGCCTTTGACACTTGCCTTAAATTAGTGGGGTGAGATGCGTCAAGGGTGATTCTTTATATATTTGGCTTGGAGTTAACTGGTATGTCTAACCAGAGAATTCGTATCCGTTTGAAGTCTTTTGATCATCGTCTGATTGATCAATCTGCTCAAGAAATCGTAGAAACCGCTAAGCGTACTGGCGCACAAGTTTGTGGTCCAATCCCGATGCCAACTCGCATCGAACGCTTCAACGTTTTAACATCACCACACGTAAACAAAGATGCACGCGACCAGTATGAAATCCGTACTTACAAGCGTTTGATCGACATTGTTCAACCTACCGATAAAACTGTTGATGCGTTGATGAAATTAGATCTAGCAGCTGGTGTTGATGTTCAGATTGCATTGGGTTAAGGCTTTCGGTTAATTAACACTCTAAGTTAATTAGGCCGCTTTTTTAGAGGTTTATGCACATGGCTATTGGTTTAGTCGGTCGCAAGTGCGGTATGACCCGTATCTTTACAGATGCTGGTGTTTCTGTACCTGTTACAGTGATTGAGGTTGATCCTAACCGCATCACTCAAATCAAAACGCTTGAAACAGATGGTTATCAAGCAATTCAGGTTACTACTGGTGAACGTCGCGAATCTCGCGTAACTAACGCTCAGAAAGGTCACTTCGCTAAAGCGGGTGTTGCTGCTGGTCGTTTAGTTCAAGAATTCCGTGCTACAGAAGCTGACCTTGAAGGTCGTGAAGTTGGCGGAACTATCGGTGTGGATTTGTTCACAGTAGGTCAGATCGTTGACGTAACTGGTCAGTCTAAAGGTAAGGGTTTCCAGGGTGGTGTTAAGCGTTGGAACTTCCGTACTCAAGACGCTACTCACGGTAACTCTGTTTCTCACCGTGTTCTAGGTTCTACAGGTCAAAACCAGACTCCTGGTCGCGTATTCAAAGGCAAAAAAATGGCTGGCCATTTAGGTGCTGAGCGCGTAACTGTACAGGGTCTTGAAATTGTATCTATCGACACAGAGCGTTCAGTTCTTGTTGTTAAGGGTGCGATTCCTGGTGCGACTGGTGGTGACGTAACTGTACGTCCTACGATCAAGGCTTGAGGGGAAATAACGTGAATTTAAATACTGTTTCCGGCTCTGCTGTTGAGTTATCTGAAGTTGCGTTCGGTCGTGAATTCAATGAAGCACTTGTACACCAAGTTGTTACGGCTTACTTAGCTGGTGGTCGTCAAGGCTCTAAAGCTCAGAAATCACGTGCAGACGTTGCTGGCGGTGGTAAAAAACCATTCCGTCAAAAAGGTACTGGCCGCGCTCGTGCTGGTTCTATTCGTAGCCCAATCTGGGTTGGTGGTGGTAAAACTTTTGCTGCTCGTCCACAAGATTGGTCTCAAAAAGTTAACCGCAAAATGTACCGCGGTGCAATGCAATGTATCTTAGCTGAACTTGTTCGCCAAGATCGTCTTGTATTGGTTGAAGAGTTTGCTGTTGAAGCTCCTAAAACTAAAGAGTTGCTTGCAAAACTTAACGACTTGAATGCAACTCGCGCATTGATCGTAACTGAAGCTGTAGATGAGAATCTATATCTTGCAGCGCGTAACCTTCCACACGTTGATGTGGTTGATGCTACTGCAATCGATCCTGTTAGCTTGATCGCGTTCGACAAAGTTGTAATGTCTGTTGCTGCTGCTAAGAAAATTGAGGTAGAACTCGGATGAACAACGAACGTTTATATCAAGTCCTACAAGGACCTGTATTTTCAGAAAAAGCACAAGTTTTAGGCGAAACTGCTGGTGTTCAAGTATTCAAAGTTGCATTAAATGCAAACAAACTTGAAATCAAAAAAGCAGTTGAGCAATTATTTGGTGTGGAAGTTGTTAAAGTTAACACGACTATCACTAAAGGTAAGACTAAGCGCTTTGGTCGTACATTAGGACGCCGTTCTGATGTTAAAAAAGCATACGTCACCCTGAAAGCTGGCCAAGATGTTGAAATGGCTGACTTGGGCGATACCGCTGAAAGCGCAGCGGAATAAGGACGAAATTTATGCCGATTCAAAAATGTAAGCCAACGTCTCCAGGACGTCGCTTTGTAGAGAAAGTCGTTCACGACCATCTTCACAAAGGTGCGCCTTATGCGCCGTTGGTAGAAGCTAAAAAACGTACTGGTGGTCGTAACAACAACGGTCACATTACTACACGTCACGTTGGTGGTGGTCATAAGCAACACTACCGTATCGTAGACTTCAAACGTAACAAAGATGGCATTCCTGCTGTTGTAGAGCGTATTGAATACGATCCAAACCGTACTGCACACATCGCATTGTTGAAGTATGCTGACGGTGAACGTCGTTATATTATTGCGCCTAAAGGTTTACGTGCTGGTGATCAAGTTCAATCTGGTAACGATGCTCCAATCCGCCCAGGTAACTGCTTGCCACTTCGTAACATGCCAATCGGTGCTACTCTTCACAACATCGAACTTAAAATCGGTAAAGGTGCTCAATTAGCGCGTTCTGCTGGTACTTCAGTTCAATTGTTGGGTCGTGACGGTTCATACGCTATCGTTCGTCTACGTTCAGGCGAAATGCGTAAAGTGCACGTTGAATGTCGCGCTGTGTTAGGTGAAGTATCTAACTCAGAAAGCAACCTTCGTTCACTTGGTAAAGCAGGTGCTTCGCGCTGGCGTGGTGTTCGTCCTACCGTTCGTGGTATGGCAATGAACCCGGTTGATCACCCGCACGGTGGTGGTGAAGGGCGTACTAAAGGTATCCAACCTGTAAGCCCATGGGGTCAAAAAGCTAAAGGGTACAAGACACGTACCAACAAGCGTACGACTAAGATGATTATTCGCGACCGTCGCGTTAAGTAACAAGTAAAGGAATCTGACAATGCCTCGTTCTCTGAAAAAAGGCCCATTCGTCGATGCGCACTTGTTCGCTAAGGTTGAAGCGGCAATCGCGGCTAATAACCGTAAGCCGATCAAAACTTGGTCGCGTCGTTCGATGATCCTCCCAGATTTTGTTGGTTTAACAATTTCTGTTCACAATGGTCGTAACCATGTTCCAGTGATTATCTCTGAACACATGGTTGGTCATAAACTCGGTGAATTCGCGCCAACTCGTACCTATCGTGGTCACGGTGTTGACAAGAAGTCTAAACGTTAATAGGTGCTATGATGGAAGTAACTGCTAAATTACGCGGTGCCGCTATCTCGGCACAAAAAGCACGTTTGGTTGCAGATCTTATCCGCGGCAAATCTGTTGCGCATGCACTTAACATTTTAAACTTCAGCAACAAAAAAGCTGCTGTTTTAGTTAAGAAAGCATTGGAATCTGCAATTGCAAATGCTGAACACAATAACAGTTTAGATGTAGACGACCTTAAAGTATCTACGATTTACGTTGACGAAGGCATGAGCCTTAAACGTATTATGCCACGTGCTAAAGGCCGTGCAGATCGTATTACTAAGCGTACTTGTCACATCACCGTTAAGGTAGGGGTTTGATATGGGTCAGAAGGTTCATCCAATCGGTATCCGCCTAGGTGTTGTGAAACGTCATAACGCTAACTGGTATGCGAATCCGAAACAATACGCTGAATACTTGCTTAAAGACCTTCAAGTTCGTGAGTTTTTAACTAAAAAACTTAAGAACGCAATGGTAAGCAATATTCTTATCGAACGTCCAACGGGTGCTGCTAAAGTAACAATTAGCACTGCGCGTCCTGGTATCGTAATCGGTAAAAAAGGCGAAGACATTGAGAAATTACAACGCGAATTAACATCTATTATGGGTGTTCCTGCGCAAGTAAGCATCAACGAAATTGACCGTCCAGACTTAGATGCACGTTTAGTTGCTGAAGCAATCGCTTCTCAATTAGAAAAGCGTGTAATGTTCCGTCGTGCTATGAAGCGTGCGGTACAGAACTCTATGCGTGCTGGTGCTAAAGGTATCAAAGTTGAAGTTTCTGGTCGTTTAGGTGGCGCAGAGATTGCACGTACTGAATGGTATCGTGAAGGTCGTGTACCTTTGCATACACTTCGTGCGGACATCGACTATGCAACTATGCGTGCTGAAACTACTTACGGTACGATTGGCGTTAAAGTTTGGGTATTCCGTGGTGAAATCTTGGGTGGCATGAAACAAGTCATGAACCCAGCACCTGCTGAAGAACGTCCAGCTAAACGCGGTCGCGGTCGTGGTGAAGGTCAAGAGCGTCGTGGTCGTCGCAATGATCGTTCTGCTGAAAAAGGAGAATAATCCATGTTGCAACCTAAACGTACTAAATTCCGTAAGGTGCAAAAAGGCCGTAACACTGGCTTAGCGCACCGTGGTAGCTCAGTATCTTTCGGTACTATCGCTCTTAAATCAGTTGAACGTGGTCAAATGACTGCGCGTCAAATTGAAGCGGCACGTCGTACAATCAGCCGTCGTATTAAGCGTGGTGGTAAGATCTTTATCCGTGTATTCCCAGACAAACCAATTACTTCTAAGCCTCTTGAAGTGCGTATGGGTAAAGGTAAAGGTTCTGTGGAATATTGGGTTTGTCAAATCAAACCAGGTAAAGTCTTGTACGAAATTGATGGTGTGAACGAAGAATTGGCACGTGAAGCATTTACGCTTGCTGCTGCTAAACTTCCGTTTAAAACCACTATCGTGACTCGGACGGTAATGTAATGAAAACTAAAGATCTACGTGAAAAGTCGGTAGAAGAGTTGACAGCTTTGCTTGATGAGCAACAGCTTAACCAATTCCGTCTTCGTATGGCGAAAGCAACTGGTCAATTGGGTAAATCGCATGAAGTTGCGCTTACTCGTAAAACTATTGCACGCATCAAGACCCTCCTTACCGAAAAACAGGGGAACGGGCAATGAGTCAAAATACAGTCCGCACGTTAACTGGCAAAGTTGTAAGCGACAAAATGGAAAAATCTATTGTTGTCCTTATTGAACGCCAAGTTCAACACCCGTTGTATGGCAAATTGATTCGCCGTTCAACCAAATTACACGCTCATGATGAGAACAATACCGCCAAGATTGGTGATGTTGTAACCATCAAAGAAAGCCGCCCAATGTCTAAAACTAAGTCATGGACTTTAGTTGAAGTTGTTGAAGCTGCTGCTGAGTAATTAACGTTCTTGTTGCATCATCGGTCAATTTCGAGTACTCTTTGAGCCTTTCGAAATTGTGACCGGTGATGCTCGGTTTTGGAGTAGGGCAATGATTCAAACCGAAACGATGCTTGACGTAGCTGACAACAGTGGTGCTCGCCGCGTACAATGTATTAAAGTACTAGGTGGTTCACATCGTCGTTATGCTTCTGTTGGCGACATTATTAAAGTTACTGTAAAAGAAGCTATTCCACGCGCACGTGTTAAAAAAGGTGACGTGATGAATGCTGTTGTTGTACGTACAAAGTTCGGTATTCGTCGTCCAGACGGTTCTGTGATCCGTTTTGATGATAACGCTGCTGTTATTTTGAATAACAACAAAGCACCGATTGCAACTCGTATTTTCGGACCAGTGACTCGTGAACTTCGTACTGAACAGTTCATGAAAATCATTTCATTGGCTCCTGAAGTTCTATAAGAGGCAATCATGGCTAAGATTAAAAAAGGCGATCAAGTAATTGTGATCGCAGGTAAAGAAAAAGGCAAACAGGGTACTGTTCTGTCAGTTTCTAATGACCGTGTTAAGGTCGAAGGTCTTAACTTGGTTAAGAAGCACCAGAAGCCAAACCGTGCTACGGGCGCTGAAGGCGGTATCGTAACGCAGGAAGCTTCGCTTCATATCTCAAACGTGGCAATTTTTAATGCTACAACCCAAAAGGCTGACCGTGTTGGTTACCAAACGATTGATGGCGTGAAAACTCGCGTTTATAAATCGAATGGTGAATCAGTGGCGGTGGCGAAGTAATAGGTTGAAATAGGCAATGGCCAGACTTAAAACACGTTACAACGACGAACTTAAGGCTCAATTACAAGAACAATTGGGCGTTAAGAATGTGATGGAGATCCCTCGCATCACTAAAATTACCATCAACATGGGTGTTGGTGCTGCAGCTGCTGACAAGAAATTGTTAGATGGCGCTCTTTCTGATATGCAAGCTATTGCTGGTCAAAAACCAGTTTTAACATTAGCTCGTAAATCAATCGCTGGTTTTAAAATCCGTGATGGTTGGCCGATTGGTTGTAAAGTTACTTTACGCGGCGAACGTATGTACGAATTCTTAGACCGTTTGATCTCTATCGCGATCCCTCGTATCCGTGACTTCCGTGGTTTCTCTTCGAAATCATTCGATGGTCGTGGTAACTACTCTATGGGTCTCAAGGAACAAATCATGTTCCCTGAAATCGATTTCGATAAGATTGATCAAATTCGTGGTATGGACATCACCATCACTACGACTGCTCGCACCGATGACGAAGGCCGTGCGCTTATGCGTGCATTCGGCTTCCCGTTCAAATAAGAGGTCGATATGGCTAAGAAAGGTATGATTAATCGCGAATTGAAACGCGAAGCTACTGTTGCTAAATACGCTGCAAAACGTGCTGAATTAAAAGCAACGATTGCAAACGTAAATGCAAGCGATGAAGAGCGTTTCGAAGCGATGATGAAATTACAAGCATTACCACGTAATGCGTCTCCAGTACGTCTTCGTAACCGTTGTGGTTTAACTGGTCGTCCTCATGGTTACTTCCGTAAGTTCGGTTTAAGCCGTAACAAATTACGTGACACAGTAATGCAAGGTGATGTACCGGGCGTTGTTAAGGCAAGCTGGTAAGGAGCACTATAAATGAGTATGCAAGATACCGTTGCCGACATGCTAACGCGTGTTCGTAACGCTCAAATGGCAAAGAAACAAACTGTTTCTATGCCTAATTCTAAGTTGAAGGTTGCTATTGCAAACGTACTTCAACAAGAAGGTTATATCGCAAATGTAGAAGTGGCTGACAACGAAGGCAAACCTACATTAACGATTACTTTAAAATACTATGAAGGCAAACCAGTTATCGAAACTGTGAAACGCGTAAGCCGTCCAGGTCTACGTCAGTATCGCGGTAAAGATGCACTTCCAAGCGTTAAGCAAGGTTTAGGTATTGCAATCGTTTCTACAAGCAAAGGCATCATGACTGATCGCGCTGCACGTGCTGCAGGTATCGGTGGTGAAGTTATTGCTTTTGTTTCTTAATAATAGGTGATTCCTCATGTCTCGTGTGGCTAAAGCCCCAGTAACTGTACCTAACGGTGTTACAGTTACTCAGAACGGCCGGCAGGTCGAAGTGAAAGGCAGCAAAGGTACATTGTCTTTCAACCTGCATGCGCTGGTCGAGCTAAAACAGGAAGACGGTATTTTAGCTATTGCTCCTAAAGCTGAGTCGAAAGACGCTTGGATGCAAGCTGGTACTGCTCGCGCTGTGCTTAACAACCTTGTAAAAGGTGTGAGCGAAGGCTTCGAACGTAAGTTACAATTGATTGGTGTTGGTTATAAAGCTGCGGTAAAAGGTAACGTTGTTAACCTTAACCTTGGTTTTTCACACCCAATCGATTACACCCTTCCTGAAGGTGTAACTGCAGAAACTCCAACTGCAACTGAAATTATCCTTAAATCTGCTGACAAAGCAGCTTTAGGTCAAGTTGCTGCGGATATCCGTGGATACCGTCCACCAGAGCCATATAAAGGTAAAGGTGTTCGTTATTCGGATGAAGTTGTTCTTCGTAAAGAAGCTAAGAAGAAATAAGGCGCGAGGTTCTTATGAACGAAAAGAAACAATCCCGTTTGCGTCGTGCGAAAAGCACACGCTTGCACATCCGTGCATTGGGTGCGACTCGTTTGTGTGTAAACCGCACGCCGCGTCACATCTATGCTCAAGTTATTTCAGCAGATGGTGGCAAAGTTTTAGCGCAAGCTTCAACTTTAGATGCTACTTTACGTGCTGGTACAACTGGTAACGTTGAAGCAGCTCAAAAAGTAGGTGCTTTAATTGCAGAACGCGCGAAAGCAGCTGGCGTAACTAAAGTTGCGTTTGACCGTTCTGGTTTTAAATATCATGGTCGTATCAAAGCCTTGGCTGATGCTGCTCGTGAAAACGGCTTGGAGTTCTAATCATGGCTAAAGTTGAACAAAACGAAGGTCTTGTTGAAAAGCTGGTTGCCGTTGATCGCGTAGCCAAAGTTGTTAAAGGTGGTCGTATCTTCTCTTTCACAGCATTAACTGTTGTGGGTGATGGTAATGGTCGCGTAGGTTTTGGTCGTGGTAAAGCACGTGAAGTTCCAGCTGCTATTTCTAAAGCACTTGAAGCTGCACGTCGTAACATGATCACTATCGAATTGGCAGATGGTACTTTACAACACCCGATTCATGCGCGTCATGGTGCAAGCCGTGTTTACATGCAACCAGCATCTGAAGGTACTGGTGTAATTGCGGGTGGTTCTATGCGTGCAGTTTTAGAAGCTGCAGGTGTACGTAACGTATTGACTAAATGCCGTGGTTCTACTAACGCTGCAAACGTAGTGAACGCAACTTTTAACGGTTTGCGTGACATGACAACTCCTGAAAAGGTTGCTGCGAAACGTGGTCTTTCAGTAGAACAAATTCAAGGGTAATCAATCATGAAAACGATTAAAGTTACCCAGACTAAATCTGCATCGCACCGCTTGAAAAATCACAAGCTTAGCCTTAAAGGTTTAGGTCTGCGTCGTATTGGTCATACTGTAGAAGTGCAAGATACGCCTTCTAACCGTGGTATGATCAACCAAGTCTACTATATGGTTAGTGTAGAGGAATAAGCCATGACTCTGCGTTTAAATGAACTTGCACCTGCAGAAGGTGCTAAGCGTGAAGCCCGTCGTCTAGGCCGTGGTATCGGTTCTGGCGTTGGTAAGACTGGTGGTCGTGGTATCAAAGGTCAAAACTCACGTAAGAGCGGTGGTACACGTCCTGGATTCGAAGGTGGTCAAACTGCGTTATATCGTCGTTTACCTAAATTCGGTTTCACTAGCCAAATCGCTTTGAAAACTGCTGAAGTACGTTTATCTGAGCTTGCTAAAGTGGAAGGCGACATCGTTAGCCTTGAAACTTTAAAAGCAGCGAACGTTGTACGTAAAGATATGGCTCGTGCTCGTATCGTACTTTCTGGTGAAATTACTCGCGCATTCACTATTCAAGGTGTTGCTGTGACTAAAGGCGCTAAAGCTGCTGTTGAAGCGGCTGGCGGTAAAGTCGAGGAGTAATCCCCAGTGTCTATGTCTCCTAGTTCTTCAGGTCATGTTCACATGATGAAAGGCCAACCATTTCACGTGAAATACCGTGAAATTATACGCCGAATGATGTTTCTCATTGGTGCGTTGTTGGTATTTCGACTAGGAGCGCATATTCCAGTACCAGGCATTAATAATGCCGCACTTGAACAATTGTTTAATGCAAACCAAGGTACAATCCTTGGTTTGTTTAACATGTTTTCGGGTGGTGCATTAGAGCGGATGTCGATTCTTGCTTTAGGGATCATGCCATACATTTCTGCTTCGATTATCGTACAGTTGATGTCTACCGTGGTTCCTTCGCTTGAAGCTTTGAAAAAAGAAGGCGAGCAAGGCAAACGCAAAATTAATCAATATACGCGCCAAGGCACATTGTTTCTTGCACTTGTGCAAGCGATTGGGATGTGTGCAGGTCTGATTGGTCAAGGTATTACCTTAACGTCAGGTCTGGCTTTTTACGTTCCAGCTGTGACCTCTTTGGTTGCAGGCACAATGTTCTTAATGTGGTTGGGTGAACAAATTACCGAACGCGGAGTGGGCAATGGTATTTCCATGATCATTTTCGCAGGTATTGTTGCAGGCTTGCCTAATTTAATTATGCAATCCTTCACATCTATTGACAGTGGCCAGTCAAGCCTGATTGGTTTGGCAATTTTTGGTTTATTGTCTTTGGGTGTACTTGCAGCAATTGTGTTTATTGAGAAGGCGCAGCGTCGTATTCCAGTAAACTATGCTCAAAAACAACAAGGTCGTCGTGTATTTACTGCTCAGCAAACGCATTTGCCATTAAAAATTAATATGGCAGGTGTGATTCCAGCAATTTTTGCCAGTTCATTGCTTTTGTTCCCAGCGAGCTTAGGTCAATGGGTCGGCAGTGCGGACCCTAATGCTGGATTAATCAAGCGTAGTCTACAAGACTTGGCATTGGTATTGTCGCCTGGACAACCGTTGTATTTGGTGCTCTTTGGTGCGTTAATTATCTTTTTCTGTTACTTCTACACTGCGCTGGTTTTCAGCCCTAAAGAAGTTTCGGAAAACTTGAAACGCAGCGGAGCTTATGTGCCTGGTATTCGCCCAGGTGAGCAAACTGCTCGTTACTTAGATCATATTCTCAGTCGTTTGACCTTTATTGGCGCGATTTACATCACTGTAGTCTGCTTAATGCCGATGATTCTACAAAGCTCATTTGGAATTCCATTTAGCTTAGGTGGTACATCATTATTAATCGTTGTAGTGGTTGTGATGGACTTTATGGCTCAGCTTCAAGCACATCTCACCTCGCACCAGTACGATAATCAAACGTTAATGAGAAAAACGACTGCTCATCCTAAGGGATAAGCGCACTTAGAGGTTTCATCATGAAAGTACAAGCTTCTGTAAAGAAAATTTGTGGTAGCTGCAAAGTTATCCGTCGTAATGGGGTTATTCGCGTAATTTGCAGCGCAGAACCTCGTCATAAGCAGCGTCAAGGTTAATTTGATTAAGACCTGTTGATTTCAGTAGGCTAATTAGGTTATTATCCGCCCCTCAAGATTTTTGTGGGGCGGTTGATTATCTTAACTGCCTTTTTGGAGAAAATTGAATGGCTCGTATTGCCGGTGTAAACATTCCGGATAACAAGCACGCTGTTATCTCTCTCACTTATATCTTTGGTATTGGTCGCCACACTGCTAAGACTATCTTAGCTGCTGCTGGTATCGCACCAACAACAAAGATCCGTGAATTAGATGACGCTCAGCTTGATGCGATTCGTGCAGAAGTTGCTAAGGTTCCGACCGAAGGTGACTTACGTCGCGAAATTTCCATGAACATTAAACGTTTAATGGATTTAGGCTGCTACCGCGGTCTTCGTCATCGTCGCAGCTTGCCTGTCCGTGGTCAACGCACCAAAACTAACGCACGTACCCGTAAAGGTCCGCGCAAACCGATTAAGAAATAAGATTTCTGGAAGCTAAAAGATGGCTAAAGATACTCGCACACGCAAGAAGGTCACTCGTACCGTCTCTGAAGGTGTTGCACACATTCACGCTTCTTTTAATAACACCATTGTGACCATTACCGATCGTCAAGGTAATGCACTGGCTTGGGCTACCTCAGGTGGACAAGGCTTCCGTGGATCACGTAAATCAACTCCGTTCGCTGCTCAGGTAGCTGCTGAAGTTGCTGGTAAAGCTGCTTTAGATTACGGTTTGAAAAACTTGGACGTCCTTGTTAAAGGTCCTGGTCCAGGTCGTGAGTCTGCGGTTCGTGCATTAGGTGCAGTGGGTTATAAAATTAACAGCATTACCGATGTGACTCCAATCCCTCACAACGGTTGCCGTCCACCTAAAAAACGTCGCGTGTAAGGAGAAACATTCATGGCTCGTTATATTGGTCCAAAATGCAAACTCTCTCGCCGCGAAGGGACAGACCTGCAACTAAAATCTGGCGTTAAACCATTTGACGTCAAAACTAAAAAACACGCTAAAGCTCCTGGCCAACATGGCGGGGCTCGTGGTGGTAAGCAATCTGAGTACTCACTACAATTACGTGAAAAACAAAAAGTACGTCGTATGTACGGTGTTTTAGAGCGTCAATTTAGTAACTACTATAAAGAAGCTGCTCGTGTGAAAGGCGCAACAGGTGAGAACTTGTTGAAATTGCTCGAAAGCCGTCTTGATAACGTTGTTTATCGCATGGGTTTTGGTTCTACACGTGCAGAAGCTCGTCAGCTTGTATCTCACCGTAGCATTACTTTAAATGGTCGTCGTGTTAACATTGCGTCTATTCAAGTTAAAGCTGGTGATGTAATTGCAGTTCACGAAGGTGCAAAACAACAATTACGTATTAAAAACGCAATTGAATTGGCTGCTCAACGTGGTATCCCTTCATGGATGGAAGTTGACCATTCTAAATTTGAAGGTACGTTTAAAGCTGCACCAGATCGTTCTGATTTACCTGCTGAAATCAACGAAAGCTTGATTGTAGAATTGTATTCTAAATAATCCTTGAGGTAGCAATAATGACGCGTACTGCAAATGAGTTTCTTACTCCGCAAGCGATCAAGGTCGAAGCGGCAAGCGGGACCTCGGCAAAAGTTATTCTAGAACCATTAGAGCGTGGCTTTGGTCACACTCTTGGTAATGCTTTACGTCGCATCCTTCTTTCTTCTTTACCTGGCGCAGCTGTGGTAGAAGTTGAAATTGAAGGTGTCGAGCACGAGTACAGTACTTTGGAAGGCTTGCAGCAGGACATCGTCGAGCTCTTGCTGAACCTGAAAGGATTGTCTATTAAGCTGTTCGATCAAAATGAAGCTTATTTGACATTGGAAAAACAAGGTCCAGGCGATGTAACTGCTGCAGACCTTCGTTTACCGCATAATGTTGAAGTGGTTAACCCTGAACACTTGATTGGCACTTTAAGTGCTACAGGCAATTTAAAAATGCGCCTGAAAGTTGCTCAAGGTCGTGGTTATGAAACATCTGATTCACGTTTCCCAGAAGGCGAAACTCGCCCTGTAGGTCGTTTGCAGTTAGATGCTTCTTATAGCCCAATCAAACGTGTGTCTTACATCGTAGAAAATGCGCGTGTAGAACAACGTACTGACCTTGACAAGTTGATCATTGATCTTGAAACCAATGGTACAGTTGATCCAGAAGAAGCGATCCGCAAAGCGGCAACAATCTTGCAACAACAAATTGCAATTTTTGTTGATCTTCAGAAAGATCAAGCTCCTGTTGCTCAAGAGCCTCGTGAAGAAGTTGACCCAATCTTGCTTCGTCCAGTAGATGATCTAGAGCTTACTGTTCGTTCTGCTAACTGTTTGAAAGCAGAAAATATTTACTACATTGGTGATCTTGTACAGCGTACTGAAGTTGAGCTACTTAAAACGCCTAACTTGGGTAAAAAATCGCTTACAGAGATCAAAGATGTTCTGGCTTCTAAAGGCTTACAGCTCGGCATGCGTTTAGAGAACTGGCCACCGGCTAGTCTCCGTATGGACGATCGTTTCGCCTATCGTAGCCGTTAATTAAGTAGGACTATCACCATGCGTCATCGTAATAGTGGTGTGAAATTAGGCCGTACAAGCAGCCATCGCAAAGCGATGTTCCAAAACTTGGCTAATTCTTTGTTCGAACACGAGTTAATCAAAACAACTGTTCCTAAAGCAAAAGAATTACGTCGTGTTGCTGAGCCTTTAATCACTTTAGCTAAAAACGATACAGTAGCAAACCGTCGTTTAGCGTTTGCTCGTACTCGTTCAGCAGCAACTGTTGGTAAATTATTTACCGTTCTTGGCCCTCGTTACAAAGAGCGTAACGGCGGTTATCTACGTGTTCTTAAAGCGGGCTTCCGTGCGGGTGATGCTGCACCGATGGCTTACGTTGAGCTTGTAGATCGCGAAGTTAAATAATTTCGCTAAGAATAACGCACGTTGTTCAGAAAAAGACCGGTTTTACCGGTCTTTTTTTATGAAAAAAATATATTGAATCTCAATAAATGATGAAATTGTCCCGAATTGATATAAATTTTAGTAACTTTTGCTAAACTTGACATTGTGTATTGTCAAATTTATGCTTTAATAAAAAACATCATTCAAGCTGGACAATAAAACATGGATAAGCAGGTTGATATATTAATTATTGGGGCAGGGATTTCGGGCATTGGTGTAGCAGCACATTTAAGTCAAAACTGCCCACAGCGTTCTTTTGAAATTATTGAGCGTCGTCAAAGTTTTGGTGGCACTTGGGATTTATTCCAATATCCGGGCATTCGTTCAGATTCGGATATGTCGACTTTTGGTTATAATTTTAAGCCTTGGAAAAAAACCAATGTACTTGCCGATGGCGCATCTATCAAAGACTATCTAGAAGAAGTCATTCAAGAAAAAGCCTTACACTCAAAAATTCATTTTCAGCATCGTGTGTTATCTGCCAATTATGACTCTCAAACACGTAAGTGGATGTTACGTATAGAAAATGCAGTGCAACAGATTGAAACTTGGGTGGCTAATTTTGTTTTAGGTTGCACAGGCTATTACAATTACGATCAAGGTTTTCAGCCTGACTTTCCGAATCAACATGCGTTTAAAGGTACATTTATTCACCCACAGCATTGGCCTGAGAATTTAGATTATCGTGGTAAAAAGGTCTTAATTATTGGTAGTGGTGCAACCGCCATTACCTTAGTACCTGCTATGTCAAAAGGTGGTGCAGCGCATGTCACCATGCTACAACGCTCGCCGACTTATATTGCTTCAGTGCCTGCAATGGATTTTGTTTATCAGCAAATGCGTAAAGTTTTGCCTGAAGATGTTGCTTACAAAATCACGCGCGCACGTAATATTGGCATGCAACGCGCAATTTATGCTTTAGCACAAAAGCAGCCGAAATTACTGCGGACTTTGTTGCTGAAATCTATCCAAATGCAGCTCAAAGGCAAGGTGGATATGAAGCATTTCACACCACATTATAATCCGTGGGATCAGCGTTTATGTGTTGTGCCTGATGGTGATTTATTTAAGATTTTACGCGAAGGACATGCCTCGATTGAAACTGATCAAATTGCTAGTTTTACTGAAACAGGTGTGCAATTAAAATCAGGTAAACATTTGGATGCCGATATTATTGTGTCTGCGACAGGTTTGAATATTCAAATTCTAGGCGGTATTCAAGCCACAATTGATGGTGAGCCTTTGGATACCTCCAAACACATGCTGTATCAAGGTGTGATGGTCAGCGATGTGCCGAATATGGCGATGATTATTGGCTATATTAATGCGTCTTGGACACTTAAAGTGGATGTGGCTGCGGATTATATTTGTCGTTTGCTCAATTATATGGATCGACAAGGTTATGACGAGGTGATTCCTCAAGGTGACCAAACAGAGTTGTTAGAAGATACGGTGATGGGCAGTTTGAGTTCGGGCTATATCGCACGTGCTGCTGATGTGATGCCAAAGCAAGGCAAACATGCGCCATGGCGAGTCACTAACAATTACTTAGAAGATCGCAAAACTTTAAAACAAGCAAGCTTTGAAGATGGTATTTTAAAGTTCAAACAGGCTGTGCCTGCACAGCAGCGTAAACCTAAATTAGTGTCTTAAATCGTTGGGTGCAAAAATAATATGGTGCAAGGGATTTAAAATCTCTTGCGCCATTTTTATGTTGAAGTGGTAATTTTATAAAGAACGTGAAATCAGCTCTTTCATAATTTCATTGGTGCCTGCATAAATACGATTGGCCCGATTGTCTAAGTAAGCACGTGCAATTGGATACTCAAGCATATAGCCATAACCACCATGCAGTTGTAGACATTCATCCACCACTTTGGAGTACATCTCTGAAATTTTATATTTGGCGGCCGCTGCAGCTTCAACACTGAGCTGATCTTGAAGTTGTAACTGCATACATTGATCTAAAAAAGCACGACAGAAATCAATTTCGGTGCGTAATTCTGCCAGTTTAAAGCGCGTATTTTGAAAGCTATGAATACTTTTGCCAAAGGCTTGACGTTGCTGAGTATATTGCAGTGTATGTGCAAAAGCAGCTTCTGCACCTGCTTGGCAAATAATCGCGACAATTAAGCGTTCCCAAGCCAGTTCTTTCATCAGCATGATAAAGCCCATGCCTTCTGCACCCAATAAATTGCTGCGAGGCACGCGGACATTATCAAAAAATAATTCGCAAGTGTCCTGACCTTTCATACCAATTTTATTCAGTGGTTTGCCTTTGCTAAATCCCGCACGGTCTGCTTCTACCAATATTAAAGACAGATTGGCTGAACCTTTGTCTGTGTTCGCTGTTTTACATACCACAATCGCCATGTCGCACAAATAGCCGTTGGTAATAAAAATTTTAGAACCATTAATCACGTATTCATCGCCATCCAATACCGCAGAGGTACGCACAGCTTGTAAGTCTGAACCTGTACCGGGTTCGGTCATGGCAATCGCGGTTATCACTTCGCCTGTGGCCATGCGGGGTAACCAGTGTTGTTTTTGTTCAGTTGTGCCAAAGTTATTAATGTAATTGGCGACAATATCTGAATGCAGTGAAAAACCGGTAGCACTGTCACCTGCATAGGCTTGTTCTTCAATCAAAATCATGCTGTATAAGCGGTCTACCCCTGAACCTGCATATTCTTCAGGCATGGTGCTACACAGCAAACCCAAAGTACCTGCTTTACGCCATAGCTCACGGTCTACATGCTGCTGCGCTTCAAATTTTTCAGTATGGGGGATGACTTCCTGCAAATAGAATTTTCGTACCAAATCACGAAAACTGTCGTGTTCAGCACTGAATAAGGTGCGCGGTAACATATTGGCAATGGGGCGAATTGCGGCAGATTGCATGGTTTTATCTTCCTGATGTTGTTATTTTGAATTCACCTTAGAAGAATTTATAGGGGGCAACAAGGTGCAAAAGTTTCAATTGCAAATGAAAGATGATGCTTTTGGTCAATGCTGCATAAAAGTCATCGAAACTTTAAAAGGGGTCGGTTAAACTAGCCTGAGTTTAATTTTAATGGGGAAACCGCATGAGTGATGACATCAGCTTAGAAGAACGCAAAGTGATTTACCGTGCCCGTCGTGGTTTAAAGGAAATTGATGTCTATTTTGACCCGTATGTGAAAAATCATTATTTGACTGCCAGTGCGGAAGAAAAACAAATGTTTGCCGATTTGGTTGAGCAGGAAGACCCAGATTTATTGGATTGGTTTATGGAAGTGTCTGAGCCACCACGTCCTGAGTTGAAAGATTTTATCCGTAAACTAAAGCATTATGTGCATGGCTAAGCAGCAGTTTCAGCTGAAACCTAGTGTCATCGCAATAGTGTTTCAGCTGATGATCGCTCTACTCATCGTTTGGCTTTTACTACAAGTGTTAAAGCCATGGCTTAGCGTTGTATGTATTGTCATTATGGGCTGGACATATTTTAAATTTGTTCGTGCAAACCGAATTGTTGGTTTAGATCAATTAGATGACCGTGAATGGTCAATTTCCTATCTCGCGCCTCGTGTAGTATCACAACAGATTAAAAGCACAGCTCGCCAAATTGAAATTCAGCGTGTGCAACTGCGTCAAGTGATAGATCATCAAATTTATATCGTCATGGAATTTCAGCAAGCCTTTAAACCTCTGGTGATTTGGTGTGATCAGGTTTCCAAGGCGGAATGGAAGGCTCTAAAAGTATTGGCGAAAATGCTCTAATTTACAGACAGCTGTATATTTTTATAATAATAAAAAACTATAAGTATCATAAAGATAAAATTATCATCTATTTTTCGTGTCCTGATCAGTCATTTTATATTGGCATAAAAGATTACACATATCCCTATTTTCAGTTATATTCATTCCAGACAAGTGTAGATCAATACAAATCAGATTCCTGAAATGTGCAGATTTAAATTTAGTCGAAAGATTTTTTAAGATAAGCCCGAATTGGGCATCAGTTAATAAGTAGCATGTGCTGAACCGTCGCAATGCTACTTTTTTTTGCCTAAATTTTGTCGGATGACAGATTTCAGTCAATTTTAGTCACTTTAAAACATGGCAAAGTTATCCATCTGAAGCAGCAAGTAGACGCTTTTATTCAGATATTGCTTCTGCTATGTTTGTTGCAATGGACATAAACACAATTATAGAGGACAGGAAAATGTCGCAAGTCCAAAAAATAGGCCAGGGTGTGGCCGTATTTGCAATCACAAGTTTATTATTATCAGGTTGTTCACAAGTGATCAAAACAGGTGCCAATGTCGCACTTGGATTTACTGAAAAACATATTGTGCCGCCAATTTTAGCGATGGAAGATGCTGAAATGGTGTGTAATTCTGGTAATTCCTTAACCCCTGCCATTATGGCGACTAAAGATATGGGCGCAGACCCAACCCGTGTTGCGGTACTGATGTACTCGGCAGCGGGCATTTGTGCCGAAGAAAAAGCTTTGGATGCTGAATTGCGTTATTTACGTGCAGCAAAAGCAGGGCAAGTAGGCGAAGCGCAAGATGCGCGGATTCAACAAAAGCGTTGGGCGGCTTTGGCGGCACAGCGTCAATACACAGGCTATCAACTGTTTCAGCATCGTTGGGAAAAGAAATACCAGAAACCTTTGGGCGAAGGTTGTCCAAAAATGAACAGTGATATTGACCAAACCGTGTATATGTTGGGGATGTTGAGTGGCTTGCAAGCCATGACCAATGATATTAATTCAGGGGGGGCAGTACATGTGCCTAAAGACATTGCTGCGATTGTTGAACGTGGCATGACCTGTTTAAATAATGAAAAATTCTGGGGCGCACCAGAGGCCACACGTGCCGTAATTTGGACTTTGCTTCCAGGCGCGGGAGATGGCAAACCTGATCCGTATCAAACCTTAAAGCAGTCGATGCAAATCGGTGAAAATAAAGGCGTGCGTTTATCACACGCTTTATACGCGGTTGCTGCCCAAGCCAGTGGTGAAGATGCCAAAATCCGCGACGCACTCAAAGCCTTTTCTAATGCACGCAGTGACGAAAAACCTGTAAATCCACAATTTAAATTGATTGATGCCATGGCGGGAAGCATGGTACAAGGAATTTCAGACCGTTACTGGACTGAACATACAGGTGTGCGTACGGGTGATCAGCAGCGTTTCTGGGATGAGCAAGATAATTCTTCTGAATTAGATGATTTATTTAATGAGGACACGGCAGCTCAATTGTAAAAATATCAAGATTGCCCAATTCAATATAGACAAGATGTTTTAGGATTGGGCAATCCATTTGCCGAAGCACATAACAAGAATAATTTGGAGGATGCCAGCGCCTATGCAATATTCATCTCAATTTCTCAGTCGAAAAATTGTGTTTATTGCGGCATGTATGTCAGTTTCGGCATGTTTGCAGATTTTTGTAGAGCATTTTATTTATTGGTCTACACATTTATTGGATGAATTCTGGCGCTTATGGACAGGACATTGGGTGCATGTGGGCTGGATTCATTATCTGCTCAATATGATCGCCTTTGCCTGTTTACCTTTTATTTTTCCGCATGCCAAAGTATGGCACTTTGTGGCACTTTTGCTGGTACTACCGCCTGCCATTAGTCTGAGTTTCTATTATTTCCTTGCCGATATTGATGCCTATGCAGGACTTTCTGGGGTGCTGCATGGTGCTTATGTGGCGGTGGCATGTGTGCATTTGCTCTATAAAAAAGAACGTGGTTTTGCGGCATTGGTGTTGCTGCTTATTTTATCTAAACTGATTTGGGAAAATACCGTGGGCAGTTTGGGTACAGCAGAATTAATCGGAAGTCCTGTATTAGTTGAGGCACATTTATTGGGGGTGATTTGGGGAGTAATTTTTGCACTGGCTTATATTATTTGGGCCTATTGCATTGATCCGCATTAAAATTACATCAAAATGATGGCAAAAAGGGCTCACAAGAAATCTCACAATTGACCATTTTTACTTAAAAGAAAATCTATATTGTCATTTTAAAAATAACGACGTTCATTCACATTTAAACTGAATACAAAAATGCTCAATGGAAGATGGATATTCCGTTGAATAAGGACAGACAGAAATTCGAGTGTCTCGGTTTCTGCATAGAATAAAAACAGGAAAATATATGCACAATAACGGACAACGCAGGTCTGGCTTGGCTTTGCTCAGACATATATGGACAGAATGGATTTCTACATTCGTTATTTTGATCTTGTTGCTACTGACACTTATTATTGGTACAGGTGAAATGGTACATGGTCAGTTGTTGCGCATGGGTGAACGCCTATATGGTGACCCTGCAACAGGTATGCAATATTCATTTTTACGTGCCGAACCCACTGCACCTGACTGTGAACGCAACCCCGATGTCGATGCGCAAGTACATGCCCAAATGCAAGCCAATGCTGCTGATGAGTTTGCCGATATTTTTGGCACCGCCTCTGAGTCAGATGTCCGTGCTTCAATTTTGGCAGCCAAACAAATTTGTGAAGAAAAATTTCAATTTCATGATCAGGCGATTCAGCATATTCAAGCTCATCCAAGCTTGAAAATGTATCGAACCATTGAAACCTCTTTCTTTGGCATTTTTAAATTTGGTACTGAAAACCGTGCCATTTTATTGGTGTTGATGGTGGTCTTTGCCGCAATTAGTGCCACTTTAAAAACCCATCACATTGGTTTACGTGGCCCTGCGACCAAAATTGACTTCAAGGTGTACTCGACCTTAATGGTGGTGGCGAATGGTTTCTTAACCTCGTCAAGTATCAGTCAATATCGTTCAGTACTCGATTCGGGCGTACCGATGAGTGGCGAAACACAGGTCATTTACTGGATGTGGATGATTCTGTTTGCAACCCTGACTTTGATTAGTTTATTCCAGCTCATTAAGCCACCTGCACCAACTCGTGAAGGCGGCAGTTTAGGTCTTGCGTTCCTGAGCGTGCCTTTGTATGCCTATATGGCAATTAGTACAGGTTTCTCCTTTACTTTCCTAATGGATTATCCGATGGGGCAAGGGATTTACTTGGGGCAACTGGTCGAATTCTCCAGTATTTTCCTGAACTTGGCTTTGTTTGTTTGGGCGGGGATGCTGCTCAAACAAACCCGAATTGTGGATTTGTTCCTGAATATTCTACGTCCGTGGAATTTGGCACCTGAAACCTTAACCTGGCTGATTCTGATTGCCGCTGCATTGCCGACAGCTTATACCGGTGCATCGGGGATTTTTGTTATTGCTGCAGGTGCGATCATTTATAAAGAAGTTTGGAATGCGGGTGGACGACGTCAGTTTGCACTGGCGGCAACAGCTATGTCGGGTTCAATGGGGGTCGTGCTTCGTCCATGCCTATTGATTGTTGTGGTGGCATCGCTGAACAAAGAAGTTACAACAGACATGCTGTATCACTATGGTTTGTATGTGTTCCTCTTGACTTCAACCCTGTTTTTAGTGATTTCGTTGTTCTTTGCTGAAAATAAATTCCGCATTGCTGCACCGCGTATAGCTGTGCCATTGTCCTTACGTGCTTTTGGCCCAGTATTGCCATATATCCTCATTTTTATGTTGATTTGGTTGTTCTATAAATATGCTTTAGACACCAATATGAATGAATTTACTGCACCTGTAATGATGCCGGTTATTTTATTGATGATGGTGTTGTTTGATAAATTGCGCCATGAACCTGCGCCTATTCCAGCGATGGGGCAGTGGGATCAGACTTTAGATCACAAGCCTGTAGCACAACAGACAGCAGCTTCATCTGAGCGCTCATTATTGACTGCACCTGATTCACCATTGCGTCAGTATGGTTTCTTCAAAGCTCTGCATTTATCGACCAGTGAAACGGTGGGACATATTGGTGCATTGGTGATTTTGATGGCGCTTTCAGTCAGTGTGGGCGGCTATTTAGAACGCATTGAAATTATGGAAGCGTTTCCAACAGACATTAGCAGCATCTTTATTGTGATTAGCCTGATTGTTGCCCTGATGATTTTTGTGGGCATGATTATGGATCCATTCGGTGCGGTGATTCTAATTTCGGCAACTGTTGCACCTGTGGCGTATCAATATGGAATTCATCCTGCGCATTTCTGGATGATTACCCTAGTTGGTTTTGAATTAGGCTATGTGACGCCACCTGTAGCGCTGAATCACTTATTGGCAAGGCAGTCGATTGGTGATGAAGAAGTCGCTGCAGCCGATGCAGAAGTTCGTCATAAATCGTTCTATTATCGTTATGAGCGTTGGATTTTGCCTATGATTGTGATGCTTCCTGCGATGTTGATTATTGCTTATGCACCGTATGCGTTTAAGCTATTCGGCTGGTATGAATAAGCACATGGATACTTAATCACTGTCATCTTATTATTTAACAGCACCCTGTAGTTCGCTACGGGGTGTTTTTTTATAAGGTTTATGAGGCTGATGTGTAGGGAATACAAAAACAGCATTAAGAATGTGGTGCGTGGTGATTCAGGTGTTTTTGTAACAGTGGACTGCACAAAATAATGGCAAGTAAAATTAGGGCAAAGCCAATTAAACTAAATAAGTCTGGTGTTTCATGCCAAAAGCTAAAGCCCCAAATCCCTGCAAAAATAATCGCAATGTAATTCACAGGGCCAATTTGTCCTGCAGGGGCAAGACGGTAGGCATTGGACATAAAGATCTGACTGATATTGGCCAGCAATCCTGCACCAATTAAAAAACTCAATTCTTTTAAGTTGTAGGGTCGCCATGACCAGAACATCGGTACAACAGAAATGAGAGTCCCAATCATGCAAAAATAAAACACAATGCGTTCAGGTGGTTCGGTTTGAGTTAAGGCGCGTACCGTGACAAAAGCCATCGCTGCTAAAAAACTAGCACTGAGTCCAATCGCGGACATGCTATTAAACATACCTGCATCGGGTTTGGCGACAAATAACACGCCAAATAAACCAATGAACGCAGCCCATAGCATTGGTTTGGTGATTTTTTCTTTAAGGAATAGCCATGCAATTAAGGGAATAAAAATAGGCGATGAATAGGTGAAGACCATCGCATTGGACAGTTTTAGATTGGCAATCGCGTAGAAAAAACCATACATGGCGGTTAATCCGACTACCGAACGCCAAGTGTGCATCCATAACTTTTCAGTTTTAAAAAAGCCCAAGCCTTTATTGAAAATGAGCGGGATAAAAATAAACAAACCAATGAAATTACGGAAAAATACCACGGTGGCATTATCTACCGTTTCTGAGGCGTAACGAACGCACACGCCCATGAGCGAAAACAGAAAGGCAGAGCAGGTCAACAGCATAATTGCTTTGAGCAAATTTTGTTGGGCAGAACCAGAAGATGTCATACAAATAAAGCCAGAATAACCTCAGGCTATTCTAGCTTAAATTGGCTACAACACTGACCCTTTATCGTATTTTAAAATGACTGATGTGAAGCAGAGGAGGCTTACTGTGCCAGTTGGGCTTCCAGTATTTTGATTTGTTCTTCTTTCAGTTTAATCAATTCATCAGCATCGTTATGTTGCTGTTTTAATAAGGCACGTTGATCATTCAGCTGATTTTGAATGTCATCTAATTTAGCCACTTCTTCTTTGGCAAGCGCTGCATTCTCAGATATAGGTGCTTTGAGTAAATCTTCTGTGACCAACTGTTTTGGTGCTGCTTCATCTTCTTGCAATGGCGTTGCTTCAGCAGGTACAGCTTTCGCTACAGACGCCGTAGTTGGGGCAGTTTCTATAGGCGCAGTATTGTCGCTATCGCCCATCCATTGAAAGATAAATACGGCAATAATGACAATAATTAACCCGCCCGTAATGGCCCATAAGAGCTTAGGGTTATGTCGTTGATCTTCAGTCATGCGTTGTTGAACCTTATTGTTTTACTTTGACTGACGCGGCTTAAACTGGATCACCCCAATTTCATCTGAAACCTCTGGGATTTCAGGTTCATCAATATGTGTTGGACGGTTTTCCGTATAATCACACTCGATACATTCGATCCATTCAGCTTCGTCAGCGGTGAGCATGACAACCCGATCCATCGCCTGACATTTCGGACATTTTGCGCCTGCAATGAAACGACGTTTAATGGTCATCACGACTCCCCTAACTTCATCTAAAGTTCTTAGTTTAAGCGTTTTTGACTATGTTCGTCCAACCTTGATGACGTAATAGTGCGTCTATTTTTGGCTCGCGTCCGCGGAAATTGATAAATGCGTCAAGCGCTGAATCTTTTCCGCCAACTGCTAGAATAAACTGTCTAAACTGCTTGCCAGTTTCGGTGTTAAATAGCCCTTCATTTTCAAAGCGATCAAAGGCATCGCTGGCCAAAACCTCTGCCCATTTGTATGAATAATATCCTGCAGCATAGCCGCCTGCGAAAATATGGCTGAAGCTGTGCTGGAAGCGGTTGTAAGCTGTAGTTGGTGCAACGGCATAGTTTTGACGAATGTCATCTAGCATGGCTTGAATCTGTTCCGCATTTAAAGCAGGGTTGCTGCGATGAATACTTAAATCGAACAGCGCAAATTCAATTTGGCGCAGGCTTTGCATTCCCGACTGGAAGAAACGTGCATCTAACAGCGCTTTAAGCAGGTGTTCAGGCAGGGTGTCTTGGGTTTCAATATGCGCACTCAGCATATCTAAACTGTCTTGATCCCAAGTCCAGAATTCCATGAATTGGCTTGGTAATTCCACCGCATCCCAAGCGACACCGTGTGTACCTGCCACAGCAATATTATCTACTTCAGTCAGCATGTGATGTAAGCCATGTCCAAATTCATGGAATAGGGTGATGACTTCATCATGCGTTAAAAGCGCGGGTTGGTCTGCAACAGGTGGGGTAAAGTTACACACCATATAGCAAATTGGTTTTTGTAAACCTTGTGCCAATTGCATGCGTGAACGGAAACCACTCATCCATGCGCCGCCGCGTTTGCCTGTACGGGCATATAGATCAAAGTAAAAACCACCAATCACTTGACCTTGATCTTCAAGTTCAAAATAACGTGCATCAGGATGCCAAACAGGGGCAGCGCGCTCAATAATATCGACATCGTATAAACGCTTGACGATGCTAAATAGACCTTCAACCACTTTCGGTGCAGGGAAATATGGTTTTAACATTTCTTGTGAAAGGTTAAATTGCTGTAATTTTAATTTTTCAGAATAGTAGCCTGTATCCCACGGTTGTAAGGTATCAATCCCATCTTGGGCGGCAATGGCTTTGAGTTCGGCAATTTCTTGTTCTGCAGGTGCACGAGCATGTTCTGCCAGTTCACGCAGGAATTGATCGACTGCTTCGACACTTGGTGCCATTTTGCTGGCAAGGGATAATTCTGCATAGTTGTTAAAACCGAGCAATTGCGCCATTTCTTGACGTAAACGCAAGATTTCTTCCATGATCGGGGTGTTGTCAAATTCAGACTGGGCTGATTGATCGGACGCGCGAGTAGTGTATGCCTGATACAAGGTTTCGCGCAAAGCACGATCATCGGCATAGGTCATAATGGCTAAATAGGCAGGAATATCCAGTGTTGCCACAGCTTGTTCCAATTCGCGTTGCTGACCATATTGTTTCAGTAACTCAATGCTACTTTGTGGCAAACCTTTGAGCTGATCTTCGGACAATACTTTGTAATAGGCTTGGGTGGCATCCAACACATGATTGGAAAAGTCTGATGACAGTTGCGATAAACGCGCTGAAATTTCAGCATAGCGTTTTTTAGCTTCACCTTCTAAGGCCACACCTGACAGTTTAAAGTCGCGCAATGCCAGTTGAATTGCGCTTTGTTGTGCAGCAGGCAAATCTTTAAAGGTGTTGGCGTCGTGAATATGTTGATAGCTTTGATACAACACCGTGTGCTGACCCAATTGAGTGTAGTAGTCGCTTAAACTTGGTAACAGCGCTTGATACACTTCGCGGGTTTCAGGATTATTCATGACCGCATTTAAATGTGACAGCACGCCCCATGCTTCGCTCATGTTATTTTCGAGCTGATCAATCTGTTCTAAAACATTTAATTGCGCCGTCGTATTTTCAGGTACTGCAGTCAGATTATTTAAAAAGTTTTGTCCCTGCTGAATGGCATGCTCAATTTTTTGTTTTAAATCTGCCAGGGTAATTTGATCAAATTGTGGAACAGGCAAAGTTGCCTTTTCTAATGTCATGTCGGTCTGCCGATTTATTTCCTGTGTTATTTGTAGAAGTAAGGCTTCTAGAAGGATAAATCAAGCCTTGGGTGCTATTTATTCGCTCTTGTTTCACCGTGGATAGATTGAATATCTTGGATGTAGGTGCCAAAGCGCCCCTCAATGACCGATAATTTTATGAATAGATTTTGATTTTTGTAGTGTTCATATTCATCTACATTGATTCGAAACATACCAGTAGAGTCATACGGTGTTTCAATAGAATAGTAGACACTTCCTTTTTTACCATGTTTTTTAACAGCGCTTGCTTCCAATGTCACCACAGTAGGTGTACCCAAAACTAGGGTATGAAGCAGAGGAGGATAGACAACTAGATTTAAGTAAAGAAACAGAATTACAAAAATAGGGAAGAGGAGTAAAAAATAGAATTTTGGCTTTTTTTGTACATTTGTCCATGTACGTGGAATGATCCATTGTCCGTATCTATGCAGAACATAAAAGTAGATCAAAACAGCCAAATAAATCAACGTTGCAACAATGAAGGCTGTGATTTTGACTTGATTTGTTGGGGTGAAGTCTATAAAAAAGAGAGCAATCAGTGCTGAAATACTAAGTACAAAGACTAAGCATATTACATATTCATGGTAATAGTATTTAGTAATTTTCTGTGATGTCATGATTTTTAAGTGGTTTATTTTTATAGAGATATATTAAATGAAAAAGAGCGCCGTAGCACTCTTTTTTATTTAGTAAAATTTACTCACCCTTTGCTTTGGCATTGGATTTTTTCTTTTTCACCTTGGTCTTTTTTTTGGCTTTGTCTTTCGGTTTAGCTTCCGACTTCGCTGAGGTTTTTTTACCGTAAGAACTCGGTTTGTTTTTTGGTTTTTTCTTCGGCACAGGTTGCTCACCGTTTTCACTTAAAGTCGCCTTGCTTGGACGCTCAGAAAAAACTTCTTCGGTGGCTTCACGGCTGAACGGTTTTGCCACGCGCGGTGCGCGCATACGAATAGCGCGACCTGCATGGGTGAGTTGTTGCATGAGTTCAAAATCAATTTTGCGGTCTTCTAAATTGACAGCCGCGACTTTAATTTTGACTTCATCACCCAAGCTAAAGCTTTGACCACGTGCTTGTCCAATTAGGCTTTGGCTGGCTTGGTCAAATACAAAGAAGTCATCGCCCAATTGGCTGACATGAATCATGCCATCGACATAAAGGTCTTTGAGAGTGACAAACAGACCGAATTCGGCTACTGCAGAAATTACGCCTACAAATTCTTCGCCCAAATGCTGCTGCATATAGTGGCATTTTAGCCATGTGGTGACAGAGCGCGAGGCTTCATCGGCACGACGTTCAGTTGCAGAATAATGTTCGCCTGCATCATCTAAAGCTGCACCTGAAAGTGGTGATGGCTTTTGTTTTAAATGCGCTTTAATGGCACGGTGTAACAATAGGTCAGGGTAGCGGCGAATTGGTGAAGTGAAATGCGTGTAGGCATCATAAGCTAAACCAAAGTGTCCTGCATTGTTGGCACCATAATAGGCCTGCATCATGGAACGTAATAACACCGCGTGAATACTTGGCGCATCAATACGATCTTTAGTGGCTTCAATCACCGCTTGATAGTCGGCCTGAGTGGGTTGTTCTGGAAAATGTAGCCCAAGTAATTTGACAAAATCACGGACTTTTTGAATACGTGAAAACTCTGGCGGTTCATGCACACGGTACAGCATCGGCACATCATGTTTGAGTGCATATTCTGCTGCTGCGACGTTGGCGAGTAACATACATTCTTCAATCAGTTTATGCGCATCGTTACGGCTGCGCGGCAAAATTTCTTTAATTCCACCTAACTCATCAAAGGTCATGTAGGTTTCAACGGTTTCAAACTCCATGGCATGACGTTCAGCACGTAAACCTTTCAGCACTTGATACAGTTGGAACAGAGTATTTAATGATTTGCACACCTCCCGATCTTCTGGAATTGCCGCACTATCACCCTCAAAATATTGTGCCACTTGAGTATAGGTTAAACGCGCTTTGGAATGCATGACCGAAGGATAAAACTCAAAACCTGTGACCCGACCTGCGCGTGACAGTTTTAAATCGCAGACCATACACAAACGGTCAACCTGCGGATTGAGTGAACATAAACCATTCGATAAAGCTTCAGGCAACATCGGTAATACAAAATGCGGGAAATAGACTGAAGTCCCACGTTCCTGTGCTTCATCATCCAATGGTTTGCCTGTGCGGACATAATGGCTGACATCGGCAATTGCGACTACGACACGGTAACCACCGCCTGGACGTTTTTCGGCGTATACCGCATCGTCAAAGTCGCGGGCATCTTCACCATCAATAGTCACTAAGGCTAAATCGCGTAAATCAACACGTCCTTCACGGTCTTGGGCTGTCGGTTCTTGAAAGCTTTCGGCTTCTTGAATGACATCTTCAGGAAATTCATACGGCAGACCAAATTCTAAAATGGTTTGCGGAATAATAATTTCAGTTTCGGCTTTGTCTGCCATCGACTGAATAATATGTCCTGTGGCAAATTCTTCGCGGGTTGGATAGTCGTCAATGGCAATGCGCACGGAATCGCCCAATTTAACTTGGGCATGTTCAATTAATTCTTTTTCAAGGGTAATGGGTTGATGGCTATTTGGCTGGGCAGGCTGAATAAAATATTCACCATCGTATTCTGACAATTTACCAATGATTTGTTTGACACGACGCTGGGTGACTTCGGTAATAAAGCCCCATGCCTTGCCTTTACGATCTACCGAAGTCTGGCGGACTTTGACTTGATCGCCATTAAACACCAAACGTAGTTCGCGTTCAGGCAATAAAATATCTTCATGACCTGCAATATTGGCTGTGCCTAAACCTTTACTGTTGATGTAAACCGTGGCGTCATGAGTCGGTTGTTCTGCAGCCAGCTGGAACTTTAATCCATCTTTCATGAGCTGACCATCACGTACCATGGCAATTAAACGATGGCTCAGGGCATCAATACTTTTTTGATCGGCAATCGCAAAATGCTCTACCAAGTCTGCATGTGACTGTGCCGCCTGCAAGGTTTCAATGGTTTCTAAGATTAAGGTACGGCTTGGAATAGGATTTTCGTAGCGTTCGGCTTCAGCTTTCGCTTCAGGATCGACCCAATTTTTCATCATGGAATAAACTTCATGTCAGAAGATAGGTTTAGCATAAGTCATGTACGGAAAGACTGCACGTAAATGATTGCAATAATGTGTTTTCTGTCGTTATTTTACGATGTTTCTAGTTTTTGTGCAGCGATTGCCAAAAGTTCAGGCGTAATTCTGGTGATGAATCCTGAAAATTGTTTAAAAAATATTTAATTGAGCAAAAATATGCAAAAATTGTGGTATCGAAGCTTGCAGTGCTAGCACTTAATTTGTATTATGGCGGCACGTTACGGTGAGATGGGTGAGTGGCTGAAACCACGTCCCTGCTAAGGACGCATACGGGTAACTGTATCGAGGGTTCGAATCCCTCTCTCACCGCCACGCTTTACTTATGTCGCGCTCATAGCTCAGCTGGATAGAGCACTTGGCTACGAACTAAGGGGTCGGGAGTTCGAATCTCTCTGAGCGCACCAATAAGTAAACCGAACAGTAACGTATCGCCTAAATTGGCACACAAGTAATGCGCTCATAGCTCAGCTGGATAGAGCACTTGGCTACGAACTAAGGGGTCGGGAGTTCGAATCTCTCTGAGCGCACCAACTTAAACAATCAACCGCTTAAATGCGGCTTTTTTGTGCCTGAAATTTAGTAAACTCAAACAATAATCAGTTTATTAAAAAGAATAGCGTACTCATGGTTTTACGTTAAAATTCTTTTGAATCGTCCAATATCTGTGCATTTGATTGCAAAATGATGAATTAATACTTAACAGCCAGAAAAAAACACGTATAATGCACCCCATCAAGTCGTCGCGCTCATAGCTCAGCTGGATAGAGCACTTGGCTACGAACTAAGGGGTCGGGAGTTCGAATCTCTCTGAGCGCACCAACTTGAAATAAAAAACCGCACTTTTGATGCGGTTTTTTTGCATCTACACTATCTAAAAATGATGAAATTTTTGTGTCAAAAGCATGACCATTGTTTTACGTCTGGCTTTGAGCGAATAAACACGAAAAAAATAAGGAAAGTGCTCAATCTAGTGTAAGATTTAGCTCAATTTGAATGACTTGATGATGAGCTTATGTCTGACACGCAGCCAGCATTGTCTTTGCGCTATTTTTTAAATTTAGAAGAATCTCAAGACGGCTTTGCCCTTGCGACTTTTGGTAAAAAACAATTTACCCGTTTTATTACACCGTTGATTAGTGTGGCGATTATTGCTTGGGGCTTTTATTTGGGCTTCGATGGGGTAGGTCGCTATTATGTTGCACTCGGTGCTTTCTTTTTAATCTTGCAAACTTTAATGCGTTATTGGTTTTTGCCAATGATGTTTAAACGCCAGTTTGTAAAATACCAATTTGGAAAAAGCGAGCAAGGCATTGATTTATTTCAGGACTATGCCGAGCTGTATGCCAATGGTCGTAAACAGGTATTTCATTATAACGAGGTGCAAAATTTCGCTGTGGGTAAACTCACCTATATGCTGGAATTAAAAAATCGTACAGTGGTGATTGTACCGAAACGTGCATTTAATCTGCCTGCAGAACAAACGGTTTTTGAAAATACTTTTAAAAAGTAAGTTCTAATTTTCCCAATTTACGAGTTATTCGAGGATGATCATGAGTACACGTCCATCTAAAATTGTCTGTGTCGGTCGCAGTTATGCAGACCATGCCAAAGAATTAGGTAATGCTGTACCTGATCATCCTGTGTTATTTATTAAACCGCCAAGCAGTTTACGCAGTTTAAGTGATGGGATTACGTGGAATAAGGTCTGGGGCAATTGTCACTATGAATGTGAATTGAGTTTACGCATTGACCAGCCTTTAAATGCAGACACAGATCCTGCCAAAGTATTGGATGCTGTAAGTGCAGTGACTTTGGGCTTGGATTTAACTTTGCGTGAATTGCAGGATGAACTTAAGAAAAAAGGACAGCCGTGGGAACGAGCCAAAGCGTTTGACGGTTCTTGTGTGTTGGCAGATTGGGTGGATGTATCGGAAATTCAGGACTGGAAAAACGTGCAATATCGTTTGGACATTAATGATGAATTACGTCAGCAAGGCGATACCAGTTTATTGATTTTTGATATTGCGGCATTGTTGGCAGATATTAGCCAAGTATTTAGTTTAGAACCTGGTGATGTGGTAATGACTGGTACACCTGCAGGGGTGGCAGCATTACAGTCGGGCGATCAGTTGAAGATGACCTTACAAGGACGTACTCAGGCATTTGTCTGGACGACTTTTGTAAAATAAATAGTGGTGTAAACGGTGATGTCATCAAAAGATGAGTATCACCGTTTTGTACTTGCTTTTAAATCCAATGGTTATACTTTCAGTAAATGCTGAAATTTACTGCGTAATTTATTCAGTTTCGGTGGAATGGAAAAATTGCAGTAGCCCTGATTTGGATTTTTGGCAAAGAAATTCTGATGATAGTCTTCTGCAGGGTAAAATTCAGGTGCTGCACTGAGTTCAGTCACAACATTCACACCTTCAGCTTGTAAGGCTGCAATCATCTCGGCGGCAGCTTGTTGCTGTGTAGCATCTAAATAATAAATCACAGAGCGGTATTGTGTGCCGACATCATTGCCCTGACGGTTTAATGTGGTTGGGTCGTGTGTGGCAAAAAACACCTCAAGTAATTGTGAATAGCTGATCTGCTGCTCATCAAAATCAATCAAAATGACTTCTGCATGTCCGCTGTCGCCACGGCAAATATCTTCATAGCTTGGGTTTAAGGTATGTCCACCTGCATAACCGCTGGTGACTTTTTCTACGCCTTGCAGTTGTAAAAATACGGCTTCGACACACCAGAAACATCCGCCACCAAACAATGCTTGTTGCATGATTTTGTCCTTATATTTTATGAATAAACCATTTTAAGCCTGTCTATTATTTGGCTTAGCCGTTAACGTGCAGCCGTTGGTGTTTCAAATTGAATCAGTAAATTTCCATGGCGATCTAGCAATTTCAGGGTTTTACCATAGACCTGATAATGCGTCACTTTATTTAGGGCTTCATGAAATTTCTGATCTAAGTTGTTGTTATTTAAGCAAGCCATTCGCGTGGTTGCCAATTGCCCCAATTGTAGGGTGTCACGTCCTGCGACATAACTACCGCTGAGTCGGTTACAACTATCTGAACCTGTGACTGTTTGTGTGGCGGCATCAAAGTTTAAATATGGCAAGTTTTGGCGGTTTGCTTCTGTTTTTAACATGCTGTTGCCCAATTGCGTAGCAGTCCATGTACGTTGTACTAAGTTGGCTTGATTGATTGCGCTAATTTGGCTTGCACTCGTTTGAGTTGGCATAGTTTCACATCCTGATAAAGCAATCATTGCACCCAATAAGGTGATCCCGAAGTATTTTTTTAGCATGGAATGATCTCTAATTTTTTGAAATTGTTGCTATCTAAACAAATTATGCGCCGTGGCTCTAGTTAAATTTGTATGTTTGCTGCAACTTTTTCCAAGATATGGTGTGGTTTTTTCTCTGAATTGATTGTATCTGCGCAAAATGACCAAAATAGGTCAGGGCAGCACTTTGTTCTGATAAGTCGGATGCGAATAAGGCGTGCTGATGTTTGCTGAAGAATCGAGCTGCACGCCTTGTCGAATGAGCGCGGAAAAGTCTTGGCTGTGGATATCTTTTAAGTTTTCCACACGTGGGTTAATGTGGGCACGTTGATACCAAGTTTGCATATCCCAACGATGATCCAGCGCATGCAAATCATATAAATAATTGGGTAAATAACCCGAAGCAAACAGACGATAGTCGGCAGGGAAACGTTTTTGAGATACTGCCTGAATCATGTCAAACAGCAGCGTGGTGCAATTACTGGTCAACGTATTATACCAACGCGCTTTGGCGGCTAAAGCATCGGCTTTATGCAGATATTCCTGAAACAGTGCTTGTGCTTCTTGTGGATTGAGCTGGATCGGGAAAAAATAAACTTGCTCACCCCGAATATTGCTGCGGGTGTAGATGATATCTTTTTCATCGGCAGCGACAAGGCTGAGTTCATATTGCCGAAAGAAGCCACCAATCGCAGAAAACTCTTCGTGTTTTTCTTTGCGAATTTCAATGGAAAAGGTGAGTGGCGCTTGATCGGCAAAGTCAAAACTGACTAAGGTATGCGCAATTTTTGGCCCCATCCAGTAAGAGGTGATGATATTCACCCCCGTAATCTGTTTCAGGTTAAATTGGCGGGTTTCCCAACGTTCGGTATAGCGACCATCGGCATGCCAGTCAAAATTGCGGACATTGTGCAGCGTGACCTGATCTTGTACTTGTTCATAATGCAGCATACGGGCTACTTCAGGGTTCCAGTCACGGTCTTGCTTGGCATCCATCCCAAAATACCAAAACAGCCCCAAGGCAAAACCCAAAAGATAAACCAAAATATCCTGATTGCGACTGAGCAAATGCTGAGTGATATAAATGCCCAAAATGCTGAGGGTGAAGGCTAGCCAAGTCCCAATCAGCACACGGCTCATTAACCAACCCAAAGGCTGATGAATCCACAAGGCCATACTGAGCCAAATAGAAGAAAGAACGACACCTAAACTGAAGATGAAATGCAGCATCCGCCATTCCTGAGGCAAAGTTAAATTCCGTTTAAGTCATCATAATCAAATATTGCCAAGGCTGTCAGCATTATTTTTGATAGCGGGCAAACTCAAAGGCAATCCCTGATTTTTCATCGACATGCTGTTCTGAGGCCACTTTTTTAAACTCGGCAGGAATGGCAGGATAATGCGCATCTCCCTGAACATCTAGTTCAATATGCGTCAGTTCCAAACGGTCAGCAATCGGCATAGTTTGGCTAAAAATTTCACCACCACCAATAATAAATAAAGTGTTTGGTTTTTCTGAGGCTTGAACATCGGCAACGGCTTGTTGCAAGGCATCTTCAATGCTATGCGCCACTTTTGTGCCTTCAAATGCCCAGTTTGGGTCGCGGGTAATCACCCAATTGACACGTTTAGGCAGGGTGCGTCCCATCGACTCCAAGGTTTTGCGTCCCATAATCACCACGCCACCTTGGGTGATTTCTTTGAAGTGTTTTAAGTCTGCCGAAATATGCCACGGCAATTGGTTACCCTGACCAATGCAGCGTTGTTGATCCATAGCGACTACGTGTACAACTTCTAAATTTTGAAATGACATAATTAGGCTCGTATTTTCTTAGTCTGCCAAGCATCTTTTGGGGACGTTGGGGCAATTTAAATGTTGAGATGATAAATCTAGCAACAGGCAATTAAACAGCGACAGGTGCTTTAATTGCAGGATGTGACTCATAGCCTACAATTTCAATATCTTCAAATTTAAAATCGAAAATATCTTTGATTTCAGGATTGAGTTTTAACTGACATAACGCCAGTGGTTCACGGCTTAGCTGTAACTGTGCCTGTTCAAAGTGGTTGGCATATAAATGCGTATCGCCACCTGTCCAGACAAAATCTCCGACTTCTAAATCACAGACTTGCGCGATCATGTGGGTTAGTAAAGCATAGCTGGCAATATTAAAAGGCACGCCTAAAAACACATCGGCACTGCGTTGATATAGCTGGCATGAGAGTTTGCCGTTGTGCACAAAAAACTGGAATAAAGTATGGCAAGGCGGTAAAGCAACTTGACCTGCTTCTTTCGGGTTCCAGCCTGACACGATTAAACGACGTGAATTTGGATTGGTTTTAATTTCATTGATTAACCATGCAATTTGGTCAAAACCATCTTGCTCATACAGACCATCGGCTTTTTGTGTTGCACCAAAATTACGCCATTGATGTCCGTACACTGGGCCAAGTTCACCTTCAGGACGACCAAAGCGCGCGGTTTGTTCTGCGGTAGACCATTCATCCCAAATACTGACTTTATGTTCTTGGAGATATTTGACGTTGGTATCGCCTTTTAAAAACCATAACAGCTCAATTACGATAGAACGGAAATGTACTTTTTTGGTAGTCAGCAGTGGAAAACCTTGTGCAAGGTTAAAACGCATTTGGTGCCCAAACACTGAACGTGTGCCTGTTCCGGTACGGTCACCTTTGTCGCCACCATGGTCAAGAATATGTTGGAGTAGGTCTAAATACTGGCGCATAGCGTTCTCTGGTCAAGCAAAAGAAATATTTTTTGTTTGGGCAATTCGATGCCCAGTAAATCAGAAAGAATAATAGCAGAGTTTTTAAAGTTGTGACTTTATTGTGTGTCGGAAGCGTGATGTTGATGCAGTAAAGCCAACGGCGAAAACAGGCAAATAGCCAAAGCGGTAAAGCCAATGCCTTGAGCGCCCGACAGTAAAATTTCACCGTGTTGAATCTGCATGAAAATTATTGCGAGTAACAACGCCAGTGGAATCCAAGTCAATAGTCGTGCCAACCAACCTGTGGGATGTTGTGCAGTAAAATGAATTTTGCAGTAACGACAAATTAAAAAAACAATACCTGTGGCCAGAAACATTAAAATCGCATCGAGCTTTAAGGGTTCTAAGAAGTATACCGCTGCAGTGACCAGCGCGATCACCATCAGCAGGGCAATTTTCTTTGTGACCGCAACCTGTGGGTTAAACCAAAATTCAAGCATGTGAGATATTGATGTCTGAAAAGTGTAAGTAATAGATAGCACTGTAGCATAAAAAAGGCGAAGATTGACTTCGCCTGAATGGATGAAACCTGCATTTAAATGGGTAGTAGCTTAGCTGTTTTTTTGCGGCCCCCAATCATAAATTTTCTTTTGATAGGCATACCACATCATCCAGAAACCGACCAAAATCATTGGTAAGCTCAGGAATTGTCCCTTACTCATCCATGCAATAAAGAGCTGACCATGATCGGGTTCGCGGAAAAATTCGACAACAAAGCGCGCCAAACCATAACCAATCAGGAATAGGGCAGACACTGCCATGCGTGGACGTGGCTTTGAACTAAACCACCACAGTACAATAAACAGGATTAGACCTTCACATAAGGCTTGATACAATTGCGATGGATGACGTACCAATTGTAAAGGATCGGTCGGGAAAATCATCCCCAAAGCAAAATTCGGATCGGTCACAGGGCGACCATATAATTCACCACCAATAAAGTTACCAATACGACCAAACATTAGACCTGTAGGTACACATGGGGCAATAAAATCCAAAGTTTGAAACCACGTCATTTTGTATTTTTTACACCAGAACAGCATGGCTAAAATCACGCCCAGAAAGCCGCCATGGAAACTCATGCCGCCTGTCCAGACTTGGAATAACCACAGTGGATTTTCCAAAAATTGTTCAAAGCCGTAGAAAAACACATAACCGACACGTCCACCAATCACCACGCCCAAAGCGCCGTAAAAAATCAGGTCGGAAACCATGTCTGGTGTCCAGCCACGTTGTTTGGCACGGTAAGTTGCCAAACCCCATGCAAATAAAAATGCCAGTAAATACATCAAGCCATACCAATGGACTTGTAAAGGCCCGAGCGAAATAGCAACGGGGTCAATATTTGGATAGGTGAGCATTCCTGTTCCTTGTGATTCTGTTTTGCACAGATTTTAGCTGAATGTGATGAAAAATGTTGTACATTCAATGTGTAAAGATCAAGAGTTTAAATTATGTGTATTGTGGCATTGGCTTGGCAGGTCTTGACAGACACACCACTGTGTTTGATTTCAAATCGAGATGAGTTCTATCGACGTCCGACAGCAGCACTGGCAGCATGGTCTGATAGTCCAATTGTTGCAGGGCAAGATTTAGAATCGGGCGGTACGTGGATGGGCATTACCCCATCGGGACGCTGGGCTGTGATTACCAATTATCGTGATGCGAATGATGTTCGTGAATATCCAACTTCACGTGGGCATATTATTCAGGCTTTTTTAGAATCTGAGCAAACGCCTATCCGTTTTGCGCAAGCCTTAGAAAAACAGCAATGTGAATATGCAGGTTTTAATTTATTTGTGGGTGACACCACTCAAGCGGTGTACATGAGTAACCGTGGAGAAGCGCCGCAGGTTTTAGCTAAAGGCGTTTATGTGGTGTCGAATGGATTGATGAGTGACCCTTGGGAGAAAACTGCACGCTTACGCAAACGCTTTACGCAGGAGTTTTTACCGATGCTGCAATTGCCTGATCTTGCAACGGCAGAGCTAAATGCTGCGGCGTGGGATATTTTGCAAGATGAACGCAAAGTTGCATCTGAATTGTTACCGCAAACAGGGATTTCATTGGAGATGGAAGCGTTGTTGTCATCGACTTTTATTCAAAGTCCACTTTACGGTACACGTTGTTCCAATTTTTTACGTATGCAGGCGCAGCAATTTACATGGCTGGAAAAAACACAATATGGTGAGCAAAAGGGAGATATTGTGCAGCAACAGTTGAACATTGAGGCATAAAAAATGCCGACGTGATGTCGGCATTTTTAATTTATGGATGTTATCCAGCAATTGCTTTGCCGTCTTTACGGGTGATGACAACCGTTGCTGAACGAGGACGTGCAGTTTTATTGTTCATGTCAGTTTGTGTTGCAGGCCAATGGCTGCTTGGCGCATCAAAACTCTTTGAATCTTCACCTGGGTGCTGAACGTTAATAAAGATTGCTTTGTAGTCAGGTGTCATGGTTACACCTGTAATTTCACATTCTTTTGGCCCAACAAGGAAGCGACGTAAGTTTTTATCGGTGACTTGAGCACCAGCAATTGTACTTTGATCACCAACAGTTTTTACAACACCGCCATCACCAACTTGACCAGGTAGTGCTGCTAACATCATACAGTTTGTAACATCTGTATATGCGCCATCATCTGTTTGAATCCAAAGAACACCACGTGGGTCAAACCACATACCATCTGGACTTGAGAAGTCGTTTGCATCGCTTAAATTAGAAAGGTTAATTGTCGGATCCATACTTGCTTCAGCACCAAATAGATAGATATCCCATTCAAATGATGTTGCTGCAGTATTCTCTTCTTTAAAGCGGATAATATGACCATTGACGTTACCTTTACCACCTTCAGGATCGGTGTAGTTACGTGGGTTTGCAGGATCTGTTGCATAGCTTGAACCACGGTTCGAGTTATTGGTTAAAGTCACGTACACTTCACCATTTTCAGGGTTTACAGCAACCCATTCTGGACGATCCATTTTTGTAGCTCCTACAGCATCTGCTGCAAGACGAGCAAAAGTAAGGACATCCGCTTGTGAGCTAAATGGGTAAATAGCGTTTGTTTCGGTTAAGCCATTTTTACCATAAGCCAGTTCAATCCACTCTCCTGTGCCTGATGCATTAAATTTAGCGACATAGAATTTCCCTGAATTCATATATTTGTCGCCAGCTCGATAGCCACCATTCACATCTTTAGGATCCCATGTTGCATCTGATACAAATTTGTAGATGTACTCACCGCGCGAGTCATCGCCCATATAGAATGCAAATTTTTGCCCTTCAATTGCGCGGCTGGCGCGACAGTCTTCGTGAGCAAAACGACCTAATGCAGTACGTTTTACTGGGTTTGAGCGGCTATCGAATGGATCAATTTCTACAATCCAGCCAAATGTATTTGGCGCATTACGATAGTCTTGAGTTGCAGACTCTTTGGTTACGTTAGCAGCCCAACGATCATACATGTCTTGAGATTCAAAACCAGCTTCTGCTGTTTCCCAACCATAGCGTGAAGATTTATTCAAATACACGATGCGATCTTGCTCATCGCGTTCTGGAATTTTTTTACCATCAGCATCTAAAATATAAATGATGTTGTTTTTCGCATCACGTTTAACACTACCGTCTGCATTTTTTTCAGTTTGATAAGAGATCTCTAAGCCTAAGCCATAGCGTTTAAGTGCTATTTTTTCAGCTTCACTACGGGCTGAGTATTGGTCTGTACCTGAGCGTTGGAAATAACCAATAAAATTTTCTTCAGCAGTTAAATAAGTGCCCCATGGTGTATAACCATTACCACAGTTATTTTGTGTGCCTCGAGTTTGACGACCAGCGGGAGAGAATGCTGTGTGCAGTAATGGAGAACCAGCTACAGGCCCTGCAAAATCCATGACAGTCGAAGCTGTAATACGACGGTTAAATGGTGATGACTTCACAATCTCTACAGCTTGAGTTTCAGCATTTTTCTTAATATGAACGACTGAAACACCGTGTGCATTTACTTCACGAATCACTTCATCTTCTGGGCGACGTCCATCCTTTTTAGTTGCGCCTTTTGGATGTAAGAAGGTTTGGTTGATATATTCGTGGTTCAAAACCAATAAGCCATGATCTGATGCATTTTCATCATAACGACCAGTTTTAGTACTTAAGCCAAAATAGCTCATGCCATCGTGACAGTCACCAGAGCGGAATTGGAAACTTGGGCCAGATGGAACATCTGCATCTGCATTCCAATTGCTATAAGAAGGATTGATTGAGTCACCTAAAGCATATAATACAGTTGCTTGGTAACCTTCAGGAACAGTAACAATATCATTTAAATTTTTATCTACAGCTTTAAATGTTAATGTTTCAGGCTTGGTATTGGGTTCTTCTTTACTTGTTGGTGGTGTTACATTTGTATCTTCATCATCATCACTACATGCAGATAAAGAAGAAGCTAAAGCTAAAGCTGCTGCACCGCTTGCAGTTTTTTTAATTAAACTGCGACGGCTCATGCGTTGTTCTAGAATGTCACGAAAGTGCGTATTGTCTGAAGTGTTATTATCTAACTCTTGATCTTCATTGTAAGGCATAAAATCAGTCATTTTTTTTCCTAGCAAATTGCTTAGTCGTTTGAAAGTTATATGTAAATTAGTGGCTAAACATGACATGCGGGTTAAGCTTATGTGTCAAACTGATTAAATCCGTTCAGTTGTGATCTACACGCACAAAAAAAGAAGCAACCATGTGCTTCTTTTTAAAATTCAATATTTTAGATTAGCTGTGACTGACTCGGCGCTTCTCAATTAATTTGCCAAAAAACAAACCAATTTCAAACAGCATCCACATCGGAATGGCAAGCATGATCATCGATAAAGCGTCTGGCGGTGTGACAAACATGGCCACAAAAAAACAGCCAACAATAATAAAGCGACGTTTTTCAACCAAAGTTTGCGTAGACACGACACCAATCATAATCAGCAAAAGTGTGACAATTGGAATCTCAAAGGTAAAACCAAAAACCAAAAACAGCTTCAAACAAAACGTAAGATAGCTATTAATGTCGGTCATCGGGGCGACTGTTTCAGGGGAAACGCTAATGAAAAAGTGCAGAATGGATGGCAAGGCGACAAAGTAAGCAAAGCTAATTCCGATATAGAACAAGCAAATACTGCCGATCAGCAAAGGCAGCGCCAAACTTTTTTCTTTTTCATATAACGCTGGTTTTACGAATGCCCAAATCTGATACAAAATAAATGGCATCGCAATGAACAGCGCGACAAAAAAGTTTAGTTTAAACGGCGCCATAAAGGTTGCGGTAACATCAGTCGCAATCATGGTTGATGTATGTGGCAACTGTGCACGTAATGGTTCCGACAATACTTGATAAGTTTTATTGGCAAAGGGCAATAAACAGAAGAATAAGGCAAGAATAAGCCCTACAATTTTAAAAAGATGATTACGCAGCACCATCAAGTGCTTGGTAATTGGCATTTCTTCTAATGCGGCTTGCTCTGCCTTCACAGGCAAATGTGAAAGCTCAGAAGCGTTTGATTGGCTCATACTGCAACCTTCATTTCAGTATAGGGCGCTGTAGTATGTTGTAGCGCAGATAAATTTGAATGTGATGTCATTTTAGTTTTAGGGAGTAACACCGCAGAGGTTTTTTCAGTATTTAAAACCAAGGTGTAATGATGCTGTTGTAAGGTATTTTTTGATACGGCATGCGGGGAATGTGTGCTTTTTGCAGTTATATCTTCAAATATTTTTTCTTGCTGCATTTCATGCATTTGTGCTTGCATCTTTGCTTCAAGTTCCTGAATACGCGCCATTTCTTGCTGCATTTGCTCGCGTAATTCAGATAAACGCAATTCGCGGTCAATGTCATTTTGAACATTACTGACCATACGTTTAATTTTAGCGTACCACTTGCCGACAAAACGCGCTGCTTCAGGGAGTTTTTCAGGACCCAGCACCAATAATGCAATGATGCCGAAAATCAGCAGTTCCGTCATTCCAATATTGAGCATAATCTCAAACCCTCAGCCTTAATGCTTTACAGTCGAATTTACATCACTGCTATTGGCTTGATGTTCAATCGTACGAGGTTCTTTCAGTTGCGCCGCTTCTGCCTCATCATCTTTTATTGATTTTTTAAAATCTTTGACCGCGCCACCTACATCTTTACCTAAGTTTTTAAGCTTAGATGTACCAAATAATAAAATGACCACAATTGCAAAAATCAGCACGTGCCAAATAGATAATCCTGCCATGATTTAGACCTCTCAATAGTTGAGCCTATCTCAACAGGTCTGTATGACAATGCGGTGACGAATGTGTTGCGATTTGACGACAAGGGATGTTTGACCTGATTTGTAAAGCTTGAAAATAAAACAGCCCGTGTTTGAAAACGGGCTGTAAGATCAATCACATCTGTTAAATCTAAGCTTGTAAACTTGCTTTAAACAGTTGCATCGCCTGACCACGGTGACTGATTTTATTCTTTTCTGCTTTCGACATTTCTGCGCTCGACACTCCCAATTCAGGCAACCAAAAGAGCGGGTCATAGCCAAAACCATTTTCACCACGAGCTTCTGCTAAAATCTCGCCTTTCCAAATACCTTGGAAAATTTGTGGTAATGGATCATCGGCATGTTCAACCAAAGCCAAAACACAAACAAACATACCTTCAATTGCTGCGCCGTCTTGACGTAGTGGTTTGAGTTTATTCAAAAGTTTTTCATTGTTGGCTGCATCATTGCCATGTTCGCCTGCAAAACGTGCAGAATAAATCCCCGGTGCGCCGCCTAAAATAGGCACACATAAACCAGAGTCATCTGCAATGGCAGGCTTTCCTGAAATTTTTGCGGCATGGCGTGCTTTTAAAATGGCATTTTCAACAAAGCTCAAACCATCTTCAACAGCATCTTCAATATTTAGTTGACCTTGCGGAATCACTTGCACAGGCAAGTCTAATTGCGCAAACAGGGTTTCAAATTCTGCAATTTTTCCCTTGTTATTGCTTGCTAAAACCAAAGTACCTTGAGCGCGCCAATCAGTTACAGCCATAATTCAGATCTTAATTCAAAATAATATTGGATATTTTAACGGATTTTGCAGACTTAAAAGTTTAATCTTGCACAGATTTGTTTTCATACATGCTAATAATATTTAGGTTTCAAAAAGTAGGGGAATCATGATGAGCAAAATATCAGAGATTTACCGTTATTCGAGTCAGCACCGCGCATTACTGCAGCAAAGTGAGCGTTGTGGCTGTTTTTACTGTCTGGAAACTTTTGCTTATAGCGAAATTGAAGATTGGTGTGATGATGAGCAAACCGCAATTTGTCCGCATTGTGGTATAGATGCGGTATTAGGTTCTGCTGCAGTAGAAGAATTCAGCCCTGAACTGCTACAGGCCATGCAGGCAGTTTATTTCGGATAAAACAAAAAGCACCCGAAGGTGCTTTGAGATCACTTCAAACGTAGTTAAATTTATTGCGCTTGAATCCATTGGTCAGCACGGTCACGTGCTTGACGAATTTGTTCTTGAGTTAAGTTAGCTGCCAAAGCGGTTTTCTTACCTTCAGACAAAGAAATTACTTTATTGTCGAGCATGCCATCACGGGTAGATAACTCATACCACTGATACGCGCCCATATAGTTTTTCTTTTGTTCTTCCATCATGGCAAGGTTAAAGCTGGCACGGTTATCACCACGGCTAGCCGCCTTTTCAAAATATTGACGTGCTAAGACTTCGTCTTTTTTCGTGCCAATACCATCCGCCAACATACGGCCTACATTTAATTGCGCAGCCGATAAACCTTGATCTGCCGCAGCTTTGTACCAAGCAAACGCTTGACGGCTGTCTTGTTGAACGTCTTTACCTTGTTGATATTTCGTCGCTAAGTAAAATTGTGCGCCTGCCTGACCTGCTTTGGCTGCTTTAATCAAGCCATTAATATCCATAGTTGAATATTGAGCCGCTTGGCTCGCTACAGAAGATGACGGTGAAACATAATCTGCATGGGCTTGAATGCTCAACAGTCCAACCAATAGCGTGGTGCTTAATAATAGTTTTTTCATAGAGCGCTCACTCGATAAATTGCGACTTCACCAAACAAATTAGGCAGATGCTTACTGAGTAAACTATCTTGTTGATTCCCATTCACGGCAAGTCGGTTAATGATGCGAATATTATTTTCGGCACAAAGTGCCTCAAAATCACGAAACGTACATAAATGAATATTTGGGGTGTTGTACCACATATAAGGTAATGCATCTGAAACAGGCATTTTTCCTTTTAAGGCAAGAAAAGAGCGAGTCTTCCAATGCGCAAAGTTTGGAAAGGTAATAATTGCCTGTTTACCCACACGTACCATATCTCTTAATAATACGTCAGGTGCATCTACTGCTTGCAAGGCTTGTGCCATGACCACATAGTCAAAAGACTGGTCAGCAAAACGGCTAAGCCCCAAATTCAAGTCTTGTTGGATGATATTTAACCCGCGACTGATCGCAATTGCAATCTTTTCTTGATCAATTTCTAATCCGTATGCACGAATATTATGCTGTTTGCTCATGTGTGCCAACAGTTCACCATCGCCACAACCCAAATCGAGTACTTTAGAATTGGGTTTAATCCACTTTTCGGCAAGTTGCTGATCAAGACGCATTACACGGCCTCCTGTGGGGTTGCTTGAAGATGTTCTGTTCCACCCAAGAATGCACGCATGGCTTTTACGTATAGTGGAATTGGGAATAAGAACGAGTCGTGTCCTTGTTCGGCATCAATATCTAAATAGCTGACAGGCTTATGATTGCTAATTAACGCATCCACAATTTCCTGCGAACGTTCAGGGCTAAAACGCCAGTCGGTGGTAAAAGACACCACTAAAAACTTGCATTTTGTATTCGCCATGGCTTTTTGTAAGGATTGTTCGTATTCACGTGCAGGATCAAAATAATCCAGTGCCTTAGTCATAATTAAATAGGTATTGGCATCAAAATTACGGCTAAATTGTTCGCCCTGATAGCGTAAATAGCTTTCGACCTGAAACTCGACATCAAAACCATACATAAACTTGCCAGACTTTAAGTCACGCCCAAATTTCTGTTTCATGGCTTCTTCAGACAAATAGGTGATGTGGCCGACCATGCGTGCCAAAATCAATCCACGTTTTGGATAGCTGTCATGTTCCAAATAACGACCATGATGAAAATCTGGGTCAGATAAAATCGACTGACGTGCCACTTCGTTAAAGGCAATATTTTGTGCGGAGAGTTTTGGTGCACTGGCAATAATGACGCATTTTTTCAGACGGTCAGGATAATCTACCGACCACTGCAAGGCCTGCATACCACCCAAAGAGCCGCCAATAATCGAATACCAGACCTCAATGCCTAAACGATCAGACAGCATGGCTTGGGTTTTTACCCAATCTCGCACCGTAACTAACGGGAAGTCTGGGCCATAAGGACGGTTGTCATTTTCAGGGTTAGGCGATGTGGGGCCAGTAGAACCGTTACAGCCGCCAATATTGTTTAGCGCCACCACAAAGAAACGACTGGTATCAATGGCTTTTCCAGGGCCAATACAGGCATCCCACCAACCTGCTTTTTTATCATCGGCATGATGATAACCCGCAGCATGGTGATGCCCTGATAGTGCATGACAGATCAGAATCGCATTGGATTTATCGGCATTGAGCGTGCCATAAGTTTCGACCATGAGTTCAAAGCGGGGCAGAACACGACCACATTCGAGTTCTAAAGGTTCTTCAAATTGGAATTTTTCTGGAACAACAATACCTACTGAGTCAGCTGGAAAAGACACGGGAATAATTCGCCTTAAATCCTGAGGATGAATAAATAAAAGGATACCACTTGGGGTATCCTTTTCAAAATGCTTTTACATGTTAGCGCAAGATTATACTGCTGCTGCAACCACTTGATCTGTGCTTAACACACCTTGTTCAATCAAGCGGTTGGTGCAGGCAATAATTGCATCAATAGATGAGGTCACGATGTTGTCATGTACCCCTGCACCAAAGGCAGATTTACCTGTGCCTTTCACTTGCAATTCAATTAAAGCCAACGCTTTTGCATGTGCGCCCGAGCTAATGCTGCGCTCTTCATAGTTCAAGACATCAATTGGCAATTGCAATGCATTCAAAATTGCTGAAATTGGACCATTGCCTTCGCCGCGTAAGCGTTGCGTTTCGCCGTTTACCACAACATCTAGTTCAATGACTTGATTGCCATTTTCATCAGACAATTTGTAGTTTTGCGTTGCATATTGCGCATCTTTTACCGCAACGTAAGTTTCTTTAAACAAGTTCCAGATTTCGCTTGCGCTAATTTCTGTACCTTGTTCATCGGTACGTTGTTGCACAATTTGCGAGAATTCGATTTGTAAACGACGCGGCAAAGTCACGTTGTAGTTCGATTCTAACAAGTAAGCAATACCGCCTTTACCCGATTGTGAGTTGACACGAATCACTGCGTCATAGTCACGACCTAAATCTTTCGGGTCAATTGGCAAGTAAGGCATATCCCAAATTTCTTCGTTTTTCTGGAACTCAAAACCTTTCTTAATTGCGTCTTGGTGTGAACCAGAGAATGCGGTAAAGACTAAGTCACCTGCGTACGGATGACGAGGGTGTACTGGCAAGCCTGTGCATTCTTCAACTGTTGCAATAATTTCGTTGATGTTTGAGAAATCCAACTCAGGTGCAACACCTTGGGTGTACATGTTTAAGGCAATTGCCGCAACGTCTACGTTACCTGTGCGCTCACCGTTACCAAATACACAACCTTCTACACGGTCTGCACCCGCCATGATGGCCAATTCAGAAGCGGCAATACCACAACCACGGTCATTGTGACAGTGTACTGAAATGATCACGCCATCACGACGCTCAATGTTACGGTGCATCCATTCAACTTGGTCTGCATACACGTTTGGTGTAGACACTTCCACTGTTGCAGGCAAGTTTAAAATGACTTTATTGGTTGGCGATGCTTCCCAAATTTCAGTCACCGCATCACATACATCCTTAGCCACGTCTAACTCAGTTGCAGTAAAACATTCTGGGCTGTACTGGAATACCCACTCAGTTTCAGGTTGCTTCGCTGCGTATTCTTTTACTTTGGTTGCAGCGTTGATGGCCAATTGTTTGGCACCCGCCACATCTACATTCAAGACTTTTTGGCGGAAGGTAGGCGAGTTGGCATTATAAATATGCACAATTGCACGTTTTGCACCTTGTAAAGATTCAAAAGTACGTGCGATTAAATGGTCACGTGCTTGTACCAATACTTCAATATATACGTCATCTGGAATATGACCTTCTTCAATCAATTTACGTGTGAAATCGTAGTCAACTTGAGATGCCGATGGGAAACCAATTTCGATGTGTTTAAAACCAATTTTCACAAGCATTTGGAACATTTTGAATTTTTGTTCAATGTTCATTGGCTCAAAGATCGCTTGGTTGCCGTCACGTAGGTCGGTACTCATCCAGATTGGCGCTTTGGTAATTTCGTTATTTGGCCATTGGCGGTCTGGTAAGTCGACACGCTGGTACATACGACGGTATTTTTTACTTGGATCTGCCAACATCATGTGAAAACTCCTTGAATAGTAGCGGTTGCATCGGTCGTGGATAACGGCAACTTACTATAAATATAGATTGTGTCTATTCTATCAATTTACAAGCTATTTTCAGGAGACTATCGCTAAAAGTCGAATCATGGCACTTGTAAACCAATATCTGTATGTTAATCGATCTGCAAGGGTAATAATTCCCTGTTTTTTACATATACGGCATGTGCTGTGAAATATTTTTCGGCTATTGGCTGTTTTGGTGATAAATATAACTGCTGTTGATTAGTTCGATGCAGTTTGTTCCCATAAGTGCCATTGTGACTTCAAATTCTTCTTTTAACAACTTGATAGTATGCGCTGCCCCTAGCGCGCCTGCAACTGCCAAGCCATAAATATATGGACGACCGACCAAAACTGCATTTGCTCCCAAGGCCAGTGCTTTAAAAATATCTGTGCCACGACGAATACCACTGTCCAATAAAATGGGGAAATCTTGCGGTAAAATTTTTCGCAGCGTGCCTAAAATTTGAATTGGGCTGACTGCGGTATCTAAGATTCGACCACCATGATTAGATACAATAATACCGTGTGCACCGTACTGATACGCCTGCTGCGCATCGGCAGGATGTAGAATACCTTTGAGTAAAATAGGCAGCGGGCTGTGTTGTAACAACCACACAATATCTTCCCATGTGGCAGCCTGCTGCATTAGTCCATCAAAAAGAGGATGCTGATTTTCCTTGAGATGAGAGGTGTTTACAGGTGTTTGATATACTGCCTGAATATGTGCAGGTAATTGAAAATAAACGCGACGTTCACGATCCCGAATGCCCATGTACGGTGCATCAACCGTGAGAACAATGGCTTGAAAAGCATGATATTGAGCTTGAAAAATCAAATCCAAAGCGGCTTCACGACTACCTTGCCAATACAGCTGAAACCATTTTGGCGCAGAAGAAACCTGATTCAGTGTGCTCATTGAGGTGGTACTTAAATGACTGAGAATCATAGGTGCTTGCAGGGCGGCAGCGGCTTGTGCTGTGGCAATTTCCCCCTGCGGATGAAACAGTTGTTGATAAGCCACGGGGGCTAAAAAAATCGGGTGGGGATACTGTTCGCCCAAGAGCTGAATTTGGGTATTTGCCCCTGCAAAAGAATTTAAATGACGTGGCAACAATTGAATATTGGCAAAAGCAGCTCGGTTATTGTTTAGACTGTATTCATCGCCCGCAGCGCCTTCTAAATTAGCCCATGTGGTTGCATTTAAATGTAGTTGCGCCTGTTTTTGATAGTCGGCAATGGTTTGTAAATGTGGGGGAATATGGTTTAAGGCTGCCAATGGTGCGGTATTCATAATTGACTCCATTGACGAATCAAATTGTGATAGTGCGCAGTCAGGGACAATACTTCTGTGGTATCACCAAGTTGTTGACGTAATTGCAGAATGGTCATGTCTAAATTGAACAACATACTGCGCTGCCAGTCATCTTTCACCATACTTTGACACCAAGTAAAAGCTGCAATTCTTTGACCTGCTGTTACTGGTTCAACCCGATGTAAACTGGTCGCAGGATACACAATCGCATCGCCCGCACTGAGTTTGACTTCATGGCTACCATAGTTGTCTTCAATAATCAGTTCACCACCCTGATATTCTTCGGGTTCACTTAAAAATAAAGTCATAGAAACATCAGTACGAATCGGACGTTGTGCCTGCGCACAATATTGCACCGCACTATCGACATGATTGCCATAAGTTCCTGTGTTTTGATAACAATTGAACATTGGCTGGAGGATATGCAAAGGGAGCGCGAACGACTGTATTAAAGTCTGCTGTTTCAGTGCGCTGAGGATGTCTTGTGACAGTGTTGCACAGCTCGGATGTTGCAGGTCAAACTGCAAATTCTGTTTAATTTTCTGTGCTTGAGCCCCTGCACTGAGTTGACCATTTTGCCATGCATCTGCGGTGTCCAATTCAGCACGAATTCGTTGGACTTGAATTTTGCTGAGGACCTCTGGAATGTGAAGCATCATACCGATTCTTCCTGAAAAAGTTTGAATTCAAACTGCTGAACATTCTACAGCGTTGTTCGGCATGCAAAGTTCGAGCAATAGATGGTATGAAAAATAATCTATCGCTCGAATCTAAATCTGTAGCCTGTTTTAAGCGGGCTACTACAGATTTGCTATAACTTAGAACTTGTAGTTTAAGCTGATTGCTGCCGAGCGTGGCTGCCCAAGCACGACGCGACCACCACCATTGTTTAGCGTGCTGATGTATTCTTTATCGGCAAGGTTATAAAGGTTTAAATTTAACGAGGCATTTTTGTTGAAGTTGTAGCCTGCCAATGCATCAAACACGACATAGCCTGGAATATTTGGCATGTTGGCTGGTGCGTTGCTGTCAGTCACAACACGTTTTTGTTCATCGACATAACGCGCGCCCAAACCTAATTTAAAGCCCGCCCAGTCGTAGGTTGACCATAAACTTGCAGTCCATTCAGGCGACCAACGTTCCGATAAGGTTGTGGCACTCGTTGAACGTTGATTGAGTTGTTTCACTTTCATGTGCGCAACGCCTGCAGACAAATTCCAGTTTTCGGTCATTTGACCAACGGCACTCAACTCAATGCCATCGACCCGTTTTTTACCCTCTTGTACAGCAAGCTGAGAAATTGGATCTATAGTCGATTGATTTTCATTTTCTGTACGATACGCTGCAGCAGCCAAAGCCAGCTTGCCTTGTAGTAACTCCCATTTGCTGCCTACTTCATAATGATGGGTTTCTTGAGGCTTGGCATTGATTGCGTCATTGCCCGATTCAGACAGGCTAAAGTTGGCGCTGCCGGGCGGAGTCAGCGATTTTGCATACGCAGCGTAAATGCTGCTATTTAACGTAGGCTTATACACAGCGCCAAGTTTCCAACTGAACAGCGTATCGTGGGTGCTCAGATCTGTGGCCACCAAAGCATTTCCCCCACGTGGCAGAGTAAGCCCTTGATAATCTGTTTCATAATAATCGACCCGTACGCCACCATTCAGTTGAAAACGCTCCCCAAATTTTAGAGTATCAAATAAATATGCGGCTGCCGTTTGGGTTTCACCATCGGTATAACCGCCATTATAAATAAGCGCTGGCATGGCTTGATTGCGGTCTGGGTGATAAAGATTGGCCCACGGTGTATCGGCAGTGGCTTCGCCAGGCATCTGGGTTGCCATGAGTTTGCTAGATTGCTGTTCTTTTAAAAACTCCATGCCTGCAACAACATCATGCTGTACTGCCCCCGTTTTGACACTCCAGTTTAAAGTGCTTTGATTGGCCAGAATTTTATTTTCTTGATCGACGCCTTGGCGGGAGCGGTTCACTTCCCATTCGGCAGGGTTTGATGAACCATTGGTTCGAAGACCATTTGCACCTGTATTGATGCCTGTTAAAACCCGATTCATGTGGGTTTTCGCTACACGGGTGATATTGGTCAGTTTGAGTTGATCGGTTAAATCACTTTCAATTTTTGCGGTGAACATATCAGCATCGACATCTTCATAGTCATTGACATGACCATAAAAATTCTCCCGATTAACTTTAGGCGCAGTGGCTAACAGTGAATCGGTATTGTAAAAGCCTTGCATGCCCACAGTTGGAATGCCACCATCTGGAATATTGCGTTGTCTGATGTGTTGAGAATATAAATAAAGGCGTGTGGCAGTGTTTAATCCAAAGGCAATAGAAGGGGCGATGGCATAACTATTGTTTTCAATATAGTCACGTCCTTCTATGCCGCCTTCTTGCCCCATTACATTTAGACGAAATGCGGTATTTGGATTGATGGCCTGGTTAATATCTGCAGAAAGTCTTGTATGTTGTGCTGTGTTGTAAGTTGCAGAAATTTCCTGACTGCTTTCACTTTGCGGTAATTTGCTGACTAAATTGATATAACCCGATGCTGCACCACGACCCGCTTCTGAACCCGATGGGCCTTTGACAACTTCAATTTGATCAATGTTAAATACATCACGGCTGATTGCGCCTAAATCTCGGACACCATCAACATAGGTCGAGGTTTGGGTGGAAAAACCACGCATTTGAAAGGCATCGCCAGCACTAGTATTGCCATTTTCTCCCAATTGTAGAGTAATGCCTGGTGTATTGCGTAAGGCTTCAACTAAGGACGTTGCGCCTTGTTCTTGTAGCATTTCTTTTTTAATCACAGAAATTGTTTGTGGGGTATCCAACAACGGCTGTGTATATTTTGCAGAACTTAAACGGTCTGCCTTGTATTTGCTTTCGGCTTCTGATTTAACCGTAATGGTGGGTAAGTGGGTGACGTCATCTTCAGGGCTTGCGGCATGTGCAAGTAGTGGAAGAGAGGCGGCTAAAGCCATCAGTTGCGCAGAGCGATTGTGTTTGCGGCTTTTGATCTGTGCCATTTATGGTATTTCCCTAAATGTAAACCAACAGGAGGCCACGCTTTATTCAGCGTTTTTAGTTCAAAATGAATAAAGTGTGAAGTTGTTGTTATGACGTCTATAACAATTGTTGCTAATTGTATTGAGAATCATTATCAACAACAATGTGCGGAACGGCACTTTTTTCTAATTCTTATTTGAAAATAATAATCATTATCAATATTTTTATTTAATAAAACGATGTGAACGTGAAAGGCTTGGGAGTAAAGACAGAAAACCCTGCCGAAGCAGGGTTTGAGATGAAGTTTTAAGACTTAGAAGTCATAAGAAACAGAGAGCCAGTAGTTACGACCTGCTAAATATGTACCTTCAGAACTGCGTCCGATAGATAGATATTTATATGCCTGTTGTGTATCACCATTGATATCGATGTAATCCATATTTTGGGTAAAGTCTTTATCTAGTAAGTTGTTTACCGCAGCATTAATACGAATGTGATCGTTAAATTGATAGCTTGTGCCTAAGTTAAAGAGGTTATACCCAGAGAACTCATTATTTGTTTGTACTTCAATGCTTTGTGAGCCGGCATCTGTTGGTTTGGCAGTAAAGCGAGGGCGACCAGATTGGTACTCATGTTGTAACCAAATATCAAATGCATCATTAATATGCCAAGTTGAAGTCAAGTTAAGTAAATGTTTAGCAGTTGATTCTAAAGCATACCCTTTATCATCACCTTTGGTGATTTCTGATTCTGTAAAGGTGTAGGAGGCTTTGATATCCCATTCTGGGATAATTTGGTACTGCAATGAAGTTTCTAATCCGTAAATTTCTGCTTCATCAGCATTAAAGCTTTTACTAAAAGAGGTAACTTTGTTGCTGAAGTTAGAACAGTTATTGGTTTGACAGCTAAATGTTTTAGAAATAATTTTATCTTCAACTTGGTTGAAGAATGCTGTTGCCGTTAAATTTAAAGCATCAGTCGGTTGATAATTAAAACCAAGTTCATAGTTGACTGAAGTTTCTGGATCTAGATCAGGATTTCCGAGACTTGGTGTTGCACCTTGTCCACTATAACCATTGATACCGTTATACAAATCTTTGGCTGATGGAGTTTTATAGCCTGTGCTGACGCCTCCTTTAATCGTTAAGTCATCAGTTGTATTCCATACTAAATATGCGCGCGGGCTAAACTGTCCACCAAAACCACTGTGATCCTCAAAGCGTCCACCAAAGGTAAAATAAAGGTTATCTCTTAATTGCCATTCATCTTCAGCATACAGTGACCAAGTATCTTGAGTAAATTCTTTACCAATGCCTGCGATATCATCTGCAATAGTAGTGTCTTTATATTCGGTGCCAATAGTGAGTTTGTGGTTCGCAATTGGAGTGACTAAATGTGAGTCAAAGACTAAATCAGTATTTTCTAATTTGCGGGGTTGTCCTGCAAGTGCTGGAAATGCATCCGTTGGAATGGTGCGTCCTTTAGTCTCAGTTGTATTCTGACTGATATAAGTTTTCCACAAACCGAAGTTATATTGTCCATCATGACCTGCAGCAATTTGAATACGATTAAACTCAAGTTCATCTTCATATCCTGCAATACCGCCACGAGAAATGAAGTTACCCAAACGTTGATCTGAATTGTCATATTTTTGAGTTGATGAAAAACCATCGATCCAAAAAGAGTTTTGATCATCAAGTTTAAAGTCTAATTTTGCACCGATATCATAATTATCAGCTTTGCTTGGGCGTGGGTCACGACCTGTTGAACCCTGAATACGCTCTGAACGTTGACGGTCTAAATAGCTGCCACGTAGTTGCAAACCTAAACGGTCATTGATCAGTGGTCCATTGACGACAAAACTGGTTTTCCATGAGTCTGCTTCGGCATTACTTTCCATGACATTACCGCTGACAGTGACATTCCCATTCCACTCATCAGACACTTTTTTGGTAATGATATTGATCACACCACCCATCGCTTCTGAGCCATAGCGAGTAGCCATAGGTCCACGAATCACTTCAATTCTTTCGATTGCAGCCAGTGGGGGTAAAAATCCGTTTGATGTTTCTCCAAAACCATTTGGGGTAACATCTGAAGAGGTAGTTTGACGACGACCATCAATTAAAATTAAGCTGTAATCATTTCCAAGACCACGCATTTTTATATTTAGACCAGAGGTTTTACCGACACCAGAACGTATATCGATACCAGGAACATCTGCCAGTAAGTCTGCAATGCTGGTCGCATTTTTTTTCTCAATATCTTCTTTACTGACTATACTTATAGATGCGGGTGCATTTTTTAGCTCTTGTTCAAAACCTGCCGCTGAAACCACAATTGTGGAAAGTTGGTGGGTTGAAGTCGCATCGGTAGAGGTATTTGCGAAAACAGCAGTAGAGGTTGCCCCAAGTAATGCAAGACACAGCGGGTGTAGGTTGAACTTAGCCATAAAATTATATCTCTAATATGAATCAATGATCCTAATTTAGACCTATATGGTAATTAGAATCATTCATGAAGGAGTTGGCTAATAATAATGATAAGGATTCTTATTTACAACAAGAAATATACACAAAGTTGAAAATTTACAGAAAATAGCGCTCCGATTAAAAAAATTCAGTCGAGATCAGAACGTATTTTGTATATCCTTTAATGTTGTCATATAATGTGGCACTTTTTTATAAACTGTTATTACTAACTATATCGAGGAAGCCATGCAAGTAACTTCTGAAGCGGTTTCGGGCGTTGCCCGTCGTTTAAATGTATCTGTACCGACGAGCCGTATTAACGAGCAGTTTGAAGCTCGCTTGAAACGCACTGCCAAAACTGTGAAGATCAACGGCTTCCGTCCAGGTAAAGTGCCTCTAAACGTTGTTCGTCGTGAATACGGTGCGGGTATTTATCAAGAAGTGGTCAACGACATTATTCGTGACACCGTGTTTGAAGCAATCCAACAAGAAAAAATCAATGCTGTGGGTATGCCAAACATCGAAAAAACTGAAATGAAAGACGACGCTTTAGTATATGAAGCGACTGTTGAAGTTTATCCAGAAGTTGAAGTGAAATTTGACGGTTTGGAAGTTGAACGCAAGTCTTCTGAAGTAAATGATAGCGATGTTGAACAAATGCTTGAAAACCTTCAAAAGCAACGTGCTTCTTGGGTTGAAACCAAAGGCATGGCGAAAAAAGACATGCAAGTGACTTTCGACTTTGAAGGCACTGTAGATGGCGAAAAGTTTGAAGGCGGTGCTGCTGAAGACTTTAAACTAGTACTTGGTTCTGGTCGCATGATTCCTGGTTTTGAAGATGGCATCGTGGGCATGAAAAAAGGCGAAGAGAAAGTTATTGATGTAACTTTCCCTGAAGACTACCAAGCAGCAAACCTTGCAGGTAAAGCAGCTCAATTCAAAATCACTGTGAAACTTGTTGAAAAGCAAAAACTTCCAGAAATTGATGCTGAATTCCTACAAATCTTCGGTATTTCTAAAGAAGATGGCGTAGACAAATTAAAAGCTGACGTTCGTAAAAACATGGAACGTGAAGTGAAAAATGGTTTACGTAACCAAGTGAAAGGCGCAACTTTTGATGCTTTGGTTGCTGCAAACGAAGTTGAACTTCCAGCAGCGATGGTTGCTCAAGAAGTTGACCGTCAACGTCAGCAAATGATTCAGCAATTCACTCAGCAGTTTGGTGCGCAAGGTGCAAAAGCATTTGACTCAAGCATGCTTCCAGATGAATTGTTCAAAGAACAAGCTGAAAAATCTGTAAAACTAGGCGTATTGGTTAGCAAAGTATTGGCAGATGCTAAACTTGAAGTTGACCAAGCACGTGTAGATGCTTACATCGAAGATATGGCTTCTTCTTATGAAGATCCAAACGAAGTAATTGAATACTTCAAAAATGACAAACAACAGCGTTCACAAATCGAAGCAGTTGTTTTAGAAGATCAGGTTGTAGATCACATCTTGGCTTCTGCAAAAGTGACTGATACATCTGTAAGCTATGAAGACTTATTGAAAGAGCAACAAGCTCGTCAACAAGGCTAATTGGCTTTAGGTAAAAAAGGCGCTTTGTGCGCCTTTTTTATTGCATCGCAGTTTTTGGTTTTTCACAGATCGACAACATTTAACTCAAAATATCTACGATTTAAGCTGTGAATATTTTGCAATTTAGACAATTATCCCTCATATTGTGAACATGAGTCGTGTCACAAGAATTTAGGAATAAATAACCATTATGTATGTTCCAACAATTGAAAATGCTTTAGTACCCATGGTGGTCGAACAATCATCTCGTGGTGAGCGTTCTTTTGATATTTATTCACGTCTTTTACGTGAACGTGTCATTTTCTTAACGGGTGAAGTCGAAGATAATATGGCCAACTTAATTGTGGCGCAGATGTTGTTTTTAGAAGCTGAGAACCCAGATAAAGATATTCACCTTTACATTAACTCACCAGGTGGTTCAGTGACTGCAGGTATGGCAATTTACGATACCATGCAATTTATTAAACCAGACGTCGTGACTTACTGTATGGGACAAGCAGCATCTATGGGTGCATTCCTGTTAAATGCAGGCGCAAAAGGTAAGCGTTACTGTCTTGAGAATGCCCGCGTTATGATTCACCAACCATTGGGTGGTTTCCGTGGTCAGGCATCAGATATTGAAATTCATGCGCGTGAAATTCTATTCATTAAAGAGCGTTTGAACCGTTTAATGGCAGAACATAGTGGTCAGGACTATGAAACTGTCGCAAGAGATACCGACCGTGACAACTTCATGACTGCGCAGGCAGCGAAGGAATACGGTCTTGTGGATGAAGTTTTAACAAAACGTCCATAAGTTTTAAAGATTGAGATATTGGAGTGACTATGTCCGAACATCCTCAGGGACAAAAACATTGTTCATTTTGCGGTAAAACGCAGTCTGAAGTCGGGAAGCTGATTGCAGGCGAGGACGCATACATCTGTAATGAATGTGTGGACGTATGCTTAGACTTGGTTCAGACCAGTCAACAAGTTGAGTCGGGTGATTGGGCAACACGTCCATTGCCAAAACCACATGAAATTCGTGCTGCGCTTGATCAGTATGTAATTGGTCAAGATACTGCGAAAAAAACCTTATCGGTTGCAGTATATAACCATTACAAACGCCTAAAAGTGAGCAATCAGGCGCATAAAGCAGGCGATGCTGTCGAAATCTCAAAAAGTAACATCATGTTGGTAGGTCCAACGGGTTCGGGTAAAACCTTACTTGCACAGACCTTAGCACGTCTATTAGATGTGCCTTTTGCAATGGCAGATGCCACGACTTTAACCGAAGCGGGTTATGTGGGTGAAGATGTCGAAAACATCGTGCAAAAGCTGTTGCAAAAAGCCGATTACGATGTAGAAAAAGCACAAAAAGGCATTATCTACATTGATGAAATTGACAAGATCACGCGTAAGTCTGAAAACCCATCAATTACTCGTGATGTGTCTGGTGAAGGTGTTCAGCAAGCCTTGCTCAAAATGATTGAAGGCACGGTGGCTTCTATTCCGCCTCAAGGTGGACGTAAGCATCCGCAGCAAGAATTCATTCAAATTGATACTTCAAATATCTTGTTTATTTGCGGTGGCGCATTCTCTGGTTTAGAGAAAATTGTGCAGCAACGCCAAGAAAAAGGCGGCATTGGTTTTACGGCAGACGTGAAGAAAAAAGATGAAGGCAAGAAATTGTCTGATTTATTTCGTCAGGTAGAAGCAACCGATTTGGTGAAATTTGGCTTAATTCCAGAGTTCATTGGTCGTTTGCCTGTAATTGCAACGCTAGACGAGCTAGATGAAGATGCATTGATGCAAATTCTGACCGAGCCGAAAAATGCCTTAACCCGTCAATATCAATACTTATTCGAGATGGAAAATGTCGATTTAGTCTTTGAAGAGGCGGCATTACGTGCAGTGGCGAAAAAAGCCCTTGAACGTAATACAGGTGCGCGTGGTTTGCGTTCAATTCTGGAAAATGCCTTGCTCGAAACCATGTACGACTTGCCAAGCCGTACCGATGTTGGCACAGTGGTAGTGACTGAAGCGGTGATTGAAGAAGGTGCTAAACCTGAATTTCAGACCGAACGTCAGCCTCAAACAGAAGAACCTGCAGCAGAAAAAATTGACTTAAAAGTATTAGACAGCAAAACTGCTTAATACGCTATTCGTCTGAAACGTGCAGAAACGCTAGGTTTCGGCACGTTTTTTTATTGTCAAAAAAATCAAGGCAGTGTTAATCTTAGACCTAGGCGTGGATGCCCATTATTCAAAACAACAATTGCAAAATGAATTTGCAGCGTGATTTCAAAAACGTGATTTACAAAAATAAGAAACGCAGTGAGGGATAGACATGCGTGGTGTCGCAATCTTGGTCGTGACCAGTTTAATGTTGCTGGGATGTCATGGCAAAAAAAACGTGGTGCAACAAACGCAACCACCTAGTACCTTAAAAGTTTTAGATTTAGAACAAAAACCTGGTTTTGTAGAACAACACCGTTTGGGCATGATGACCATTGGTGGTTGGGTCAATCAAAAACTAGGGCAAAATTTTAAACCTGTTCAGGCACAACATGCCGATGCTGCCATCGTGTATTTATATCGTCCAGATTCTAAATGGAACAGACAGGAAATTGTCGCTGCTAGTATGTTTATCAACAAACATCGGATTCCAAGTTTATTGCACAATCATTATTACTGGGTTGAACTGGCACCGGGCGCGTATCGTCTGAGTGTGAGTCGTCCTTTGGGTGCATTACATTTCCAAAAACCAAAGTATTTGGATTTTCAGGTACAGGCAGGGCAGTCGTATTTTATTAAATATGATGAAGAAAACTTGAGTACCCGCAAAGAGGTTTCAGGGCCTTTAATTCTTATGCCTTCAAGTACGGCACAACAGGAAATAGCGTTTACTCAATTGAAAACCGAAAGCTATAACTTTGTCGCGGAAGATCAAACCACAGGTAAGTTGCGTAAAAAGCCACAAAAAATCAAGCATGAGAAATATGACCCTGCGGAAGATGTGCACTTAACCCAACCCTTTAAATTGTGGGATCCGAGAACGTGGTAAGGTTTTGCATCTTTATCTCATGCATTGCTTTTATTTATTTCCAGTAAGCATAAAAAAGCACCCAATGTTGGGTGCTTTTTCGCTTATTACTAAATTGGAATATTATTCTGCTGCAGCATCTACAACGGGAATCTTGCCAATTTTAGCTTGCCAGATTTTTGGTGCAATCGCGTGGATAGATGTACCATTGACATCTACCGCAACAGATACAGGCATATCTTCAACTTTGAATTTGTAGATTGCTTCCATACCTAAGTCTTCAAAAGCAACCACTTCTGCTTCACGTACTGCTTTAGATACGAGGTAAGCCGCACCACCTACAGCCATGAGGTAAGTCGCTTTGTGATCTTTGATGGCTTCAATTGCTGCAGGACCACGATCTGCCTTACCAATCATACCGAACAAACCAGTGTGTTCTAAGACTTGGCGGGTGAATTTGTCCATACGGGTTGCCGTTGTTGGACCTGCAGGGCCAACGACCTCATCACCAACAGGATCGACAGGGCCAACGTAGTAAATGAATTTGCCTTTTAAGTCGACTGGTAATTCTTCACCATTGTTGATCATGTCGACCATGCGCTTATGTGCAGCATCACGACCTGTGTAAATCGTACCGTTTAATAACAACGTGTCGCCCGGCTGCCAAGAGTTCATTTCTTCTTGGGTAATGTTGTCTAAATCTACACGTTTAGATTTAGATGAATCCCAAGTTACTTCTGGGTAGTCCTCAAGTTTAGGCGCTTGAATATGCGCTACACCTGAACCATCTAACTGGAAGTGTGCGTGACGAGTTGCCGCACAGTTTGGAATCATACCCACTGGTTTGCCTGCAGCGTGGCAAGGGTAGTCTTTGATTTTAATATCAAGAACTGTGGTTAAACCACCTAAACCTTGTGCACCAATACCAAGTGCGTTCACTTTCTCGAAGATCTCGATACGGAGCTCTTCCATTTTGTTTTGTGGGCCACGACGTAATAATTCGTCCATGTTGATTTCTTCCATGAGTGCTTCTTTTGCAAGCATCATGGCTTTTTCGGCAGTACCACCAATACCAATACCAAGCATACCCGGTGGACACCAGCCTGCGCCCATAGTCGGAACAGTTTTAAGTACCCAATCTACAATTGAGTCAGATGGGTTCAACATCGCCAATTTAGATTTGTTTTCTGAACCGCCACCTTTGGCAGCAACTGTAATATCTACTTTGTTACCCGGAACGAGTTTGTAGTGAATTACTGCAGGGGTGTTGTCTTTGGTGTTTTTACGACCAAATGCAGGATCAGCCAATACCGATGCACGAAGTACGTTTGAGTTTTCTAGGTAACCTTGACGTACACCTTCGTTGATCGCATCGTCCAAGCTCATGGTTAAATCAAATTTAACGTCTAAACCCACTTCAAGGAATACGTTTACGATACCAGTATCTTGACAGATTGGACGATGACCTTCTGCACACATACGTGAGTTAATTAAGATCTGTGCAATCGCATCTTTCGCAGCTTTGTTTTCTTCACGATCATAAGCACGGCTCATCGCTTGGATGAAGTCTTGTGGATGATAGTAGGAAATGAACTGAAGCGCGTCTTTGATCGAAGTGATCAAGTCATCTTGCTTGATAATAGTTGTCATATCAAAAATCTCTTGAGCGGGCGGATAGCTAGCGGGCTAAATTATAAGATAAAATGCAGCGATTGTGGGCACTTTGATCAAGCTTTGGGCGAAAGTTTAATATCAGTCGTTAGCTTGAGAGAATTTGTGAAATATCCATAAAATTATGTCGTCAAAACGGGCCATGATTTTGCTGTTTTGTTGGTGCAAATTTAGCTATGTTCAAAGACTTCTTTGGAATGATGTTTGGGGTAAATATGAATGATCACACGCATTTAGCTGCTCAGATTATCCCCATTTATCAACGGCATGCAAAAGCGTGGACAGACTTGCGCGGTCAGTTGTTATATGAAAAAACTTGGCTGGATCGTTTTCTTGCTTATTTGCCTGCGCAGGCCAAAATATTAGATTTGGGCTGTGGTTCGGGGCGTCCTATTGCTGCATATCTATTACAGCATGGGCATCAACTTACAGGAGTAGATAGCGCAGACAGCATGCTGGAGATGGCACGTGAACATTTTCCTGAACAGTGCTGGATTGAAGCCGATATGCGCTCAGTGAACTTGAATCGGTGCTTTGATGGTATTTTGGCGTGGGATAGCTTTTTTCATTTAACGCCAAACGATCAGCGCTGCATGTTCGAGAAATTTGCGCAATGGTCTACCGCCAATACAGTTTTAATGTTTAGCAGTGGACCTGCTGCGGGTGAGGCGATTGGGGAAATGTTTGGTGAAGCACTTTATCACGCCAGTTTGTCGCAGGATGAATATCGGCAATTGTTAAAAGATTATGGCTTTAAAGTTGTGAAAATGCTCGCGGAAGATCAGGACTGTGCAGGGCATACGGTGTGGTTGGTGCAGAGGTTTTAAAAATAGATTGGATGGAGCTAATCAATTTTTGTAGTGATCTATGAATCTACAGTGTGGAATAAAAAAACCACCCAATTTTTCAATCAGGTGGTTTGTAAAACTTAACTTTACGAATTATTGAGCTGCTTGTTGCTCTGCCTGAATCGCAGTCAATGCAATCGTGAACACAATGTCATCTACCAATGCACCACGTGACAAGTCATTCACTGGCTTGTTCAAGCCTTGTAGCATTGGGCCAACACTCACCACGTTAGCAGAACGCTGTACTGCTTTATACGTCGTGTTACCTGTGTTCAAGTCAGGGAAAATGAACACATTGGCGCGACCTGCAACTTGAGAGTTTGGTGCTTTAGAGCGACCAACACTTTCAACCGATGCTGCATCGTACTGTAATGGGCCATCAATCAGTAAGTCAGGACGACGTTGTTTCGCAATTTCAGTCGCTTTCGCTACTTTTTCTACGTCAGCACCTGCACCCGAAGTACCAGTTGAGTAAGAAATCATGGCAATACGTGGGTCAATACCAAACGCTTTTGCAGAGTCAGCAGATTGAATCGCAATTTCAGCCAATTGTTCAGCATCTGGGTCTGGGTTAATCGCACAGTCACCGTACACATATACTTCATCTGGTAACAGCATAAAGAATACTGAAGATACCAATGAATAATCAGGTGCAGTTTTAATGAGCTGGAATGCAGGACGAACTGTATTGGCTGTAGTATGCACAGCACCAGACACCAAACCATCAACCTGATCAAGTGCTAACATCATCGTACCTAATACGACAGTATCTTGCAGCTGTTCACGTGCTTGATCGTCAGTAAGTTTGCCTTTACGCATCGCAACCATTTTTTCGACATAGTTTTCACGAATCAAGTCAGGATCAATGATTTCTAAGTCGTGTGGAAGCTCAATACCGCGTGCTTTGGCAACATCGACTACCGCTTCTGGTTTTGCCAATAATACGCAGTGGGCAATACCACGTGATTGACAAATCGCTGCAGCTTGAACGGTACGTGGCTCATCACCCTCTGGAAGCACGATACGTTTTTTCGCTGCAATAGATTTTTGCACCAATTCATGGCGGAACGCAGAAGGCGATAAACGTGGTTTATGCGTATCGCTGATTAATTGGGTTAACCATTCTGCATTGATGTGACTGGCCACAAAGCGGGTAACTTGTTCTGCACGCTCAGTATCATCTACAGGAATTTCGTTGCTCAGGTTTAATAACTGTTGTGCAGTTTCAAAGGTGCTCAATTTAGTATGTAAAATTGGCAAGCCATTTTTCATTGCTGCTTGGCAGAACTCTAAAGCTTGTGCGCTTGGTGCTTGATGTTCAGTTAACACCAAACCTGCAAGTGGAATACCATTGCTGCTGGCTAAGCTACTGGCAAGCAATACATCGACACGGTCAGAACCACTGATAATCAGCTCGCCTGCAACGAATTTATGCATTTCGTGTTCAATATTCGATGCAATTAAGCTGCTGTGTAATACACGGCGCTGCGCTGCTTCACCTTGGTTAATCCATTCTGCAGAAATGTGTGCAGCCAAGTCCGACATGCGTGGCACACTTAAAGTATTGCTGAATGGCACCAAGCCAATCACTGGCATGCAATCTTTACCAATCATTGGATGTGTAGTTTGAATTTTGCTGACAAACTGGTTGGTGTCGCTAATTAAACGTAAGTTTGGATCAAGCGTAACAGGAATTTGTGCAGAATCTTCTGGTAAACCTTTGGTACGCATAAACAATACGCCCGCAGTACGCTCACAAGTTGCACCACCAAAGAAACGTAATTGATTGTCTACTTTTGACGCTGTTTTAACAGCATTGTTGATGTCGGCATTGCTGACAATAATGACTTTTGCATCAAGTGCTTTAGCCAAATTTGCATTCAATTCAGTTGCAAATGGATCACGTCCGTTTGGCAACACGCCTTCTACAATAATGATATCGTGATGTTTAGAAATTTCACGATGTAAACGAACTGCATCTTCAAGCAATTCGTCATTTTCATCATTTTTTAAACGCTCAGTCAGCGCAGTATAAGAAATCGGCTCAACTGTTTCATGCTTGAACAGGTGACGATACAACGCAGTTGTGCGGTCTGCTTCAGGTTGTAATTCTTGTGAAAAAGGCTTTAAGAAACCTGCTTTTACGCCTTGGCATTCCAAAGCGTAAATTAAACCTAAACATGCTGATGTTAAACCAACACCAATTTCTGTAGGAACCAAAAGTATTGTTTTCATAATTTTTTCTAAATCGTAAAGGGACTGATTGAAAGTGGCTGAGCACTACGATTGCTTAAGCAATCGCAGCGTCACATTCAGACTTTTTTGCAGCTGACTTTAGCTCCTCTGCAACTTGCGCAGTTTCTTTCGCAATACGGCCTTCTTCGTCAGTTGGTACAACCCAAATTTGTGGACCGCCTGTACCTGCATCAATACGACCTTCAGTACCGCGTTTTAAGCTGTCATTGCGTTCTTTGCTGAAGTTAAAGCCAAAGTGTGGCAAGTAAGATACAGTTTTTTCACGGATGTACGCAGAGTTTTCGCCAATACCACCTGTGAAGAATAAGCCATCTAAGCGTGGTAAACCACAGCTAAGTGCAGCTAAAGATTTAGCTAAACGGTAGCAGAATACTTCAATTGCAAGCGTTGCATCTTCGTTGCCTTGTTCAGATGCTTCAATCAGGGTACGCATGTCGTTCGATAAGCCTGACAAACCAAGTAAACCACTTTGGCTGTTTAGCATTTTGTCAATTTTGTAGATATCCCAACCTAAGTTGCTTGCAAGGAAGCTGTGTAAGCTTGGGTCTACATCACCACTACGAGTACCCATCACCAAACCTTCAAGTGGGGTTAGGCCCATCGATGTGTCTACACTTTGACCATTCCAGATTGCACAAGTCGAGCTACCGTTACCCAAGTGAGCAGTTAACCAGCCACCTTGTTTGAAGCTGCCAGCCAACTCTGAACCGCGCTCTGAAACGTATGCGTGACTTGTACCGTGGAAGCCATAACGACGTACGTTGTGGTCGGTATATAAGAATTTAGGCACTGCATAACGGTAAGCGTGAGCAGGCATCGTTTGGTGGAATGCAGTATCAAATACAGCCACTTGCGGAAGTTCTGGGAACAAACGCATTGTTGCTTCAATACCCACCAAGTGTGCAGGGTTGTGTAAAGGTGCAAGCGGAGTTGCTTCACGAATACGTTGCACGATTTCTTCAGTTAATAATTCTGCTTTGGTTAAAGTACCGCCGTGTACAACGCGGTGACCAATGGCTTGTGGCTTATATTGAGATAAGCGACCAAGAATAGTTTCCAATGCTTTTTCATGGTCAGCATGTGGAATAGAAAGTTCGAGCGGCTCACCACCTGCGGTAATGCCTTTAATGCGCGCATCAGCAGAACCTAGATTTTCTGCCAAACCAAAGATACGATCTCCAACGCTTTCAGATACAAGCGCATATTTGATAGAAGAAGATCCGCAGTTAATCACTAATACTGATGTAGTCACTTTTATGTACCCGAATTCTAATTGAAGTTATCCCTAGTCAATCAAGCTGCATTGCAAGATATGGCAAACGGCAATCTATTGTGTTGCAATCTTGATCATTACGTATGTTTTATCATGGGTTTTTTATTGCTCCTAGATAGACTTTAGGAGATTAGACTTAAGCATTATCGACCATGAAATCAGAAATAATTAAAATTTATCAGCCCGAAACTTTCATTTTTTCATGAAATGATGGTCTAAAATTTCTGCTTAATTCCTGTTGTATTCTCTTAACATAGCACACTTCATTCTGCAGGCGAGTGGCAAACTGTTTTAAATTATTTCCTCAATCTTTGTCGGTTTATTTTGATTTGGCAGCGTATTTAATTTCCGACCAACGGACAATCACATAAGCAATCAGTGCCACCATAAAAAACACCAACATCATCCACGCCAAGCCTTGTAAGGTTTCAATAATGGTGCGGTAAATTTCCAATACCCAGCGTTCTTGCGTCAGTTCAATCACAATTCTTTTGTCATTTTCGGCATAGGTGAGTGGGGTAATGTATTTTTCCATATCGTAAATACGAATGCCTGAAGATGTGCCGACCACCATGCCTGCAAATTTGGTGTACTTTGCCCATGCTTCATGAATTGGGTCGTGGATGATACGCGCCAAAATTGCATTGATGGAGCTGGAAAACAGACGCATGACAATGAACGACACCAACAGTGCTAAAGCAAAGGTACTAATAATCAAATAATAAAACATAAGCATCGCCACTCTTTTTGATGATTTTTCTAATCTTGATGGTGTTTTTATTTTAAGTGAGCGTGAGGCAGAAATGTGTAGTGGAACTGTGTCTTAAAACAATGTCTAAAAAATAGAAGGGAATAATGTTCAGCTTCCTGTGAAACTGAACATTATATTTGGATATTGCAAAATTACAGATGGATTTTATTGGCGGATTTGACCATCGCCAAACACGATCCATTTTTGTGAGGTTAAACCTTCCAAACCGACAGGGCCACGGGTATGAATTTTATCGGTAGAGATTCCAATTTCAGCACCTAAACCATATTCAAAACCATCAGCAAAGCGTGTAGAAGCGTTAATCATGACTGAACTAGAATCTACCGCAGCCAAGAATTGACGCGCCAAACTAAAGTTTTCAGTAATAATGGCATCAGTATGATGTGAACCATATTTATTGATATGTTCAATTGCCTCATCAATTCCTGAAACCACTTTAACTGCCAAAATTGGGCCTAAATATTCGGTGTACCAATCTTCTTCGGTTGCTGTTTTAACACTTGTACCCAAAATCTTTTGGGTTGCAGGACAGCCGCGTAATTCGACTTGTTTTTCTGCATATAGCTCGGCAATACGTGGCAAGAATTGTGCGGCAACAGCCTCATCGACCAACAATGTTTCCATGGCATTACAGACGCCATAACGGTGAGTTTTTGCATTCAGGGCAATAGGCAGGGCTTTTTGTAAATCGGCCTGTGCTTCTACAAATACGTGACAGTTACCATCCAAATGTTTAATCACTGGAATACGCGCTTCATTGCTGATGCGTTCAATCAGACTTTTACCGCCACGTGGCACAATTACATCTACATATTCAGACATGGTAATTAATTGCCCAACGGCAGCACGGTCTGAGGTGTTAATCACTTGCACCGATGTTTCTGGCAAGCCTGATGCTTTTAAGCCGTGTTGAATCGCGGCAGCAATCGCTTGGTTAGATTCCAGTGCTTCAGAACCACCACGTAAAATAATCGCATTGCCTGATTTTAATGCCAAAGACGCAGCTTCAAGGGTTACGTTTGGACGTGATTCGTAAATCATGCCCACCACACCTAGCGGTACACGCATTTTGCCCAATTGAATACCAGATGGACGGTAAGCCATATTGGTAATTTCACCAATTGGATCCATGAGACCAATCACATCTTTCAGACCTTGTAACATGCCTTTAAAGCGTGCGGGGTTAAGTTCTAAGCGATCAAGCAGTGCGCTATCCAAGTTGTTGTTACGACCTTTGGTCATATCAATTTGGTTGGCAGCTAAAATAGCGGACTCGCTATTTTCCAATGCCGTATAAATAGCCGATAACGCATTGTTTTTAGATTGGGTAGAAGCGCTTGCTAAGACACGAGAGGCTTGGCGTGCTTGTTGTCCTACCGTTTGCATATATTGTTCAATAGACTCTTGCATAGCGGTTTGATCACTTAGAAATTTCAACTCGATATTAACAGTCTGTGCCTGCACAATGAAGCGTCTCAGCGGAAAATCGACTAAATTGTTCAATCTTTTCATATTTTTCAATGCTTTCATCACAAAAATTAATATTTTGAAATGCTTTATGATTTAAAAGTAGATGAGCGGTCATAGAAAATGTTGCGTATAAAATCAGCACCTGTATAGAATGATGCGATAACGACATTGATGTCATTCACAACAATAAGCAGGATGCCACTTTAATTCAGATAAGTGGGTAATCGTTCAATGACGAACACTTGCACAATAAAAATAAAATGCGCATGGAGGTAAGGAATATGAATTCCATGATCCAGATGGACACGGATGTACAGGACGCAAGTTCGCATGTCTGTTTTTTTGATATTTACGATAAACACAGCTTTAAACAACCCGCTCGTACCACTTGGATCAACGGCTGGAAAGTGGAATACATGGCAATTGCTCAGCCAGAAACCGCACATTTAACTCCAATTGTGATTATTGGTGGTGCATTCCAAAACTTTAATTCATATAAATATTGTGTCGAGCAGCTTTTTCGTGCAGGGCCAATCATTTTAATTGATATGCCATCTATGGGCGCCAATCAGCAAATGACCAATGTGGAAACAGGTGAGTCGGCAGGAACGCTAGAACTGCATGATTTAGGTCAGATGTTGGGTGATTGGCTGGATATTGTCGGCTTAGATAAAGTATCCGTCATGGGCATGTCATTGGGTTCGGTGGTGGCATCGTGTCTAGCAGATCAGCGTCCTGAATTGATTGATCGCATGATTTTAATGGGGGTTATGCAAAAGACCCGTAAAAGTTGGCGCATGTTGCTTGAAGAATCACTGCATTTAATGAAAGAGCAGCGCATGGATGAATTTGGTCAGGCGGTGATTTTATACTTGGTCAATCATGCCAAAATGGAACAAACTCGCATGTCACCGACTGCAAAGCGTTTGTTTTACCGACAAATGGCCGACTTTACCGCTACAGAGCAAGATCGCTACGATGTGAACTGCAACCGTTTATTGCGGTTAACCAATGTGCCTATTCCGCAATGTAAGGTTTTGGTGGCGTGTGGGCAATATGACAGTTTTACCTTGCCGCATGAAAATGCCAATTTTGCCTTACAGTGCCCGAACATGGAATTTGCCATGATTGCCAATGCAGATCATGTGCCGCAATTACAGCGCCGTAAAGAAACCATGAATTTATTTGCGACCTTTTTAAGCGATGAATCTATTCAGGACTTAGATGGCATTATTCCAATGACACGTGCGCAACTATTGACGATGGAACGCCGTGGAGAAGCGCGTATTCGGGTGCAAAATCCGCAAAGTCATTTGCAGTATCGTCATTCTGATTTGAAAATTGCTACGCACATTGTCGATTTAAACTTCTTTGGTGTATTGCTTGATTTTGAAAATGCTGCGTTGGCGGCACAAGCAGCACAGTTTGAACGAGATATGGCCTTAGAATTACAGGATGAGGAAGGCAGTTTTAGCATTGAATGTTTAATTTTTGAAAGCCAAGGGCAGCAACTACGCGCATTATTTAAGCATGGTAGTTTTGAGGTGGCAGAGCGTTTGTTGCGTTATGTGGAACGTCAAAAAGCGGCTGCACAAAATTTGGAATATGCCCGTTAGTAGATAAAATCAGTGCTTGGTTTAAAATTATCCAAAGAAAATAGAATCAAAATAGCGTGTTAAACCACGCTATTTTTTTTGTAGGCATGAACCATCCAGACTAAATCGCCTAAATGTTCTGCGGTTGTTTTTTCTAAAGAGCTGTTGGAAAAATACAGTTGTGGTTGTTGTAGCTGCACTTGCTCAAAACCTGCATTTTGAAAAAACTGAGTTAATTCCTGCGGAGATTGAAAGTGAAAGGTGAAAGCACTGCGTGACATAAATTTCAATAATCGGCTGCAGTTCCAAATAAAATTGGCGAGCTTGTTTTTGACGGGTTCAGGGTAAATATCGGTTAAATAATGCAGTTCTGGAAAGTCTTGGGTGTAGTTACACATGCCATTTAACAGCTGTTGTAGCATGTCTTTGCTGAAGTAGTTAATTAAACCTTCACTAATAATTACTAAGGGCTGCGAGTGATCAAAATATTCAAAGGCCTGTTGAAAGGATTCACTAAAAATATCGGCGGTGAGAACTTCAGGTGCGTCGTGGTCAATTTGTCGTAACGCTTGAGTTTTAATTTGCGCCATATCAGGCAAATCCAGTTCACGGTAATTCAGTTCAGGATATTTTTGTCGAAAGTTCCAGCTGCGTGGTGACAGCCCAGATGCAATTTCGAGCACTTGTAATTGCGGATGTTGCTGAATCAGTGCGGTTAAGTGTGCATCAATCATTTGGTGACGTTGTTTGAGGGTGCTGCGCATACTGCCGCCCACATGACGTTCTGCCCAGTTTTCTAAAGGATGTACCAATTTGGCTAAAAACTTGCCTTTTCGGGTCGCAAATACAGGATGTGAAATCCCCCTTTGATACCAGATATATCCCGTATAATGTGCGGTAAAAGAAATATGCCGATGTTTGGACAATGCAGTCGTGTCTGAGCGAGTTGGCTTGGCATCCGAGTTGTGCATTTCAGTCCTTTTTTCTGTCGTGATTTTGCTGTTCAGCAATGTTTTTGTCATTTTCGTATAGACCTTAATTGTTTGTATGGTGGTCGTTGTCTTTTTAGGCATGCTTTGACACTCAAGCTGCGGTGTCAGGCATATACTCAAAATAGAATAAGTTTATCATAATCAAAAAGGAACAAGCTGTCGTGTTCCTTTGTCGTATAAATGCTGTGAAAAAGTGAAGGCGTATAGGGTCTGTTGACATTTCATAAATGGCTTGCGCTGTAGGCTAAAACTGAGCAGATCAGGCATAAAACGCAGGGAATAGTGGACCTATTTTCAAGTTCCATAACGCAATCTGAGAAAGTTTTAGCCACATGAGCAAGAACAAAGCGTTGCTTTGTTTGCTGCGCAAGGGGGCGAGCATATTTTTTGCTGCTATTGCGTTATGTGCCAGTCATTTAGAATGACTAAATTTCCTGTCCCATGCCTTATATCAGCTAAAAAATCTTGCGAGATATATCTCTCACGTCGCAAACATAGACGAATTGTCAACAGACCCTAGTTAGTTTGTGGTGATCTCAAGTCGCAGCGTTTTTAGTGGTACTTGAATAATTGGTCGGGTCGTGACTAGTTTGTGCTGCCAGTAGCGCGGCACTTTGTTCTTTAAATACCAAGATACGATCACGGACGCTTCGCCATTCATCACCCAAGTCTAAAACTTCAGCAATGCTAAACTCTGCACTAAGCTCAGGGATTTTACCGCGCATGCGTTCTAAACGTGCCTGATTCGGCAAGGGTAAATCGGCAATCGCATTTAAAGCCAATCGTTGTGCAGCACGGTTGTTGCAGACCAATCCCATGTCACAGCCTGCAAGCAAAGCGGCATGAATACGTGCATCGGCATCGCCTGCTACACAAGCCGCCTGCATGCTTAAATCATCCGAAAAGAGTACACCATCATAGTCCAAGTCTTTGCGAAGCACTTGCTGTAACCAAAACTCAGAAAAACCTGCAGGGTTCGGATCGACCTGATCATAAATGACATGCGCAGGCATGAGCGCATCCAGTTGATTTTGCAGTTGGATAAAGGTTTGCATATCCTGTTGTTGAATTTCGGCAAAAGAACGTGAATCTATCGCGGCAGCAACGTGAGAGTCTGCTTTAACCGATCCATGTCCAGGAAAGTGTTTGCCTGTGGTTGCCATTCCTGCACGATGCATTCCACGTAAAAAAGCATCTGCCAAAGCAATAATATCGACAGGACGCGCAGCAAAAGCACGATCTCCAATGACATCACTGATGTCATTTAAATCTAAAACGGGTGCAAAACTAAAATCAATGCCTACGGCTAATACTTCGGTGGCCATCAACCAGCCACATTCTTCGGCTAAATCTAAGGCACGTTCAGGTTCGTTTTGGTATAACTCGCCAAATCTACCCATAGCAGGCAATAGGGTAAAACCTTGTTTTAAGCGTTGTACGCGTCCGCCTTCCTGATCGACTGCAATTAAAATATCAGGGCGTACCTGACGCATGTGGTCGGTCAAGGCGCGTACTTGCGCAGGAGATTGGATATTTCGGGCAAATAAAATGACTCCACCGACTTGCGGAGCGCTTAATAGTTCAATATCTTCTTGAGTAAGTTCTGTGCCAGCGATGTCGAGCATCAATGCGCCAATCATATTGGGTGTCCGTATTCGATTTTTATCAATAAAAAAACAATACCTGAATTCTGCAATGATTTGCTACATTTTGACAGCACAGATTATGATAAAACTACACGACAGACCCAAATTAAGTTGTATAAGATTTTGAATCTGCTCAATTCATTGTGAAAAGCAGAGATTGGTCAAAAACCAAGGACGTAAATATTTTTATGAAACTTCAAACCATCGCTTGTGCGGTTGCAATAGCAACTGGCGGTTTTTTCTTTTCTCACGCCATTAACGAGGCAATTGCAGCCAATAATACCGCTGTCGTTGCTAACAGTATTGTGCCGACGCAGGAACAAGCTTTGGTTTCGCGTCAATTGGCGACCTTGGTCGATCGTCAGCATTATTTAAATCAGCGTTTAGATGCTGCGACGTCGCAGCGCATTTTTGATTTTTATATCGACAGTTTAGACCCTGACCACACTTTGTTTTTGGCTAAAGAAGTTGAGCAATACCGCAAACAATATGCAGCAACATTTGGCGCTTCATTAAAAGCAGGCAATTTGGCTGGACCGTATCAAATTCATGCACAGTATCGTGAACGCTTAAAACAGTTTTATCATTTCATGTTGGCAGAGCTGAAAAAACCACAAAATTTAAAACAGCCAAATGTCACGATTGAAACAGATCGGGAAAAAGCACCGTTCTTTAATACTGAAGCAGAAATGCGTAAGCATTGGCAAAAAATGCTGGTGTCGCAGCTCATTAACCTGACCATTAGCAAAGAAGAAGAATTGGCAAAACAAAAAGCCATTAAAGATAACCCTGAATTGACCAATGGTCAGGATTTGGCAAGTCCAGAAGATTTGACTCCAGTGCAGACTTTAACTAAGCGCTATACTCGTCAGTTAGAGCGCATGGATCGTTTAAAGAGCGATGATGTGCTGGATAAAACTTTGAATGCGATGATGCTGACTTATGATCCGCACAGCAATTATTTCCCACCTGTTGATGCGATGGAGCTGAATCGTCAAACGACTTTGCAGCTTGAAGGGATTGGGGTGTCGATTCGTCCTGAACGGGGCAATGAAGACTACACTAAAATTGAAACCATTGTTGAAGGTGGCCCTGCCAGTAAAACAGGGCAGGTGAAATCGGGTGACCGCATTATTGGTGTGGCGCAAGATGGCGAAAAAATGGTGGATGTTGTGGGTTGGCCGAGTAATGAAATTGTTGGGCTGATTCGTGGTAAACGTGGCACCAAAGTCACTGTGCGTTTGTTGGGTGCGGGTGCGGCGATGAATCAGGCGCGTAATGTGACCATTGTGCGTGATGTGATTCAGGAAGAAGATGCGGGAGTTCGCTCACGAACGATTGACATCAAACGTGATGGTCAAACTTATACCTATGGTGTGATTGAAATTCCATCCTTTTATTTGAATTACCGTGCACGTCGTGCAGGCAATGAATATCGCTCGGTGTCGGAGGATACCAACAATGCCCTGAAAAGTTTGGCGGCCAAAAATGTCGCAGGGATTATTGTCGATTTGCGTAACAACCCTGGCGGTTCACTAGAAGAAGTGGCACGTATGCTTGGGCAAGTAATCAAATCAGGCCCTGTAGTGCAAATTCGTGATGGCAATGGCAACGTGAGCGTATTTGAAGATGACGATGGCGGTGCACAGACTTATGCAGGCCCATTGGCAGTGATGATTAACCTTGCTTCTGCTTCGGCCAGTGAAATTTACTCTGCTGCAATTCAGGACTATCAGCGCGGGATTGTGATTGGTAGCACCACCACAGGTAAAGGTACAGCGCAGGTACAACTCGACACCTTAGCCTATGGGCAGGCGACCTTAACTCAACGTAAGTTCTACCGTATTACAGGTGGAAGTACCCAAAACAAAGGTGTGATTCCTGACATTAAACTGGTGGATATTTACAATGAGGAGTTTGGTGAACGCAAAGCGAAAAATGCTTTGAAGTGGGATACTATTCCAACTGCACCATTTAAGCGTGAAGGTTCAGTACAGCCGTACATCACCAAGCTAGGGCAATTGTCACAGCAACGTGTCACGCTTGATCCGCAATTTCAATATTTGGAACAACGTAAGCAAATTGCCAAACAAACTGAAGATCGCAAAAGCATTGTGTTAGATATTGAACAACGCAGAGCAGAGTTGTTAGCTTTGGAGCAACAAACGCTGACTGCGGAAAACAAACGCCGTCAGGAAACAGGTTTGAAACCATTTGCTAATTGGGAAAGCTATCAGGCATCTATTGATGCTTTGGCAGAAGCGCGTGCCAAAATGAAAGCGGCACAACGCCCTGCTTTACCTGAGGAAGAAGCTTTTGTGATTGAAGCAGCGCAGGTGTTGCAAGACTATGCCATGTTACAAAAAGGTGTTTCTGAGCCGAATCAACCTTAAAACAATGTTAGAATCTTAATCAAATAGAACCAGCAGCGAAAAGTTGCTGGTTTTTTTCATCCTAAAGCGAAAAGTAAAGTGACAAGATGCATATAGCTTTGAGTCAGACAGCTATTTTTAGCAGTTTTGAATTGCCATTATTTCATGATGACATATTATATATTTGACTATTGACCAAAGCGGAATAGTATTAGACTCTTAAGTCAATGCAGTCTTTGCTAGATCAATCCGTCGTTCAGGTTGCTTTTTAGTTATTATTTATAAGAGAGTGTGAGATTGAGTAGCCGAAAAACAATAAAATATGACAGAGATGGATACATCTAATGATGCATGTACATTATGATCTGAGCTTGGTAATTGGCTCGGTAGCAATCTCAGTATTGGCCTGCTATTTTGCAGTGTCTGTTGGGCAAATGCTTTTTCAAAATGTACAACAACAACTAAAAAAAATTGCATTAATCATGAGTGGTTTGCTGCTGGGTGCGGCAGTGTGGAGTATGCATTTTGTGGGCATGTTGGCCTGCCAGTTACCTGCACCGTATCAATTTGATCTTAGCTTTACGACCCTATCTTTTGTTATTGCATTTATCGCCTCTACGTTTGCGGTTTGGCTGACCACGCAATCGACCTTGCCTGTGGCGCGTTTGATCCTGAGCGGCATTTTAATGGGGTTGGGTATTTCAGGCATGCACTATACGGGCATGATGGGAATTCAGGTAGAAGGCTACCGTAGTTATTATGATCCTACCATTGTTTTGCTGTCTGTATTAGTGGCCATTGGCGGAGCAATACTTACCTTTTGGTTTATGTTTCATTCCAAGTGCAGAATGGGGCGTCAGGCACAATATAAAATTTTCATTGCGGTGCTCATGAGTCTGAGCATTGTTGCCATGCACTATATAGGCATGGAAGCACTGCATTTTTACTCTACAGCAGATTTGCCTCAATCAGGGCACTTCCAGATCGGGCAAGGGCCAGCTCTGTTGGTGGTTATTTTAGTGACCAGTCTGATTTTTGCTGCTGCGGTGGGCGTATCTCTGCTGGAGCTGCGCTTAGAAGAAAAAAGCAGACAATTGTCTTTAGCCAACCGTGAATTGGCCAATCAGGCAGTCAAAGATAACCTGACCAAATTGCCCAACCGTTTATATTTAGCTGAATATGCACAATTGCTTTTTTCTGAGCATCGGCAAAAAAACACTAAAATTGCATTTTTGTATATCGACTTAGACCGCTTTAAAGCGGTGAATGACGTATTTGGGCATCATGTTGGCGATCAATTGCTGATTCAGTTGTCTAAACGTGTGCAATCCCACTTGGGCGAAAATACCCAGTTATTAAGAATTGGTGGCGATGAATTTCTTTTGGTGATTGAACATACCGATATCGCAGAAGCCACGCTCATTTCTGAAAAAATATTAGAACTGATTCAGCAAAGTTTCTTAATTGCAGGCAAGGTCATTAATATTTCAGGCAGTATTGGCATTGCGATGTATCCAGAGCATGGCACCAATTTGCAAGATATTTTAATGAATGCTGATGCGGCGATGCTGACCTCTAAATATCAGGGGCGTAACACCAGTTCGGTATTTAATTATGATCTGGAGTTACTTGAGGCCAAAAGCCAAAGTAAGTTGATTAATGATTTATATAAAGCGGTTGAACAACAACAATTTGCGTTGTTCTATCAGCCAAAGTTTAAAGCCGCTGACCATAAAATTTGTGGCGTAGAAGCTTTAATTCGTTGGTATCACCCCGTACATGGTTTACTTACCCCAAATATGTTTATTAAAGGGGCTGAAAAGACGGGGTTGATTATTCAAATTGGCTATTGGACGCTAGAAGAAGCCTTTAAACAAATTCAAATTTGGGAAAGATCGGGTGCACCGTTATTTCCTGTGGCTGTGAATTTATCGGCAGTGCAGTTTGAACATAAACACTTATTTTCGACGTTAGAAAACTTGTTTAAACGCTATGAGATTCAACCCCATCACCTGATGATTGAAGTGACTGAAAGTACAGCAATGCATCATATTGAATCGAGTATTCGTAGTTTTGAGCGTTTGCGTCAAATGGGGATTCAATTGGCGATTGATGATTTTGGTACAGGACATTCGAGTTTCTTGTATTTGAAAAAATTGCCAGTCGATGAGTTGAAAATTGACCGTGCTTTTATTTTAGATTTGTGTTTGGACAGCAAAGAAGAATTAATTTTAGAAAGTATTATTCAGTTAGCCATTAAACTGGGTTTAACTGTGACCGCTGAAGGGGTGGAAACGCCATTGCAAGCTGAGATTTTAACCCGTTTAGGCTGTCAGCAATTACAGGGCTACTTATTAGGCTTACCAATGGATGTTGAGCGTTTAGAAGAGCTGTTTAAACATTCGGCTTAAGCTAGCGATCATGCTACCGCTCAAGATAGCGTACAAGTGAGCGACCAAGTCCAGCGTTTAATTTCAGTGATGAAACAAGATGAATATAGTTTGGCTGAGTTGATGCAGTTGTTAGGTTTAACTCATAGCGCAACATTCCAAAAGAACGATATGAATCCTGCCATAGAAGTAGGTTTGATTGAACGTACGATTCCAGAAAAACCGAAAAGCCAAAAGCAAAAGTATAGATTGAAAAAATAACTATATTCTCAGTTGTGGATAAATTAGAACATATCAACAATCAATAAAATTTGATTCAAATCTGCTACAATTACGCCAATTTTTCATATTGATCATTTTGATCTTATACACTGCGGTTCTGCAGTAGGTGTCTTGCATGAGTTTTAAAGATGAGTTAGCGGCGCAGGTCGCACAGCGACGTACTTTCGCGATTATTTCCCACCCCGATGCTGGTAAAACCACCATGACAGAAAAACTGCTGTTATGGGGACAAGCCATTCAAGTTGCAGGGATGGTAAAAAGCCGTAAGTCAGATCGTGGCGCAACATCTGACTGGATGGAAATGGAAAAAGAACGTGGTATTTCCATTACAACTTCGGTGATGCAATTCCCGTATAAAGACAAAATGATTAACCTGCTCGATACCCCAGGGCACGAAGATTTCTCTGAAGATACTTACCGCACTCTAACTGCGGTGGACTCTGCACTGATGGTGATTGATGGTGCGAAAGGTGTCGAAGACCGTACCATTAAATTAATGGATGTGTGTCGTATGCGTGACACACCCATCATTTCATTCGTCAACAAAATGGACCGCGAAATTCGTGAACCATTAGAGTTGTTGGATGAAATTGAAAATGTCCTCAAAATTAAGTGTGTGCCAATCACTTGGCCAATGGGTACAGGGCGTGATTTCGCAGGGGTGTTTAACCTCATCGAAGAAAAGTTTTATGTGTACAAATCAGGTTTTGGTTCAACCATTCCTGAAATTGAAGTACGTGATGGCTATAACCATGCAGACCTACGTGAAAAAGTAGGTGAATTGGCATGGGCGGCATTTGAAGAATCACTTGAGTTGGTACAAATGGCGAATGAGCCTTTAGACCGTGAAGAGTTTTTAGCGGGTCGTCAAACACCAGTGCTATTTGGTACTGCTTTGGGTAACTTCGGTGTAGATCATGTATTGAATGCATTCAGTGAATATGCGCCGCCGCCAAAAGCACATCCAACGCAAGACCGTATTGTAGAAGCCAATGAAGAAGGCTTTAGTGGTTTTGTTTTTAAAATTCAGGCCAATATGGATCCGAAGCACCGTGACCGTATTGCTTTCATGCGAATCTGTTCAGGCAAGTATGAAAAAGGCTTAAAAATGAAGCATGTGCGTATTGATAAAGATGTACGTATCAGCGATGCCTTGACCTTCTTGGCAGGTGACCGTCAGCACCTCGAAGAAGCTTGGCCGGGCGACATTATTGGTCTACATAACCACGGGACGATTCAAATTGGCGATACCTTCACTTCGGGTGAAAAGTTGCAATTTACAGGGATTCCGCACTTCGCACCTGAAATGTTCCGTCGTGTACGCTTGAAAGACCCATTGAAGTCCAAACAGCTGCAAAAAGGCCTTAAAGAGCTTTCAGAAGAAGGTGCAACGCAAGTCTTTATGCCACAAAACAGCAATGATTTAATCGTAGGTGCTGTTGGTGTGCTACAGTTTGAAGTCGTCGCCTATCGCCTGAAAGAAGAATACAAAGTCGATTGTATTTACGAGCCTGTCAGCATCAACACGGTACGCTGGGTGTCTTGTGCCGATGAGAAAAAGTTTAACGAATTTAAGAAAAAAGCCCACGATCAGTTGTCTGTCGATGGTGGTGGTCACTTAACTTATCTCGCGCCAAGTCGTGTGAATTTACAGTTAATGCAAGAGCGTTACCCTGACATTGAGTTTAGAAATACACGCGAGCACTAAGCCTCAGGTTGATGATGCTTAATCTGGCAGATGCAATCAGCGTAGCGCAGATGAATGTTCGGCATGCCTAAAAGTTTCAAAATTAAAACAGCTTCTTTAGGAAGCTGTTTTATTATGGGGGCGGTAAAAGATTAAAGATTATTTTTGATAAATGAATTGGGGAAATCATGCAGCAAAAATCGGTTTATCTGGGTGCAATTTTGAGCGGGATGGTTTTGCTTAGCGCCTGTGACTCATCTAAACAAGATCAAAACTCAGATGAGCAAACGTCTATTTTTCAGAAAGATCAAGCGGATGTTTTACCGTATTTGAATATCAAGCAACAGGCGGCAGAAATTGCCTTGCCATTTTGTGAAAATAAAAACTGCATTGAATTAGAAGTACAAACTTTAAATACCCAAGATACATGGCTCAACAGTTGGATTGCAAAAAATCAGGCCATGGTGATTCAAGACCAAATTGGCTTAAAACAAAACATGAATTTGCAGCAAGCCGTAGATGCCTATGTGAAAAAATCCGATGCTTGGCAGGCACAATTAGATCAAAATAAAGCTTATGAATTGGCGATGTACACCCGTATGGCATATCAACGCAATCAATATGTTTTGTTGCAAGTCGGGGTAGATAGCAAACAGGAAGGCACGCAAGTCAAGGAACGCTATTATTTCTTTGTGGCAGATCGGAAGCAGCAAAAAGCCTTGTCTGTTTTAGATGTGATTGATGCCAAACAACAAACCCGTATGAATACTTTTGTACAGCAGGCCTATCAGGATTGGCTCAAAACACAAAGCAGTGACGTGCAAAAAGCAGCACCTGCCAAATTATACTGGGGGCAGGCAGATTGGTTTTTTGATGATCAGGGCTTAGGATTGCATTATCGCACCCATGAAATTGTCAAAGATGGCACGCAGTTAGATATTTACCTAAGCAAAGCACAAACACAACAAGTTTTAAAAGCAGACATCTATCCATCTATGTTTTAGTAGGTGAGTACGGTGACAAGCAAAAATAGATGAAATCAAGGTTGGATCCATGTTGAAAAATAAAAGTATTTTGGCCATCAGTATTTTAATTACAACGCTAGGGATTACTGCATGTCAGCCAAAGAAAACCGAACCAGAAACAGTCGAGCCAGAGCAGACGCAGGCGGAACAACAAAGCTTAAAACTGGTCGGGGATACTGAAAAACTGAATTTGTCGTTGCCTAAATGTGAAGGGAATAACTGCCCTGAAATTTCAATTGAGCGTTTGAATAGTAATCAGGCCTTTATCGACCATTTTATTGATCAGAAAATTATTCAAGAATTGGCACAAATTTTAGAAATTGCACCACAGCAGGCGGCTTCTGAGGCTATAGCAGTTGAGAATGCAGCCAGTGAAAATACAGCAGCCAGTGCTGCAGATGCACCTGCCAGCAACCCCACTGCAGCAGCCATTGCACAAGTGGAAACTTTGGCGCAAAAATTAGAAAAACAAACTGTGCCTTATGTGCAAAGCTTTTTGGTACTTGATCAGGAACTGAAAGCTTTAAGCTCAAATCATAAAATCAGTTTGATGATTAAGCCTAAAATTTTGAATGCAGATCAGCCTTTGGCAACCGTGGTACTGAATAGCAGTAGTTATTTGGGAGGAGCGCATGGTGCATCGGCACAGCAATACTATAATTTTGATTTAGAACAGAAAAAATTAGTATTGTTAAATGACATTCTGTTAGAGAAGCAGCGTCCACAATTGGAGCGCAAAGCCTACGAAGCGTTTAAACAATGGGTCATCGCATCTGAACTTTCCACCAATGTGCAAGAATATGAACAAGCGTGGAAATTTAAGCTGTCGGAAAATTACTATTTAGGTCAACAGGGTTTAATTCTGCAATACGCAGAATATGAAATAGGCCCTTATGTCGTTGGTTTACCGCGTTTAACCATTCCGTATGCAGAACTGCAGGGGATTTTAAAAGCTGCGTATTTGCCTGTAACAGAAGCAGCCTCTGAAGCAACCGCAAAATCTGCCGAAGCCAGTGCAGTAAACACAACCAAAGCGAAATCTTAATATGAGCATTGCGCTGTTTGATACGCATACCCATTTTGATGTACCTGATTTTGACTCAGATCGGGAGCAATTGGCGTATGCGGCCAAGGCAGCAGGCGTAGAACATTTGGTACTGATTGGCTTTGTACAATCACGTTTTCAAGATTTAATCTCTACACAACAGTTTTTAAACCAACTTGAGCATGTGCCACAAAGTCATCTTGCACCAGGCTTGCATCCTTTTTATATCGAACAACATCAAGACCAACATTTACAAGATTTAGAACAGTTTTTGCAACAACAGCATTGTGTCGCGGTGGGTGAAATTGGCTTAGACACTTTTTTGGTTGAACATAAACAGCCTGAAGCGTTTCAAAAGCAGCAAGATTTTTTTGCCGCGCAATTGGAAATCGCACGCCATCGACAAAAACCTGTACTGCTACATATTCGTAAGGCTCATGCCGAAACCTTAAAAATACTCAAACAGCAACAATTTCAGTTTGGTGGCATTGCACATGCTTTTAGCGGTGGGGTAGAAGAAGCCAAAGCACTGATCAAATTGGGCTTTAAAATTGGTGTGACAGGGCAGATTACCAATCCCAATGCAAAAAAACTGCGCCGTGTTGTGCAGGAAATTGGTGCTGAACATTTGGTTTTGGAAACCGACTGCCCCGATATGACGCCTTTATGTTGTCAGACAGATACTCAATCACGAACCCGAAATACCCCTGCGAACCTGATTTATGTGCTTGAAGGTTTAGCGGATTGTTTAGATATTGCACCGCAAACTTTAGCCGCACAGCTTTGGCAGAATAGTGTTCAAGTATTAGACCTGCCTAAACTTTAGATGAAACAACACGAAGTCTGCGAAACGCAGTAAAATGCCCACACTTTGAAATTAAATTTGATTGCAGCATGACAGATCTTCTTCAAGATGATGAATATGAACGCCGTTTTGCAGGTGTGGCCAAAATTTATGGCGACAGTGCTTTTCAGCATTATGCCCAAAGTCATGTCATGGTGATAGGAATTGGCGGTGTCGGCTCTTGGGCGGTTGAGGCGTTGGCACGTACGGGTATCGGCGAGCTGACATTGGTGGATATGGATGTGGTCGCAGCATCTAACATTAACCGTCAATTGCCTGCCATGAGCTCAACCTTGGGGCATGAAAAAATTAATGTCATGGCAGAGCGTTGCCGTTCTATTAATCCACGTATCAAAATTAATTTGGTCGATGATTACCTCAGTCCAGATAACGTCAAAGCGTTATTGGCGACTGCACCTGATTTGATTTTAGATTGCATTGATGACGTAAAAGCTAAACTAGCGTTGATGCTGCATTGTCGTTTTAACAAGATTCCACTGATTGTTTCGGGTGGTGCAGGTGGCAAACTTGATCCGTTGAAAATTCGAGTGGCAGATTTATCTAAAACCGAACAAGACCCAATGTTGGCCAAATTGCGCGCCCAATTACGCAGCAAAGGTATTTGTAAAAAGCCAAAAGAAAAGTTTGGGATTACCTGTGTGTATTCCATCGACAATCCATTTTCTAGTGCCGATGTATGCCCAAGCGCAGGCTTGCGCTGTGGCGGCTATGGTTCGGCGGTGGTGGTCACGTCCAGTTTTGCGATGGTAGCTGTGGCAGAAGTGTTGAAAAAGTTAGATGCCTTACAGGCTAAAAATACATAAATCAAAGCCATGCGAGGCATGGCTTATAAAAAAGTTCTTTGATTTTGCACATCGCCAATGACTTTATTCAGTAGGTCGTTGTAGCTGCTGCTCTTTTGAATAGTCTTCCGTACGCTGCATTGCTGCTTGAATATTGACCAATGCTTGCTCTACATCTGCAAATGTTTTGGCATTGCCGCCACTTAGTGCCTGACGCCATTTACGTGCACCTGGCAGGTTTTGGAATAAACCTAAAATATGGCGGGTAATGACAGAAAGTGGTGCACCTTGTTGTAGACGTTGTTCAATATACGGCAACATGCGCTGCATAATTTCAAAACGGTCAGGTAATTCTAGCCCCCATAATTGCCCAAGCTCTGCCAGTAAATAAGGGTTGTGATAGGCTTCACGACCAATCATCACCCCATCGACATGCTTGAGGTGTTGTTGGGTTTCGGCAAACGTTTTAATTCCACCATTAATTTCAATTAACAATTCGGGGCGGTCTTGTTTTAGGCGATACACATCCTCATAACGCAGAGGCGGAACTTCGCGGTTTTCTTTAGGCGATAAACCTTGTAATAAGGCAATTCGGGCATGCACGATAAAGTTATTGCAACCTGTTTGAGCCACAGTATCCACAAAATACAGCATCTCTGCATAAGAGTGCATGTCATCAATCCCGATGCGATGTTTTACGGTCACAGGAATATCAACCGATTGACGCATGGCGGCAATACACTCTGCAACCAAGTCTGGTTCTGCCATTAAACACGCACCAATTTTATTGTTTTGTACTCGATCACTTGGGCAGCCAACATTCAGGTTGATTTCATCATAACCCCAGTCTTGTGCCATTTTACTGCAGGTCGCAAGGTCTTTCGGATTTGAACCGCCCAACTGCAAGACAATAGGATGTTCTTCTTTGCTGTAATCTAAATGGCGCTTGGCATCACCAAATAAAATTGCGCCAGTGGTTACCATTTCAGTATACAGAATGATATTGGGGTTAAATAAACGTGCAAAAAAACGGTAATCGCGGGTAGTCCAATCCATCATCGGGGCAACCGAAATGCGAGGTTGTAAAGTTTGGATGGCACGTGTCATAACCCACCTGAATTGAAAAACAAAAGCACAAGACCGCGCATTATACGGGGTTTAAGTGAAAATCGACAGTATCCCCAACCCACATCCATTGGCATTAACTTTGCTTTGTTCGCTATGAACAAAGCAGCGCAACCGTAGATGCTAAAGCGGAACTGCTCAGTATTTGTATGCGTAGCCGTTTTTTAGTATGTTGAAAAGATAGGATAACGCAGCATAAGAGGGAAAATAAAATGTTGGTATTAGAAGAAATTTATCGAACTAAGAAAAATGAATTTTCAACGGCATTTAATTTACGCATGCAGCGCAGTTTAAGTTGGTGGAAAAAAGCCATTGAGTTTCATGATGATGTCGATATGCAATTTATGACAGCATGGGTGGCGTTGAGTGCCTTGTATGCGCAAGGTCAAACGGCAGAGCATACACAACAGACCTTGCAGCAATTTGTGCAGCGTATGTATCAAAAAGATGTCGATCAGCGCATGGCGAGAATTATTTGGGAAAAATATCCACAAAGTTTAGAGGTGTTGCTGACCAACCCTTATTTGTATCAAAGTTTTTGGGATTGGCGTAATCAAAAAATGACTGAAGCTGAATGGCGTGCAGATTATGAAGCAGAGAAACAGCAGATTATGCAGGCATTGCACATCCATGATTCAGCTACAATTTTGGCATGTTTGTTTAAGCGCTTATTGACGTTACAGCAGCAACTTTTACAAGGTGGTGCAACTTATAACAGTGCAATCAACCGCAAACAACTCAGCCATGCCAATACTTTACTGTGTGCGTTGATGCCGTGTTTTATCCAAATCTTATTGGAAAATTTAGAAAATGTGGAATTGAGTCAGCCATTTTACCCTGTGATGCAAATGTCTTAAGCGACTTGCTTGATTGTAATCGCAGCGTTTAAGGCATGGCGGTGTGTTGACGTTGATGCTGCCAGTCGAGTAGGGCAAAGCTCATTGCGGCGGTAACAAAACACAAACCAACTAGGCAACTCCATAACCATCCACCGTGTTGCCATGCATAGATTCCCAAGGCAGAACCACAAGCACCGCCAGTAAAATAACTGGTCATATAAATTGAGTTAATCCGCGATTTGGCATCGGGGCGTAAGCGAAAAATTACATTTTGGTTGCTGCTGTGTACGGTGGCAAGCCCAAGGTTAATTAAGCCAAAACCAAGAATATAGCTCCATAAGCTAAATTGTCCGTTGTATAGAAAGACCCAACTGATTGCCAATAGCGCCAAACCACCCCACGTCAGCGCTGTAACATAGCCACGATCTGCAATTTTCCCCACGTGTTTGGTCGAAAGAGCACCGAATACACCCACCATTGCCACAATGCCCACCATAAAGTCAGCTAAGCCAAAACTGGATTTGAGTAATACTGCAATGGTGGAAAACAACACGCTCATCGCTGCAAAAGCAAACGCACCGAGCAAGGCACGATAGACCAAACGACGTTCTTCTAAAATGAGTTTGCCCATAGACTGAAACACGGCCAAATAGCTGAGTTTGCTGGTTGAGATAAAGGGTAAGCGTGCTTTGAGTACCGCGGCAATGCAAAGCATCAGCACACCGCTAATCAGGTAAATCACTTTCCAATGGAATAAGTTGGACAGCAAACCTGCCAAACTGGTCGAAAGTAAAATACCGACCAATAAACCACTCATCAATAAACCGACCACTTCACCCATTTTTTCAGGTTTTACGGTCATGGTGGCAAAGGGAATTAAGACTTGTGCTGCAACTGAAAACAGCCCTGTGATAATCGTGCCAATCCATAGCATGCTTAAATTGCTGGAAAAGGCACATAAAAATAAGCCAATCGAGGCCAAAAACATCAATAAGGGAATGAATTTGGTTTTATTGACAATATCGCCCATGGGCACAATGAATAATAAACCCAGAGCATAAGACACTTGTGCAAAAGTCACTGTCAATGCCACTTGGGATTGCGGAATTTGGAAAGATTGATGAATCGAGTAAATCAGCGGTTGGCAATAATAATTCGCCCCCGCGCATAGACCACAGGCGATCGCCATCAACCAGAGCAGGGTTTTATCTTGGCTGATGTCGGGTGCAGTGTTCATAATTATCCTAAGGTCAATGGTAAAACGGGGTTGCAGTAGCTCAAAGATTGAATCCAATATTCAACTTCATTAGTGGCAGGATGTCGCCTTTAACTTAATGAGAGAACTTGTTTTTGGACAAGGTGATCATCATCACGCCTACAATATTGAGCATGCAGCCGAACCATTGTATGCCATTTAGATGTTCACCTAAAAATGCTGTGGCCAATAGAATCGTCAAGATGGGGCCAATTGAAGCAATCATGGCCGATTGTGCCGCACCTAAACGGGCGATACTGTGCGCCATGAGTAAGGTGGGCAAGACTGTGACAAATATCCCTAAAGCTATGCCATAGCCCAGCACTTCTACAGGCAGTTGTTGCACCAGTCCCAGTGGATTCGGTGTGACCAAACTGTAATGCGTAAGCGTACCGATGCAGGCAATACTTAAAGCCAGACCTGTAAAATTCCATGAACCAAAATGCTGAATCAGGCTTTTGGTCAGCAATAAATAGCCTGCAAAACACACTGCACTGGCGAACACCAAACTACTGCCTAACCAAAAATACGTGTCATGTGGGGTATTGCTCTGTTCCTGTAACATCACAATCACTGTTCCGCCATAACTCAGAGCAATTGCAAACAGACTCAGCCAGCTCAGTTTCTGCCGATACATTACGCTCGAAGCCAGAACGGTGAGCGTTGGATATAAAAACAGAATAATGCGTTCTAATGAAGCGCTAATGAACATCAGCCCTAAAAAATCCAGCCAGCTAGAAAAATAATAGCCCATCAGACCTGCAAATATTATTAGCAGCCAATTGCGTGTAGAGATGTTGCGACTGTGATGGCGATTGAGCCAACAAATCAGCAAGAAGAAAGGCAGGGCACTTGCCATGCGCAAAGCCATGAGTACGGTTGCATCGACCAACGGTGAAAGTGCATAAGCCTGTTTAATAAAAATGGCTTTGGTACTAAACAAAAAGGCTGCAAATAAGGCAAAGATGGAGCCCCATTGTGTGGCGTTAAGTCTGATCATGAAAAATGCTGTCGAGCAAGGTGGATGCAAGAGAAGTGACACATGCCGCGCACACAAATGCAAGTTGCATGATAGATAAAGGCAGATGCGACTGCATGGATCAAGCTGTGTGTGCTGTATTTGAGCAAGCATAGCCGATTTTATGCAGATGGTCTGCTTGAGATGGCATAAATTTTGTGAAAAGTAGAGTAAATGGGATTTGCACGATAATGGTGCAAATTAGTTGAAAATATTGCAAAACAGAGAAAATCCATCATCAGACAAAATGACGCACAAAAAAAATGAAAAAATAGCAGCACTTAACTTAGACCTGAGTTGAATAAATTCAAGCTTCTTTTAAAAGTTTTACTGTTTCAAATATTCGGTTTTACTCATAAGGCAAAGGTAGGTTTTTCTAAGGTTTTCAGATGCGCAAAACACTTCTAAATTGAACCATGTTGTGCGGTGTAAAAATTGTCAAAAAAGTCAATTTGGTGTTTAAGTTTTTGCTTTTAGCGCTTAAATGTATAGATATGCAATCTTTTAGCGCTAAGTCGGATTTTCCCAATTAAGTGAAATGCGTGTCAGAATGATCAATGCTTAATTCATTTAAATGTGGTCAACTGCAAGCTCAAAGCATCGCTTTTTTTCTTTTAGACACTTCAAATCGAAGTTTTGCTGAATAATTATACTTATATTCAATAAGCAAAACTTATCAATTATATCTCGCAACAATATTTTTATGAATCATCAGTTCAAAATATAGGTATTTATTAAATAAATATTGGGTGGTAATTTAAAAATGTTGCATTAGAATCCAAAAATTCAACAAAACTTATCCTGAGGGGAAAGCATCGTTATCCACGATGTTGACTTAAGAAAAACTAGCTTGAGGAACGCTCATGCAGATCGGAATTCCAACCGAAACTGTTGTCGGTGAAAATCGTGTCGCTGCGACGCCAGAAACAGTAAAGAAGTTGATTAGCGCGGGTCATAGCGTAGTCATTGAACGTGGTGCAGGCGTAAAAGCCGCTTATATCGACAGCGCTTATGAACAAGTAGGCGCGACCATGACAGATGATGCTTATCGCGGTAGCCAAATGATTTTGAAAGTTCGTGCCCCAAAGGGTGAAGAAATTCAAAAACTTGCACCGAACAGCACTGTGGTGGCGATGTTTGATCCTTACCGCAATACTGAATTAGACCAATTTGCTGCGGCTCAGGTGTCTGCATTTGCTTTAGAGCTTTTGCCACGTACCTTGTCGCGTGCGCAAAATATGGACGTGTTGTCATCACAAGCCAACTTGGCAGGTTATAAATCTGTGTTGTTGGCTGCAGCAGAATATCAACGCATGTTCCCAATGTTAATGACGGCAGCGGGTACTGTAAAACCTGCGCGTGTTGTGATCATGGGTGTGGGTGTTGCTGGTTTGCAAGCCATTGCAACAGCGAAGCGTTTAGGTGCTGTAGTCGAAGCAACTGACTTGCGTCCAACGGCAAAAGATCAGGTGGAATCTTTGGGTGGTAAGTGGTTAGACGTACCAATGTCTGAAGAAGAACAACAAAAAGCTGCCGATGCTGCCAAAAATGGTTATGGCTGGATGCCTGGTGAACAATACATTAAAGACCAAGCAGTGATTGTCGATAAAGCCGTTTCTAATGCGGATATCGTGATTACCACTGCGTTATTGCCGGGTCGTGATGCACCGCGTTTAATCAAAGCGGAAACTGTGGCAAAAATGAAGCCGGGTTCTGTGATTTTAGATATGGCAGTCGAAACGGGCGGTAACGTCGAAGGTTCACAATGCGGTGAAACTGTAGTGACTGCCAATGGTGTGAAAATTTTGGGTATTCCAAACATTCCATCGACTGTATCGACAGAAGCATCTGCACTATATGCGCGTAATGTGTTGAATTTTGTTGAAACATTATTTGATAACGACAAGAACTTCGCATTGAATCCTGAAGAAGAAATTCAGAAAGCGTTGCTGGTCACTCATAACGGTCAAGTGCTGTTAAAGCGTGGTTAAGGAGAATTCTCATGGTTGAAACAATTACGATTTTTGTCCTTGCCATCTTCGTAGGTTACTACGTGGTGTGGGGGGTAACACCTGCGTTACATACGCCATTAATGGCAGTAACCAATGCACTTTCTTCAATCATTATTGTCGGTGCGATGATTCAAACTGTTGGTCTACCAATCATGGGTGTAGAAGGCAGTGTCGATTTCCAAACCATTAATGTGGTGAGTGTACTGGGTGCGATTGCTGTGTTCTTGGCAAGCATCAATATTTTCGGTGGTTTTGCAGTGACTGCACGTATGCTGGAAATGTTCAAACCAAAAGCAAAGAAAAAAGAGGGCTAATGCATGGAATTTATTCGTGAATATGCAGACTGGTTCTATTTAATCGGGGCTGTGCTCTTTATCTTAACTTTACGTGGTTTGTCTGGGCCTAAAACTGCGATTGCGGGCAACCGTTACGGCATGATCGCAATGGCGATTGCAGTCTTGACTACATTCTTTGTGGCAGACAATCCAGTTGTGTGGATGATTCTGGCAGCTATGGCAGCAGGTGCGGTGGTGGGTATTGCCCGCGCACGTACGGTGCCAATGACTCAAATGCCTGAAACTGTAGCGTTAATGCACTCTTTAGTCGGTTTGGCTGCAGTTTTAATTGCGATTGCTGCGATTATTCATAACAACAAGTTAATCGAACTTGGTCCAGACTTGTTGGCTGCAAATGGCATTACTTTCCATGAAATGAGCAAAGTTCATTTATTTGAATTGTTTGTGGGCTGTTTCGTGGGGGCGATTACCTTTACTGCATCTGTTTTTGCATACGGTAAATTGGCGGCGAAGAAATGGGCAAAAACTATTTCGGGTGCATGGGTAAAACCTGTTCAGGCGTTAATTTTCCTTGCTATGCTCGGTTTTGGGATTCACTTCTTCCTGAGCGGCAACATGACTTCATTCTGGGCAATGACAGGTTTAGCATTGGCATTCGGTTGGGTATGGATTGCACCAGTGGGTGGTGGTGACATGCCAGTTGTGGTGTCATTGTTGAACTCGTTCTCAGGTTGGGCGGCAGCAGGTATTGGTTTCACACTTGAAAACAACATGCTGATTGTTGCAGGCTCATTGGTCGGTTCTTCAGGTGCGATTCTGTCTTACATCATGTGTAAAGCCATGAACCGTTCAATCATCAACGTATTGTTTGGTGGTGCGATGGGCGGTGCAGCAGCACCAACGGCAGCAGCGGGTGCGCAAGTGCAACGTAACTACCGTTCAGGTTCTGCTGATGATGCTGGCTTCTTGATGTCAAATGCAGACAGCGTAGTAATTGTACCGGGCTATGGTATGGCGCAAGGTCGTGCACAGAATGCGGTCAAAGAATTGGCCAACTTGTTAAAAGAGCAAGGTGTAACTGTTCGTTTTGCGATTCACCCAGTGGCAGGTCGTATGCCGGGTCACATGAACGTATTACTTGCAGAAGCAGACGTACCGTATGAAGACATCTTAGAAATGGACGAAATCAACTCAGATTTCCCTGCAACAGATGTGGTGTTGGTGATTGGTGCAAATGACGTAGTTAACCCTGCGGCAAAAGACGATCCAAACTCGCCAATTTACGGCATGCCAATTCTTGAAGCGCATAAAGCACGTACCATTATGGTCATCAAGCGCTCAATGGCAACAGGTTATGCGGGTCTAGACAACGACTTGTTCTATAACGACAAGACCATGATGATCTTTGGTGATGCCAAGAAAGTTGTGGAAGATATGACTAAATCAATCAACGGTACAGGTCACTAAGACACTGTTTCCAGATATGAAACCGCCTTCGGGCGGTTTTTTTTATGGCTGATGTAAAGTGGTTAATTGAGATCAGGCAGATTGAGTTTGGGCGAGTTTTATAGGATTGGTTTGAAGCAATGTATTGGGTAGGGGATGATATAAACCAATATTTGGTGGGTAGATTAATGCGATATAAAAATGATTAGGGATATGAGCTTCAAAAGATCTGCATTAAAAAAGCGACTTATTTGAAAGTCGCTTATTGTGTATCTTTAAGGCTGCTCAAGTGAGCTGTTGTATTAAGCAACAGACTCAGGCGTAGTGCGCCATAAGCTTTCTAGGTCGTAGAATTTACGTGCTGTTGGTAGCATTATGTGAACCACTACCATACCAAGATCGACCAAGATCCATTCTGCATCACGTTCACCTTCAATACCAATTGGGCGGAAGCCTGCTTTGCGCGCTTCTTCGGCAACATTGTCGGCAAGAGATTTTACGTGGCGAGTTGATGTACCGCTAGCAATCACAATGGCATCTGAAACATTGCTGATGCTGCTGACATCAAGTTCAACAATTTCTTTGGCTTTTACATCAAGGAGAGCTTCATGTACAACTTTAAGACAAGTTTGTACGTCATGCTTTTGGGTATTCATTGCAAGATCGTGAGAATTAGAAGCGCCGGGCGATGGTTCTAAATTCATGGGGTGTATAATTTCCTAAAATTATTCATCGTCTAATATAGCTGTTTTAGCCTGAAATTTCAAATCGGTTTAATTTTAACCACTTTGATTTGAGGGAAAGTATTTGTCTTTCCATGCAAATGATTGATTTGACGCCAGACTTGGGCGGTATTCTGCAGCGATATAGCCTGAATAAGCACTGTGCTGTAACCATTTGAAAATAGTAGTATAGTCTAGCTCGCCTGAATCGGGTTCATGGCGTCCTGGATTGTCGGCAAACTGGATATGACCAATATCCTGAATGTTTTCTTGCAATGCGCTCAGCACATCTTCACCCATCATCGCCATGTGATAACAGTCATATTGCATTTTAAGAGCAGGATGTTTGACTGCTTCTAGCATCTCTTGAGCTTGCGCAATATTTTGTACCAAAAAGCGTGGCATGTCGGTGCCATTAATCATTTCAAATACAGGCTGAATATGATGTTGGGTGAGCATCGAGCAGGCCAGTTTTAGATTTTCTGCCAGCGTGTTTAAGCAAGGTAGTAGATCGGCATCGACAGGTTGTTTACCTGCCAAAATATTGACGCTAGGGACATTTAACGCCGTGGCATAACGGATGGCTAACTCTAGGGCGTGATGAAATTCAATCTCTTTCCCCGGTACGCCCGCCAAACCATTGCCGCCTTGCATGAGGTCGCCCGCAGGGACATTAATTAAACACAGGCTGAGTTGGTGGAGTGTGAGTTGGGTTTGAATCTGCTCAATACTCAGTTCATAGGGAAACTGAATTTCAACATGCTGAAAACCATGTTCGCGTGCAAGGGCAAAGCGTTCAATTAAAGGCACTTCGGTAAAAATCATCGACAGATTAACCGCCAGTTTAGACATGCAGATGCTCCTTGCAGGCAAAGGGTGGATCAGGAATCAAGCCGATTAGGCTTCGACTTGATGGATAATGGTGGCTAAATCTGCTTCTGCAAAACCTTTGGCTTGATGAGCTTGCAGTTGTGAAAGGGCTTTTTCTGCCATAGGAATCTGTAACTGAAATTGTGCTGCCAGTTGTAAGGCATTGTTTAAATCTTTAGATAGGGTTTGGACTTTCCATTGCACAGGTTCAAAACTGTGAGTCGCCATGCGTGGAGTTAAAATCTGAAACGGTTTCGAGTCGGCAAAACCACCGGCCAAAGCAGGTGCAAGTAAACGGGTGTCTACGCCTGCCTGTCCTGCTAAGGCAACAGCTTCGGCAATTAGGGTGCTGTTGGCAGCAACAATCAGTTGGTTGCAGATTTTAGTGGCTTGTCCTGTGCCTGTTTCGCCCATACGGGTCACACGTTGTGACAGCACATCATAAATCGGGCTTAATTTTTCGATGGTGTTTGCATCACCCCCTGCAAAAATCACCAAACTACCTTGTTCGGCTCCCGCAGTGCCTCCCGATACAGGTGAGTCAATCCATGTGACCTGTTTGAGGTTGGCTTGCTGCGCTAGCTTTTGGGTTTGATCTACAGACAAACTGGAAAAATCGACAATGACTTGTTGAGCAGTCAAAAAAGGCTCAATTTGATCTAATACAGCTTGGACGGCATTATCATCGGCAAGGCAACTCAAGATCACTGGATATTGTCCGATCTCGCTCAATTGCAGCGGTTTTGCCCCCAGACTGAGCACAGATTCGCAAGCCGCAGGGCTACGATTCCACACCGCGACCTCAAAACCTGCCTGAACTAAGCGGGTTGCCATGCGCGTCCCCATAAGTCCCATACCTAAAAAAGCGATTTTTGTGTCACGATCAAAATGCATAGCGCTGATTCTCCATTTTTGCCTACAGTACAAGTCTGGCTTGAAATGTCAATTTAGCCTTTGGTCAAAGTCTGTTGTGTTTGAACTGAATCAAAACTGACGCGGTGCAAAGGTCACTTCAGGGTTCTTGTCCTTTTTACGTGCCAGTTGGCTATTTTTACCCAGCAATAATTTTAATTGCCAAATTTTTTCTAAACGTAAAGATTTATTTGGCGCATGTTCCATAGCATCCAGCACTTGTTTGGCTGCAGCCAATGCATCTGGGGAGCGTTGTGCAATTTCTTCAGCAAGGGCTTGTGCTTTTTGTAAGGGGGTTGCATCTAAATGCGTGACCAAACCAATTTCTTTGGCATAGTTGGCATCAAAAATACGCGCAGTTAAAGTCAGCTCTTTGGCAAGGTCTAGACCGATTAAACCTTTTAAAGAACGGCTTAGCCCCATATCAGGCACTAAGCCCCAACGGCTTTCCATAATCGACATTTGTGTGTCAGGATGCGCGATACGAATATCTGCGGCCAAGGCCAATTGCATCCCTGCACCAAAACAATAGCCTTCAATTGCAGCAATTACAGGTACAGGCAATTGTTGCCAAACGAGAAATGCTTTTTGAAACAGGCTTTGCCCTGGCTTAATTAACTCCCAAGCCGCAAATGCACGGTTTTGTGGATTGTTGAGGTCGGCCAAGTCAATGCCTGCACTAAATACCTTTGCTTCGCCTGTTAAAATTACACAACGTAAGCTGCGGTCTTTTTTAAGTTTTTCGGCAGTCCGCACCAATTCTTTGAGTAGGGCAAAACTCATGGCATTGCGTTTGTCTGGGCGGTTCAGGGAAACTGTGGCGATGCCATTATTTTTTTCGATACGAAGTAAGGTCATGATGTGAGCTCTTGTTTTTACTGGGCAAAGCATAACATGGGCAGCAGTGCGATAAATGACAGCAGAGTCACGGCAAAGCCTTGCGACCTTGCCTTTGATTACGTGACTTTTTTTTGTGAATAGTGCTGGGTGAGTCGTGCTTACAAACTGTATCTTCTCGTTGAGGCGTTCGCGGTGAATGTCACTTTGATGTTGGCTAACTCACCGCATTGTGTTTGGTAAAAATGTGTTCTGCCGCATGTTCAACTTGCTGTATACAGGTTTGTAATTCCTGATAACGGTTTAAGACCTCTTGCACAAACAGATCATCGGCTTTACGACGTTCTTTACGTAAGGTCGAAACAAACTGTTCAAATGAGCCTGTTACTTCTTGCAGGTTCGGTGTGCCAACATAGCGGGTCGCACCATACAGACGATGCAACACATGCTCGAGTTGTGGGAAATCTTCCAGTTCAATCAGCTGTTCAATTTCATGTAATTCTGTGGCAAAGCTATCCACTAGCATTTTCAGTAAATCCACTGCAAGGTCTTCTTTGTTGGCTGCCAGCATTAGGCTTTGTTGCCAATCCAACACCTGTGGATCTAGCGCTTCAATCACAATGGCTTTATCGACTGCAGGTGGCTTATTAAAACTTTGCGTGGTCCAATGGGTTAAAATTTGGATGATTTGTTCAATCTGAATCGGTTTGGTGACATAGTCATCCATACCGACTTTGAGTAATTTTTGCTTTTCATCGGCAAGAGCATGCGCGGTGAGGGCAATAATAGGTAAGCGTTTGTGATTTTCCAAAGTCGATTCTAAAGAACGAATCGCACGGGTGGTATCTACCCCCGACATCACAGGCATTTGAATATCCATAAAGATCAGGTCAAATGGTTGCTGTCCCTGCTCAATGCGTTGCTGCAAAATCCCCAAAGCTTCCTGACCACTTTGCGCTTTGGTGGTGGTCACATTCAGTTCGCCCAACAAGGCTTCGAGTACAATCAGGTTTGGTAGATGGTCATCCACCGCTAAAACGTGCAGGCCTTTACCATCAAATGATGCAGACTCCTGTTCATCAAAACTGTTTTCATTGTTGAGTAAGTCAATTAAGGCTGAACGACTGAGCGGTTGATACAAAGCGCGCGCACGATATTCATTTAACAGACTTGGGTCTAGCGCCATTTGATAGCCATACACTGCCAAGTTACCTTGATAACGGGTACGAATTTCTTTTAATAAAGCTTCGGTGTCGCCACTATGATCAACAATCAACCAAGTATTGTCTTGCAGGTCGGATACATCTTTTAAGCGGCTAAATAAATCTAAAATTGAAGCGGCTTCAATATGTCGCACCGCATAATTTTCAAGATAATGACGCAAGACATTCGCTGTGGCAGGGTGCGCCAAATACGACACCACCTGAATCTCTTTAAAGTTTGGATGCTGCTGTGCATGCGCTTCATCTACCGCAAACATGGCAGTAAACCAGAAGGTCGAGCCTTTTTCGGTTGGGGCGCGTTCCTGATTGTCTTCAAAGCCAATTTGACCTTGCATCAAATGCACCAACTGTTTGGAAATGGCCAAACCTAAACCTGTACCACCAAATTGACGCGTGACCGAAGTATCACCTTGAGAGAAAGACTCAAACAATTTTTTACGGTCTGTACCGCTTAAGCCAATGCCACTGTCTTGGACGCTAAAGTGAATTAAGCATTGTCCAATATCGTCATGTTCTACCCGCGCCCGTACAATAATTTCACCATCGGGGGTGAATTTAATCGCATTGGAAATTAAATTGGTTAAAATTTGCTTGAAACGTAAAGCATCGCCCAGCACATATTGCGGCACGTTATCGGCAAAATAAAAGGCCATGTTGATGTGTTTTTGCGCAGCCAAAGGCGAGAGCATATCCATCACATCAAAAATGGCTTCTTCTAAATCAAAGGGTGCGGTATCCAGTTCCAGTTTGCCTGCATCAATTTTAGAAAAATCCAATACGTCATTAATGAGTGCTAAAAGATGCGCCGATGATTTACGAATGGTCTGTAAATATAAATTCTGTTCATTGCTAAGATTTTCCTGACGCAATAACAGGTGAATAAAGCCATCAATACTGTTCAATGGTGTTCTGAGTTCGTGACTGATGTTGGCTAAAAATACCGATTTAGACTGGTTGGCAGAAATCGCTTGGTCACGTGCCTGACGATAAGTGATGTTTTGCACTTCCAAAGTATCGAGGGTGCGGCGCAAGTCATCTTCGGTTTGTTCGGTATGTTCTTTGAGTTCTAAAAAGCTGAAATGCAGGCGTTTTACCACATTGGCAATATCCCGCTGCAGTAAGCGTAATTCGCCAGTACTGTTAATGACCATGTGTTGATCGAGCGTATCGGCATTCAGGCGTTGTAGCTGCATGCGAATTTCATACATGGGTGCAATCCAGCGTCGTGAATAGAAATTCAGACACAGCAATAACAACAACAGGGTCAGCAAGCCTGTGGCAATTAATACAATCATGACCCGATAACGGGCAATTTGTAATGGCTGATTGTCCAGTTCAATCAGCAACCATGCAGGACGGTTGATGTCTTGCTGAATTTGCATGCCATACACATGATTATTTTTATACAGAATTGGGCCAAAAAAATCGGCATTTTTAGGGAATTTGGGCCATTCGGCTTGGTCTTGAAAGCCCATGCTTAAACGGCGTGTACCAGAAGCATCAATCAGTGCAGTACGAATCAAGTGCTTTTCGTTCATCATGTTTTGCATAAAAGTACGTGCTTCTTCGTACTTCCACGGAAAGCTAGCCAGTTGATGCAAAGCTGCTTCAGATGGCAACTCAAAACGGGTCAAAATCGCAATTGCCATTTGTCGCTGCTGTGCTTTTGCGGCATTCGAGGTTTCAGATAAAACTAGCATCGTGCCGACGCATGCCAAAACCATAATTGGCACAAAAATAAGTGCAATCAGCTGTCCATAAGCATGATTTAAATGTAAGCGCTTAAATAACTTTTTATTGATATTTGACATGGTTAACGCAGTTTAATCCCTATGTTTGGCAGTTTAGCATGCTTTATCAAATGGAGCGTAAAACTCAGTCCTTCAGGTCAGAGATATAAGCGACACGACATGAAGTGTCGTTTGATTTAACTAAGGACTATTTTCCTTGAGTTTTGATTGTTAATATAAGTACATGAAAACCCTTAAATTACGTATAAAAGACAAACATTGCAAGGTGTTAGACCAACTAGCATCAGAAGTGAACTTCGTCTGGAATTATGTCAATGATTTAGGGTTTAGGCATTTGAAGCGGAAAGGTGAATTTCTCTCTGCTTTTGATATTGCCAAATATACGAAAGGCACATCCAAAGAATGTAATTTACATAGTCAAACCATTCAGGCTGTAACTGAAGAATTAGTCACCCGAAGAAAGCAATTTAAAAAGGCAAAGCTGAAATGGCGTGTCAGCAATAAAAAATCAGCAAGGCGCTCTTTGGGATGGGTTCCCTTTAAAAAGTTGGCTATCAAATATGCCAATGGATATGTCCAGTATGGAAAACACCAATTTAAGCTTTGGGATAGCTACGGTTTAAGCAAATACACGTTAAAAACAGGTTCATTTGTAGAGGATAGCCGTGGGCGTTGGTATGTATGTCTTGTTGTTGAATCGCCTAAGCAAGATAAATCGACAGCAACCAAATCGATTGGTATTGATCTAGGCTTAAAAGATATTGCCACCTGTTCTGATGGCACTGTAATTTCAAATCCAAAATTCTATCGAAAATATGAGCAGAAATTATGTATTGCTCAGAGAGCCAGGAATAAGAAGCGTGTTCGTGCATTACACGCCAAGATTGCAAATAGTCGAAAAGATCATTTGCATAAAGCAAGCACCAAGCTTGTGAATGAAAATGCATTGATTATTGTAGGTGACTTGAGTGCTAAAAAATTAGTAAAAACCAAAATGGCAAAATCTGTTTTGGATACAGGATTTTCGGCACTAAAAACAATGCTCAAGTATAAATGCGAGAACGCAGGCGTATTGTTTGAAGAAGTCCAAGAAGCCTATACCACCCAAATCTGTTCGTGCTGCGGTGAGATCACCTCAAGTAGTCCCAAAGGTAGGACAGATCTTGGAATAAGAGAATGGGAGTACATGAGCTGTGGTACAGTTCATGATCGAGATATAAACTCAGCTCTAAACATTCTTGCGCTTGGGCATAAGCGTCTAGCTGTAGGAATCACCCTCTTTTAAGGGGGGGAGGATGTCAATTCTCCTGACTGTGTTTTCATCTGTTTGGTGCGAGTGGTTCAGCTGCATCTCGCAATCAATCGGTGTGCATTTTTTTGCATCCATCCCGCAAAAGACAATCTGAAATTGTGTTCATCTTGCCTAGAATTGTGTAGGCAGTGAGTGATGCATAAATTGTCGGCAGAGTATTGCTGTTTTGATAAAAAGCCTGTGAAAAACGTGCAGGAAGGTGCAAATTTTCATACAATAAGCCCACCTTGATATTGGTGCAGACCATGCTTGATACCCAATCAGATTTCCAAAGTGATGAATTTTTGTTAGATCATTATGTGGGCAAAACCCCATTGGTGCGTTTGCAGCGTTTGGCAAGTCATACGCAGGCAACGGTTTTGGCAAAACTGGAAGGCAATAACCCTGCGGGTTCTGTTAAAGATCGTCCTGCCTACAACATGATTATGCAGGCAGAAAAACGCGGTGAAATTCAACCGGGCGATACTTTAATTGAGGCAACCAGTGGCAATACCGGCATTGCTTTGGCGATGGTTGCAGCTATGCGTGGCTATAAAATGCAGCTGATCATGCCTGACAATATGAGCCAAGAACGTAAAGATGCCATGCGTGCCTATGGTGCAGAATTGATTGAAGTGACTAAAGCACAAGGCATGGAAGGCGCGCGCGATTTGGCTTTGCAAATGCAACGCGAAGGCAAAGGCTTGGTGCTGAACCAATTTGGTAACCCAGATAATGTTGAAGCACATTACCTGACCACAGGGCCTGAAATTTGGCAGCAAACGGGCGGTAAAATTACCCACTTTGTCAGCTCTATGGGCACAACAGGCACCATTATGGGGGTGTCTAAATACTTAAAAGAACAAAATCCAGAGATTCAAATTATTGGTTTACAACCTTCAGATGGTTCAAGTATTGCAGGGATTCGCCGTTGGCCTGAAGCATATTTACCAACCATTTTTGACCGTAGTCGTGTTGATCGTATTATTGATATTCCGCAAATTGAAGCGGAAAAAACCATGCGTAAACTGGCGCAAAAAGAAGGCATCAGCGCAGGCACATCATCGGGCGGTGCGGTATGGGCAGCTTTAAAAATTGCCGAAGAAAATCCAGATGCAGTGATTGTTTGTATTGTTTGTGACCGTGGTGATCGTTATTTATCGACAGGTTTGTTCTCTGTTCAAGATACTGAATTGTGATATTCATTTTTCTATCATCCATTGAGTAAGATTTTATGCGTTTACCTGTGCTGATTTTCGATATAGAAACCGTTACCGATTTGAAGTCAGGCGCGCATTTATATCAACTCGATTTACCCGAAGCAGAGCTTGAACAAGCATTAATGAAGTTGCGTCGCCAAGAGGCAGGAACCGATTTTCAGCGTTTGCCTTTGCATGAAATTGTGTGTATTTCAGGCTTGTGGATTGATGAACACGGCATGAAGCTGTTTTCCTTTAGCCGTGAACATGACAGCGAAGCGACAATGCTGAAAAAGTTTTTGTCTATTTTTGATAAGCGTCATCCGACTTTGGTCAGTTGGAACGGTTCGCAGTTTGACTTGCCAGTGATTTTATTCCGCGCCATGTATCACGGGCTGTCTGCACCAAGTTTATTTGATCAGGGCGAGATTGATCAGCAAAAGCGCTATAACAATTATCAAAACCGTTACCATCAGCGTCATGTCGATTTAATGGATGTGATGGCAATGTTTAATGGTCGTCATTTTCAAAAGTTGGATGACATTGCGTATTTGCTAGGTTTTCCGGGTAAACGTGTAGATGCGGGCTATCATGTTCCTGCATTTATGCAAAGCGGCGAATGGTCAAGGCTGACGCGTTATTGTGAAGGCGATGTCTTAAATACTTGGTTGATTTATTTGCGTTGGCTGCTGCTCAAAGGGCAATTGCTGCTTGAAGAGCATACTTTATGGGTACAGCATACCATTCAATATTTGCATACTCAGCCGCAGCATGCAGACTTTTTAAGCGTGTGGCAGCACAGTTCGCAGCAAACTGAATTTACCCGTACAGATTTTCCTGAACAAAGTGTCACCACGCCTTCAAATGAATCCGTGATGCCTTTTCAATCTTCCCCATCTTCCGATATTTAGACTGATATGAAACATCGCAGTAAAAACCGTACCACGCAGCAGGCTGAATATTGCTTTCAGGTGGAATCGTTGTCACATGAAGGGCGCGGGATTGCACACTACACAGCTCAGTCGGGTCATCCAGCCGAGAAGCAGGGGAAAACAGTTTTTATAGAGGGCGCATTGCCTGGTGAAACAGTACGCGCCAAAATTACGCATAGTAACAAACGCTTAGAAGAAGCCGAGTGTCTAGAAGTGCTGGGTGAGCCTTCGACATTACGGGTTACGCCACAATGTCCACATTATCAGAGTTGCGGTGGTTGTAGCATGCAGCATATTCAGTTGGATGAGCAGATTCATCTCAAACAACAGGTGTTGCAGTCGCATCTGCAACATTTTGCGCAAATTCAGCCTGAAGAATGGTTAGCGCCTTTGCGTTCACAGCGTGAAGATTATCGCCGCAAAGCCCGTGTTGGGGTGCGTTATATTGCCAGTCAAGACAAATTGGTGGTCGGTTTTCGTGAGCGCAATAGCAATAAACTGACCTCAATTGACCGCTGTATGGTGTTGGATCAGGCATTTGGTTCGTTAACACGAATCAAGCAGCTACTCCAAAGTCTAACAGGCAAGGCCCATATTGGTCATATAGAATTGGCGATGGGAGATCAAGAGATTGCTTTGGTGGTGCGGCATACAGAACAACTATCTGCAGCCGATATCAACCAGTTACAGCAGTTTGCGTTACAGAAACACTGGCAATTGTATTTGCAGCCTGAAGGTCCAGACAGTTTGCATCGGGTTGATGATCCGCATGCAGCAATGCGTTTGCATTATCGTTTAGATGATTTTGATGTGAGTTTTGGCTTTCATCCCCAAGACTTTACCCAAGTCAATTCTACAATTAATCCACAAATGGTTAAGCTGGCATGTGATTTGCTTAACTTAAAATCAGGTGATCGGGTGCTTGATCTGTTTTGTGGATTAGGCAACTTTTCATTGCCGCTTGCACGTTGTGTAGGTGCAACAGGAAAGGTGGTTGCTGTAGAGGGTTCAGAGCAAATGGTGCAGCGTGGTGCAGAGAATGCACAACGTAATGATTTAGACAATGTTAAGTTTTATTCACAAGATTTAACAAAAGATTTTTCGCATCATTCTTGGGCAAATCAAGGATTTGAGGCATTATTAATTGACCCTCCGCGTTCAGGCGCAGAGGAAGTGATGTATTATGTGCCCAAATTTGGCGCAGATAGAATCGTTTATGTGTCTTGTAATCCAGCCACACTCGCAAGGGATGCAGGTGTATTGGTCAAGCAGGGCTATCAATTGAAAAAAGCAGGCGTGATGGATATGTTTCCGCATACGGGGCATGTCGAATCCATTGCCTTGTTTGAGAAAGAAAAGCAAATAAACGATTTATAATATGAAGTACATAGAGGTAGGAGAAGGGTATGGTCACAGTACGTGAACAACTTCCTGGACGTTTAAATGAACTGTCTGAGGAAACGACTGTAGAACATGCCGAGCAAGCCCGACAGGATTTAGCAGAATGGCTAGACCGAGTACGCGGGATTTACGATGGGGCGGCACTTGAACAATTAGAACGCGTTGCCAATTACACCCTGAAAAAAGAGCTGGAAACAGACGTCAGTCATCCATCGCATACCTTATATACAGGTATTGAGATGGCGAATATTTTAGCGCACTTGCATGTCGATGAAGACACTTTGTCTGCAGCCATGCTCTATCGTAGCGTGCGTGAAAATGTCATGCAGTTAGATGAAGTGCGTGAAGAATTTGGTGAAGCAGTTTATGGCTTGATCAAAGGCACCTTGTCGATGGGTAAGTTGTCTGAACTGATTGAGAAAAATAAGCGTTTAGAAGACCATTTTAATAATAACCAGCGTGAACATTTAACAGGCATTTATAAAATGCTGATTTCCATGACGGAAGATGTGCGCGTGGTGCTAATTAAACTGGCAGAACGTACCTATTCATTACGTGAGTTGGCAACCGCTTCCAAAGAACGTCAGGAGCGTGTGGCGCGAGAAATTTTAACCATTTACTCGCCATTGGCACACCGTTTAGGCATTGCCCAACTGAAATGGGAACTCGAAGATTTAGCCTTCCGTTATTTGGCGCCAGACCGTTATAAAGAAATTGCGACGTTACTGAATGAAAAGCGTTTGGAGCGTGAAAACTACATTCAAAACGTAATTGAGCAATTGCGTACAGAGCTGGGCAATAATGGTATTCATGCCGAAATTAGCGGGCGGGTGAAACACATTTATTCGATTTATCGAAAAATGAAGAGTAAAAACCTCAGCTTCGATCAGCTCTATGACATTCGTGCTGTACGTGTTTTGGTGAAAACCATTCCAGAGTGTTACCACTCTTTGGGCATCGTACATCAATTGTGGCGGCATATTCCGCACCAGTTTGATGATTACATTACCAATCCAAAAGCCAATGGTTATCGCTCATTGCATACTGCCGTAATTGCAGAAAACAAGTCGCTTGAAGTGCAAATTCGTACCCTAGATATGCACGAAGAAGCCGAGCTTGGGGTATGTTCACACTTTAATTATAAAGAAGGTTCTAAAGCCACAGACCATTCGTTTAATCATCGTTTACATTCTTTGCGTTCTGTTTTGGAGCATTATCAGGAACGTAACGATGCCAGCGCACATAAAGAAGATGATGATTCTGAAAACTTTGAACAAATCCAAGAGTTTGAAGATTTTGAGAAAATTTATGTGTTCAGCCGTGATGGTGATATTAAAGAATTGCCACGTGGCTCAACGGTGCTGGACTTTGCTTATCATGTGCATACCGAAGTCGGCAATAAATGCTATGCCGCACGGGTCAATCAGCGCTATGTGCCGCTCACCTATACTTTAAAAACAGGCGAGCAGGTCGAGATTTTGACCAAAAAAGACCGTGAACCGAACCGTGATTGGTTGGTGAATTCTTTAGGTTATATTAAGACAGCACGTGCGCGCGATAAGCTGCGTCATTGGTTTAGACAGCAAGACCGCAGTAAAAATCTGGAAGTTGGGCGTGAAGTGCTCAATAAAGAATTGTCACGTTTGGCGATTCATCCAAAAAGTATTGATTTAAATGATTATTGCAATCACTTTAACGTCAAAACAGGTGAAGACATTCTGATTGGTTTGGTGAATGGTGATATTAGCCTGCATGCCTTAATTAATCAGGTCAATCGTCACATGCACTTAGATCAGGATGAACCTGAACTGGTGTTGAAGCCAACCTTGAACCCACGTGCCAGCCATACCTTATCGGCACATGGCATTTTGATTGATGGTTTGGATAACGTTGAACTGCATATCGCACAATGCTGTCAGCCTGTGCATGGTGAAGCGATTGCGGGGTATATTACCCTGAACCGTGGTGTGAGTATTCACAAAGTGGCGTGTTCGGACTATGTGCGTATGATTGGCAACGAACCTGAACGTGCGGTAGAAGCCGATTGGGAAATGCAGCCAACCCGTGGTCAAAGCGTGCAAATTGTGGTGGAAGCCTATGACCGCCGTGGTTTGCTCAAAGACTTAACCCAAGTGATTTTTGCCGATCAAATTAACATTCGTCAGGTGAATACTATTTCTGAAAGTGATGGTATCGCCAATATGAAATTGTTAATTGAGGTTAAAGGCTTGGCGCAACTTTCTCGTTTGTTGGCACGTTTAGAGCAGCAACCAGGGATTATCAGCGCACGTCGTTTGGTGCAAGGCAGCTAAGCGAGCACGCTTTAAAAAACCAGCATGTTTGCTGGTTTTTTTTCTATCGTATTTCAGCCAAAATGGAGAAGGGCGGATGAATAAAACACCTAAAAAAATTTGTGTGAATGTTAGCCGCATTCAGCAGATTTTTAGTCCCGATCCAAGTGCTGTACGCAGTGAACAGATTCAACAGCAAAAACAGGCTATTTATCGGCATCGGAATCAATTGCTTTCTGGATACTTAGAACACGATATTCAAAACAGCGATATTGAGCGTAACCCACATGGCAAGCCATTTTTGACAGCATTCCCTCAATTGCAGTTTAACCATAGTCATAGCCGTCAGCATTATGCTTTGGTAAGCAGTTTTGAATTGCTCGATGTTGGCGTAGATGTCGAGGACTTAGACCGTAAGGTGCGTTTCGATGCCTTGGCACAACATGCGTTTCATCCCAATGAACTCCAATACTGGCAAGATTTGGAACACGACGCTGATTATTGGTTTCGTGTCTGGACAACTAAAGAAGCAGTGCTGAAAGCATCAGGTTTAGGGATTCGTTTAAGCCTGAATGAGTTGGATACTCGTATGCATCCCAATGCACAGGGCGGCATTTGTCATCATCCACAGATTGGGCATTTTGCCTATCAAAACTTTCGTTTATCAGATTGTATGTTGACCGTAGCATGGCGAGCAGCGCCATCTTGCGTAGGCTTTCAGTTTCCACAGATTCATATTATTCAGCATTAACATCGCAACGTCAGCGTAAATATCGCAATGCTAAGGCACAAAAAAGCCTATCCGAAGATAGGCTTGAATGTTGGTGTCAGCAGAAATGCATTAAGGAATTTCTTGCTCTTCACCTTCAAATTCAGGTTTGACTTGAACAATGAAGTCCTGACGGTTCAAACCGCGCCATAAGGCAAAGGCTGTACCAATGTAAATAGATGAATATGTTCCGACAAAGACACCCACAAACATCGCAATCGAGAACCATTTCAGACCATCACCACCCATGAGCATCATCGCGACTACAACCAATAATAGGGTCATAGAGGTGTGAATGGTACGACGTAAAGTTTCTGTCAGCCCAATGTTTACCACTTCAAGTGGTGTTGCACCACGGATTTTACGGAAGTTTTCACGAATACGGTCAGATACAACAATGTTATCGTTGAGTGAGAAGCCAATAATCGCCAATAACGCTGCCAATACAGTCAGGTCAAATGGCCATTGCATCATGGCAAAAATACCCAGTGTCACCACAATATCGTGGAACAATGACAGTACCGCACCCATTGCCAGTTTGAATTCAAAGCGAATGGTGACGTATACCAACATCAATAACAGCGCTAAAGCTACAGCGCCCGCAGAACGTACGTACAGCTCATTACCGACTTGACCACCAACCACATCTACCTTTGGCACAGTTGCCGTGTTATTTGGTAGTTGTACCGCAGCAGTAATTGCTTTGGTTAAGTCTTCTGCTTCAACATCTTCTTGCACAGGCATACGTACCATTAGGTCGCGGTCTGAACCAAGCGTTTGTACCACAGGGTCGTTAAAGCCTGCTTTGACCAATGCGTTAGAAACATCGGTGGCTTTTACTGGATTGCTATAGTTGAGTTCTGCAGCAATACCCCCAGTAAAGTCCAAACCTAAGTTTAAACCTTTGGTGGCAATGAAGAAGATACTGGCGACCGTTAATAGAATAGAAAGCAATGCCGCAGGCAAAGCAATCTTCATAAACGGAATCACGCGCTCATCATCAGGGCGGCCATATTTTTTTGAAGGCAGTTGAGTATTCTCAGTCATCAGTGATCTCCTTAAATGCTCAACTTTTTCAAGTTACGTTTTTTGCCGTAGATGATTTGTACAATTGCACGGGTCACTGTAATTGCAGTAAACATCGAGCAGACAATACCAATCATGAGCGTCACAGCAAAGCCTTTGATTGGACCTGTACCAATCGCAAACAGAATGAATGCCACCAAGAATGTGGTTAAGTTCGAGTCGAAAATAGTGTTATACGCTCGGTCATAACCCGCCACAATGGCTTGTTTGGGCGAGGCCCCCCACTTAATTTCTTCTCGTATTCGCTCACAAATCAAGACGTTGGCATCCACCGCCATACCAATGGTAATTACGATACCCGCAATACCCGGCAAGGTGAGTGATGCACCAATCCAAGACATGACGGTTAAAATCATGGCTAAGTTAAACACTAAAGCGAAGTTGGCAATCAGACCAAATAGACGGAAGAACACCACCATCCAGATTGCAACCAAAATGAAGCCAATCTGAGTCGACAATACGCCTTTATCAATGTTTTCTTGACCCAAGCTTGGACCAATCACACGTTCTTCGACAAAGTACATTGGCGCTGCCAAGGCACCTGCACGAAGCATTAAGGCCAATTCAGAGGCTTCTTGTGGGGAATCTAGACCTGTAATACGGAACTGCGAACCCAATACCGCCTGAATGGTTGCAGCATTAATGACGACAGATTCGGTATATGGGGTGCGTACTTCAGTTTGTGTGCCAGTTTCATCGGTCACATAGCTAATACGTTGTTTGTTTTCAATAAACAATACCGCCATACGTTTACCCACAGCGTTACGTGTCGCATCTGCCATGAGTTTACCGCCCGCAGCATCAAGGGTAATGTTAACTTCTGCACCGCCTGTATCTTGGCTAAAACCACTCGACGCATTTTGAACACGCTCACCCGTTAAAATACGGCTGCGGTTCAATAATAATTGGCGACCACTGTCCAAAGATTCAAAGGCAAACGCTTCTGTGCCAGGTGGTACTGTACCTGTAGTCTGACCTGTGTACGGATCAATATATTGATCATTTAAGTCAGACACCAAACGGAATTCGAGGTTCGCAGTACGACCGAGTACACGCTTCGCTTCAGCAGTATCTTGTACGCCTGGCAATTCCACTACAATACGGTTGCTACCTTGAGTTTGTACCAAAGCTTCAGCCACACCTAACTCGTTAATACGGTTACGTAAAGTAGTTAAGTTCTGATTGACCGCATACGACTGAATTTCCTGTTTACGGACATCGGTATAGTTCAGACGTAAGCTAGAGCCTTCTGTGGTGGCTACAGCTTGCTGTGTGTATTCATTGCCGTTACGACGCAAGAAATCCATCACTGCATCACGGTCTGCATTATTGGCAAACTGTAGGGTGATGGTGTTGTTATTCAGCGAAAGGCTATTAAATTTCAGCTTGTTGTCACGCAATTGACGGCGTAAATCGGTGGCTGAAGTTTCCATACGCTGGCTGATGGCCTTGTCCATATCCACTTCTAATAAGAAGTGCACACCACCACGTAAGTCCAGACCGAGTTTCATTGGTTTTGCACCAATTTTTTGTAGCCATTCTGGTGTGGTTGGCGCAAGGTTCAGTGCCACGACATAGTCATCACCTAAACCGCGACGTAAAGCTTCTTTGGCTTTGAGTTGGGCTTCTGAGGTGTCTAAACGCAACAATGCAGCATTGTTGGTAAAGCTGTTGTCATGACTGGCAATATTTTCTGATTGTAAAATTTGCTCTGCTTTTTGTATGATGCTTTGATCAATTTGGGTACCAGCTTTGGCACCTGAAATTTGAACAGCAGGTTCATCTGGATACAAGCTAGGCAGGGCATATAATGTACTCACCACAAGAACAACGAGGATGAGCAGATATTTCCATGCTGGGTAACGCATTTATTTTCTTCTTAAAATGAAAAAGTCGTGCGTGAGCACGACTCTTTTTGATTAGAGGTTGTTTAATGTGCCTTCAGGAAGAACTGAAATGACACTCGCGCGTTGTACTTTTACTTCTACACCACGGTTCAGCTCTACCACTGCAAAATCACCTTCAATTTTCGTGATTTTACCCATAAGACCACCTGCGAATACCACTTCACTGCCTACGCCCAAGCTTTCAATCAGTGTACGATGCTCTTTGGCACGCTTTGATTGTGGACGCCAAATCAGGAAGTAGAAAATTGCAATGAAGACTGCAATCATTAAAAGGTTAGCCACAAGGCTTGGTTGTTGTGCAGCTTCACCTGCTGCGTGAGCGGTCGAAATAAAAAGGCTCATTTCATTTTCCTAAACTAAAAACTGGCGATCAGTGATCTGATAATAAATTGGGTTTGTTCTGCAATTTACCTTGTCTTTTTACTCAGCGCAAATACTGAAAAGACTAATCTTCAGGACAAGGCGGTACTTCTAGGCCACGACGGGCATAAAAGTCCTGTACAAATTCATCGAAAGTGCCGTTATCTAAGGCATTGCGAATATCTTGGGTAAAGCGTTGGTAATAACGTAAGTTATGAATAGTGCCCAACATTGACCCCAACATTTCGCCACATTTTTCTAAATGAAACAAATAAGCGCGGGTAAAGTTCTTGCAAGTATAGCAATCACAATGCGGATCGAGCGGGCTTTGGTCATGACGATACTTACTGTTACGAATACGCACCAAGCCATCGGTTACAAAGTAATGACCATTGCGCGCATTACGGGTTGGCATCACGCAGTCGAACATATCGACGCCACGACGAATTGCTTCCACAATATCTTCTGGCTTGCCGACGCCCATCAAATAACGTGGTTTATCTTCTGGCATTTTAGCTGGCAAATAATCCAGTACTTTGATCATTTCTTCTTTCGGTTCACCCACCGAAAGACCGCCAATGGCATAACCATCAAAACCAATTTCAAGTAAGCCGTTTAAAGATTCAACACGTAAATCTTCGTACATACCGCCTTGAATAATCCCGAACAGCGCGTTGCTGTTTTGTAGTTCATCATGGTGATGTGTTTTACAGCGTTTTGCCCAGCGTAAAGACAATTGCAAAGATTTTTGTGCTTCTTCATGCGTTGCAGGATAAGGCGTACATTCGTCAAAAATCATCACGATGTCAGAGTTCAAAGTTTTTTGAATTTCCATCGAGATTTCAGGCGAAAGAAAAACCTTTGAGCCATCAATAGGCGAACGGAAGGTCACACCTTCTTCTTTAATTTTACGCATTGCGCCTAAGCTAAACACCTGAAAGCCACCAGAGTCAGTCAAAATAGGCTTATCCCATTTGATGAATTCATGTAGACCGCCGTGTTGCTGAATCACTTCTAGCCCTGGACGCAAATATAAATGAAAGGTATTGCCTAAAATAACCTGTGCCTGAATTTCTTCAATATCGCGTGGCAGCATGCCTTTGACTGTGCCATACGTCCCCACAGGCATAAACACAGGGGTTTCTACCACACCATGAGCAAGTGTTAAACGACCACGACGGGCGCGCCCCGACTGACCTAATTTCTCAAACTTCATATATGTTCCAAATCAAGGCGAAAAAACAGTTCGCTGATTGTTCATGCTAAAAGTGCAATATTTTCCTAGATTCTGCACGGAATTGCCAGTTGAGATACGTTTTCCTTGGTAAAAATTGCGAGTAAATATTTTGTTCAAATCCATTGTGCTTACATGGCGTAAAATTGCTGAATACGTTGGGTAATTTCTTTATGTAAGGCAATTTCACCTTGTTCATGATTGTCCATTGCAGCAACGTGCTGAATTAAACGCTGAATATATAAATTACTGTCAATAAAACTCGGTTCTAATGTGAGCAAATAGGCTTCATGTGCAATGCTCAAATAATCATACGGTTCCACTTCTAAAAGTTGTGCCAGATCAATCAGCAAGTCTTTATCCACTTGTTGTAGTTTGAGCTTGGGTTGTGCGGTGGATTGTTCCATCGTGGTTTGAGGCGCTTTGTTGTGCAGGAATTCATCGAGCAAAGCACTTGGAGTGTTTAGAAATTGCGCTGAGTGGATTTCTACATCGACCTGTTTGGGCACATGAATAAAAAACAGAATTTGGCTTAAATCTAAGCCATAAGCGCCCGATAAAGATTGTTTAGCCTGCTGAAATATATCCAGTAAAAGTTCAAGATGGTTGTATTGCAGCGTGTCATTGGAATTCAGCAGAGGATTGCCATAGATATGTCGCTGTTTAAAATAATCTGCAAAAATATTTTTAAATTGATGCAGACCGCTAGAATTGTTGGCTTGAGTGCGATAACGCCATTTTTCTATATTCCATTTATTTACTTCAGATAAATATTGTGCTTCATCTTCCTGTTCATTAAACAGGCTGCGTTGGCTTGAAACAGCTAAATAATCGACCCCAAGATATTCATTAAAGACCAGTACACAGGCATAAATTTGGTCTTGTTCATATTGCTCATAGAGTTGGAAAAACTCTTGAATGAGGGGTTTTTCAGGTTCTGAATATGTTCTAACATTTTATCGGCTTACTTTTTATTTTGGGATTTATGTTTTGAGCAATTGTTGTTTATATTTTGCTCAACCTCATGATTGTGTCAAAGCTGAGAAAAATGTCAATAAGACAAAACAAATTGTAGTCAAAGCTCACTTAAGTTGTTAAATTGTAATTAAAATCAATTCATAGAGGTGGGCTATGAGTGAATTAAACAGTGCACTAAAAGAAGACCAATTCTATAAAACACTTTTGGAAACCACGAATGCAATTCTGTGGCAGATTAACTGGAAAACCAAAGCTTTTAGCTATATTGGCCCACAAATTGAGTCTTTACTGGGTTGGACGCAAGACAGCTGGAAAACTGCACAAGATTGGATTGATCGGATGCATCCTGAAGATCGGGACAAGACCGTGAATATGTGTGTGAGTCTGTCCGATCAAGGCACAGACCACGAAGCGGATTATCGTGCCTTAACCGCTACAGGAGATTATGTCTGGATTCGTGATGTGGTGCATGTGATTCGTGAAAATAACGAAACTGTGGCGATTATTGGGTTTATGTTTGATATTTCTGCGCGTAAACAAATGGAGTTGGAACTCGAAGCGTTGAGTCGCAAAAATCTGGCTTTGAGCTTACAAGACCCGCTGACCTTGGTTGCCAATCGAAAGGCGCTCAGTGAGCGTATAGAAAACGAATTTAAACGTGCTGTGCGTCATCAACATGCATTGTCTCTCTTGTTTATCGACATCGACCATTTCAAGCCTTATAACGACAATTATGGACATTTACAGGGTGATCATTGTTTGATTAGTGTGGCGCAGTTGCTTAAACAACACTTTGCTCGTGCATCTGACTTTGTGGCTCGCTTTGGTGGCGAAGAGTTTGTGGTGCTGTTGCCTGAAACACCATTGGCAGATGCTGTACAACTTGCTGAAAACTTTAGACAGGCAGTATATGCGCTGGAAATTCCACATACCAAGACAGGGGAGACGACCCAAGTTACTGTGAGTATTGGTGTAAATAGCTATCACCAAAATCAGCAGTATCACAATGTGGTCGATTTTCTGCATTCAGCCGATGAATTGTTGTATTTGGCAAAAAACAAAGGACGTAATCAGGTGCAGTATCTGACACAGTCTTGTGTTTAGTCGAAATCTGAAAAAACAGCAAGCTTCGTGCTTGCTGTTTTTATAAATAATTTCAAAGGAGCGGCTTAGAATTAAATGGCTTAAAAGTTTGGACGATAATCAAAACTTTGTGCTGCACTGTTGTCCCGAAAGGCGCGCACAGGTTTTTTCGCTGTGGTTGCAGTGTTAATCATGTTGTTAGGAAAGACCTGAATATAGTTATTAAATAACTCGACATTGCGGTTATAAATAGTAATCGCAGCACCGACATTTTCGTTCTGCTCATCAATTTCATGCATCATTTTTAAATACAGTTGGTCGGCTTTGAGTTCAGGGTAATTTTCGACCACCACATTTAAGCTGCGCATCAATTCTTTGCTCAAGGCTTCAACACGTTGTAATTGGCTGACATCGGCATTGTTGATGTTTAGGTTCATAATATTTTGGCGCAGTTCAGTCACTTTTTCTAAAGTGCCTTTTTCCATACCTGCATATTGTTCGACCACTGGCGCAAGTTCTTCAAGCGTTTTTAACTTCTGTCGTTCAAAACTGGTCACATCTGCCCAAGCGCGGATGGTGGCGTTGTGGTGGCGTATGATGTTGTTACGAATCATGATGCCCAGCATCACCAAGACGATGACAACCAAAAGAAAAATTGCGATACCCATGTTTTGCCCCAAGACGATTTTCTTAGTCCAGAAAATCAATCAAATCTGTCTGTAATTGTTCTAAATAAGGTAATTTAAAAGTGCGTAAGTGTCCACGCAATGCGGAAATATCTTGAATATTTTTTGCTTTACTGGAAATTTCAAACAAGTTGCGATTACCTAAAAAACAGAGCGTGTTCCGCTCAGGGTGAAATAACAAATCACCTTGCTGATGCTGAAAAAAATCATCCAGTTTTAACACCATTGCAGGGCTGAGCGTACGCGCCAGTTGAATTGCATCACTGCCAAAAAAGTTGAGTTTTTGATTCAGGCGAATGTCACTGGTATGCCACGGCACATGATAAGGCGCACCAAAGGTTTTATTGTTTGAGGTAACGGCTAAACCTTGTAGCTGCACATCAAAGACAAATACGCCCGATAAATGTCGCACCACTTCACGTACTTTGTAGTCATTGCCATTTTGATCTTTAATGCGGGTTTCACTGACATAGCGATATTCAAATACCAAAACCTGATGCTGCTTGCCTTGTTGATCTTGCCAAACTGTACTGGCGTAGCGGCGAATTTCATTGGACAGATTCCCCAAATTAAATAAAGGGAACAGACTTTTTAAATGGGCAATCAAATAAACGGGTTGTAGGGTTCGGGCAAGATGTTGCGGTGGTTGCTGCCATGCCAGTTGATAGCGTTGAGCAATGCTTTCTTGTTCTAAAAAAGTGATGACTTCTTCAATGGGGTCGTCTTGTTCATAGGTAATAAATGCCCAGAAGATACAGCCTAACCCAATCAGCAAGCAGAATTGCAGCCAAATATTACTCGGTTGAATCAAGAGCAATAAACAGAACAACACACCTATAATGCCAAGCAGGACAGGCAAAACATTTTCAAACTTGAGGGTGATGTCATCTTGCCAAGGGTGTAAGCCATCTAAAATATCTTGATGGCTTTGTGCTTTTTTTCCAATATCCCATAACCGCGCGATATTACGAAATACCCGTTGATTCTTCTTGCGTCGAATATGAATGGAGTGTTGCACGGAATCGAGCGGCATGGCGGTTTCTTTTACAGTTTGAAAATTAAGTCTGAGCTTGATCAATCAGCATGGCATCGCCATAGCTAAAGAAACGATAGCGTTCCGCCACAGCATGTTGATACGCCTGCATGACATTTTCACGGCTTGAAAGCGCAGATACCAACATTAATAAGGTGGATTCAGGCAAGTGGAAATTGGTGATTAGACGATCCACCACTTTAAACTGATAACCTGGGTAAATAAAAATTTGCGTATCACCCGACCAAGCCGCAAGTTCGCCTGAATGGGCTTGAGCTGCACTTTCCACGGCACGGGTAGCAGTTGTACCCACTGAAATAACTTTATTACCTCGTGCTTTGGTTTCACGAATCAGCGCTACGGCAGCTTCAGAAACTTCACACCATTCACTGTGCATGATGTGATTGGCAATATCATCGGTACGTACAGGCAGGAATGTGCCTGCGCCCACATGCAAGGTCACAAAGGTTTTTTGAATGCCTTTATCTGCTAGCTGTTGCAGTAAGGCTTCATCAAAGTGCAAGCTGGCAGTGGGTGCGGCAACACTAGCGAGTTTTGTTGGGTCGTTAAATACGGTTTGATAACGCTCGGTATCAATCGCTTCTGCTTCGCGGTTAAAGTAGGGTGGAATCGGCAACTGACCGTAGGCATCCAATACGTCTAAAATAGGCTGCGAAAACTCGACAATAAATAAGTTTTCATGGCGACCTTGTACGGTCACTTTTACAGCATCAGGCCCAATAAACAGTTCTGCACCTGCTTTTGGTGAGTTGCTGGCTTTAATATGGCAATGGGCAATAAATTGATCTTGCAGACGTTCTACCAAGACTTCCACTGCACCGCCTGTGGCACGTTTACCTTTAAGACGCGCTTTCATGACTTTGGTATCGTTAAGTACCAGTAAATCGCCCGCTTCGAGTAAATTCAGTAGGTCGGTAAATTGATGGTCATGATACTGACCTTGAGCATCAAGATGCAGCAGACGAGAGGCGCTACGACTTGCTAGTGGGTAACGAGCAATGAGTTCATCGGGGAGATTAAAATTAAAGTCAGAAAGCTGCATGATAAAAACAAGTTAGAACACTGGGAAAACTGCGCCTAGTATATGCTTTTTTAGGTTTTATGGATGAAATTGGTCGATTATAAATCAAAAAAATGACAGCTGATTTAATTTTAAACAATTGCAAAAAACTTGCGTTGACAAGCTGTCAAAAAAGTTTATTATACCCATCAACACCTACCCGAGGTGGTGAAATTGGTAGACGCGGCGGACTCAAAATCCGCTGTCAGAGATGACGTGTCGGTTCGAGTCCGACCCTCGGGACCATATAAAGGAAAAGCCCTCAAGCATATTAAGACTTGGGGGCTTTTTTATTGTCTGTATATTAATGGGTTGTGCCATTTTTTAGCTCCAGTCTTAATGATTCCATTAGCCACAATTCAGGTGGTCACTTTGGAAAATGAGTACCCAAATGAGTACCTGATTTTTCATTGGTACTCATGGTGGAATCAGATGCTAAGCTTAAATTATTAGATCAATACAATAATCAAATGTGATTGATCGGGTGTCTTATAGGGCTTGTAGTACTTAAAAGCTTTATTCACTATCTAAAGCTACTTTGATGACATCTGCAATTGTCTCAGTGGTGACGCCTCTTTTTCGAGCATTCTCAGAATGGAGCCAAGTTGCTAAGTCTTTATTGCCTTTAGATGCATTGCAGCCAACACAGCACAATGCAATATTGGATAAGGTTGTTATTCTTATATCGTTGATAATGTGTTCCCAAGACTTCTTATTAGCCCTTTCAGTGCCAAACTTTTTGCCGCAATATACACAGCACAGGTCTCGCTCCGAGACCGCATCTTCTATGTGCTTTGGTATTCCCCATGAATTTGCCATTTTAGGTTTTCCTTATTTTATGGCTATAGTTGAATGAAAAATCCTAACCTTTGATAACTCACATTCATAAAATTTAGATCTAAGCATAAAATGAAATAGTTGTCATAACACTATATAAATGAGGGTGTAAAAAAACCAGCGCCGAAGCGCTGGTTTTTTACATCACTAACTTAGGTTAGTTTTGCATCATCTTATTGAGCTGCATCAAGTGCAGCATTGAATGTTGCGCTTGGACGCATTACTGCATTCACTTTAGCTTGATCTACTGCGTAGTAACCACCGATATCAACCGATTTACCTTGTACTTCCGCAAGTTCAGCAACAATTTTGTCTTCGTTTGCAGCTAAAGCTTGTGCAAGTGGTGCAAACTTCGCTTTCAACTCAGCATCTTCATCTTGAGCAGCAAGTGCTTCTGCCCAGAATTTTGCCAAGTAGAAGTGGCTGCCACGGTTGTCCAGTTCGCCAGTACGACGTGATGGAGACTTGTCGTTATCAAGTAATTTGCTGGTCGCTTGATCAAGAGTTGATGCAAGTAATTTCGCACGAGTATTATCTTCTTTAATACCCATTTCTTCTAAAGAAGCAGCAAGCGCAAGGAACTCACCTAATGAATCCCAACGTAAGTGGTTTTCTTCAACAAGTTGTTGTACGTGTTTAGGCGCAGAACCACCCGCACCAGTTTCGTACATACCACCACCCGCCATTAACGGAACGATAGATAACATTTTCGCAGAAGTACCAAGCTCCATAATTGGGAACAAGTCAGTGAGGTAGTCACGTAAGATGTTACCTGTTACAGAAATGGTGTCTAAACCACGCGCAACACGCTCAAGTGTATAACGCATCGCACGAACTTGTGACATGATTTGAATATCTAAACCAGTCGTGTCGTGATCTTTTAAGTATTTTTGAACTTTCTTGATCACTTCGTTTTCGTGTGGACGGTACGGGTCTAACCAGAAAATTGCTGGCATACCAGAGTTACGTGCACGTGTTACTGCAAGTTTAACCCAGTCGCGAATAGGTGCATCTTTCACCTGACACATACGCCAGATGTCGCCTTCTTCTACGTTTTGAGTCATCAACACTTCACCCGTGTCAATGTCGGTGATGTTTGCAACACCTGCAGCAGGAACTTCAAAAGTCTTGTCGTGTGAGCCGTATTCTTCAGCTTTTTGCGCCATCAAACCTACGTTTGGCACAGTACCCATCGTACGTGGGTCGAAGTTACCATTCCACTTACAGAAATTGATCATTTCTTGGTAAATACGCGCGAAAGTAGATTCAGGCATTACTGCTTTACAGTCGTAAGGTTTACCGTCAGCACCCCACATTTTACCGCCACCACGAATCATTGCAGGCATAGAAGCATCTACAATTACGTCGTTTGGAGAGTGGAAGTTGGTGATGCCTTTTGCAGAATCCACCATTGCAAGTGCAGGGCGGTGTTCTTGGCATGCGTGTAAATCTTCGATGATTTCTTCACGTAAAGAAGTTGGTAAGGTTTCGATCTTTTCATAAAGACCTGCCATACCGTTGTTGACGTTAATGCCAAGTTCTTCAAACAATTTACCGTGTTTTTCAAACGCTTCTTTATAGTAAATTTTCACACAGTGACCGAATACAATCGGGTGTGAAACTTTCATCATGGTCGCTTTTACGTGTAAAGAGAACAAAATGCCTGCTTCTTTACAATCATCCAATTCTTTTTCATAGAAGTCGCAAAGCGCTTTCTTGCTCATGAACATAGAATCGATGATTTCGCCATCAAGTAACGCTACTTTTTCTTTCAATACAATGGTTTCACCAGAATGAGTGATGAGTTCCATTTTTACGTTACGTGCGCGGTCAAGCGTCATTGATTTTTCGCCATGGTAGAAGTCACCTTCATCCATGTGTGAAACGTGAGTTTGTGACCATTGCTTCCATTCACCCATAGAGTGAGGGTGTTTTTTTGCATAGTTTTTCACTGCAGCAGGTGCACGACGGTCAGAGTTACCTTCACGTAATACAGGGTTTACTGCTGAGCCTAAGCATTTGCCAAAACGAGCGAGTAAAGCTTTATCTTCTGCAGTATTTTCATTTTCAGGATAGTCAGGAATTGCATAGCCTTTTGCTTGTAATTCCTTGATACATGCAACTAACTGAGCAACTGAAGCACTGATGTTTGGAAGTTTGATGATATTGGTATCTGGATCTTGCGTGAGACGTCCAAGCTCTGCGAGGTTGTCGGCTACCTTCTGTTCTTCGCTTAGGTATTCCGAGAATTCAGAGAGTACGCGTGCTGCTACAGAGATATCACTCTTGACAATCTCGATGCCAGCAGGCTTAGTAAAGGTCTCAATGATCGGCAGTAGAGAGTAGGTCGCCAACAATGGCGCCTCATCGGTCAGTGTGTAAATGATTTTTGACTTTCCACCAGCCATATATAGCCCCTTGCTTTGATTGAGTTTTTTAGGAGCGAGATGATGACTCAGCCCCTGCGAACCGATTTGCCTAATTTAACCTTGAGAGTATCGACTCTCTATGCATTTCAGTCAACGTAATTACAGTGATGACGCCATTTCGCTACGAAATGATGTGTCGCATTTGTGCGAATCAAGACACGGCTTAATGTAAAAACGAGCCTATTTAAACCTAAAAATCGCCTTGAGTATTTAGTGTTGAAATACTAATCAAATCGTATGATGAAGATATGACATCAAAAATATATGTATATTTTATTATAAATTAACCAGTTGAGGGTTCGACTTAAGTCGAATGTTTGATAAATAACCGATGAAAATGATAGGTGGATATATTTATTCTATTTATTTTATATGTTTATCAATATGTTGCTTCTATTTTTTACAGTGTGATGCAATGTAAACTCTTGTATAGAAGTTGAGATTTTCTTCAAAAACGGAGGGAAATCTACAGATAAAAAGCCTGATTTATATTTTAAAAGTTTAGATCTATTTTTATGGTCCAAATTTTACAAAAATAAGCGTATTTTTTAGCGGGTTTGTAGCACCGTTTGATCCATCAAAAATCATAATCAAGCGTGAGCTAAACCCTTGTTAATCCATAGATGAAAAAATCAAGTAGTAAAGAAGAAATGCCGAGTTGTTACGCAGTTTTTAAATTAGTTTGAAAGCTTGTGTTTTGTGTTAAAGTTTGTAGGTTAACTCTGAATTCAGTGGATGAGTTTTGTAGACAAAATAATTCATAGGCGCGGCACACTTTAATTAACGAGGCAAAAATGAAAATACAGTTGCTGGAAATTGGTCCTGAAACGGAGCAACTCAGTGCTTGCACACTCTCGTTATTATTGGGTGTACATACGCCAAGTAACCAAATTGATGGTTTTTTGAAGTTTGCCCGTCAAATGCTGCAAGTAGATCATGCCATTTTGACTTTTAAAAATGAGCCGTACATCTGGTATTCCACCAATCAAGTTTTTAAAGCCTTTCGTGCCAACCCAAACGCACGGTTAGACGCTTTCTTTCAAGGTCAGCAACTGATTGAACCTCAACATCCTCAATATGCAAATTTTGTGCAGCACATCGCAAGTTTGGGGATAGAAGCCGCGCGCCTAATCGCACTGGATTTACTCAAAACCGATGGCGAGTCGATTGGGCAGTTGTTGTTATTTGATCATCGTGAAGAAGCGTTTAGTTTAGGTGCTTTGCCGACAGTCGCGGAGTTTGCTGCAGGTTTGGTGCGTTATATTGAATTAAAAGTTGATTATGCAAGCTTAAAAGAACTGTATGAACAGCAGTCTGCATTGAATTTTAGTAAAACTAAATTTTTCCAAATTATTGCGCATGATTTGCGCGCGCCATTTCATGGCTTATTGGGGTTTTCGGAAGTTTTAGCGCAAGAGCGCGAAACTTTGGATGATTCTAGTATTCAAAATATTGCCGACTATTTATTCGACACAGCACAATCGACCTATAACTTGCTAGAAAGTTTATTGAATTGGGCGATGGCAGAGGGTGGACGCTTTGTGTATCACCCAATTAATTTTGAGTTAAAGCAATCGACCAAAATTGTTTGCGATGTGTTGAAAAGTTTGGCAATCAAGAAAAATATTGAACTGATTGATCAAGTTGAAGAAGGCATTAAAGTTTATGCCGACATCAATATGATTACCTCGGTGATTCAAAATTTGGTGTCGAATGCGCTGAAATTTACCTTTACCGATGGCACAGGCAAAGTCATTTTACGTGCAGAGCAAACAGAAACCAGTGTGGATATTTATATTCAAGATACGGGTTTGGGCATGACTGCACAACAACTCGAAACGCTGTTCGAGCCTAAACTTACTGTTAGTTTTAAAGGCACTGCAGGTGAAAAGGGTATTGGTTTAGGTTTGGTGTTGTGTAAGCGTTTTGTCGATTTGAACCACGGGCAAATTGTGGTGGAATCGAAAGAAGGTGTGGGAACGACTTTTAAAGTCAGTTTGCCAATTGCGACCAGTAGCCATCAAGTATTAAGTAAAGAAGCGTTATTATCTGAGAAAACTTAATTTCAAAGTTTATATACAAAGCAAGCAAAAGCCTGTGGATGTTTAAAATCATCCACAGGCTTTTTTTATCGTGATCAATTTAGATCAACTCTTGCATTATTGAATGTTTTGAATCGGACTACCACCCAACGCTTGCAATAAAGTCACATAGGCGTTGTATTGGTTTTGCTTGGTCTGCAATAAACTTAAACGTGCATTGCGGGTGGTTTCTTGTGCATCTAGCAGGTTTTTTAAGGCAATCGCACCATGCCGATAACGCACCTCAGTTAAGCGTTCAGTTTTCTCTGCCAGTGCTAAATTGCGGCTTTGCAGCGCGACTTGTTGATTCAGCGCGGTTCGTGCTGACAGTGCATTTTCGACATCGGCAAAGGCTTTATATAAAGTTTGTCGATATTGCACAATGGCTTTTTCATATTCCAAAGCATTCACTTTTAGATCGCGCTGCATATCATTCCATTGCAAAAATGGCAGGGTTAAACCTGCACCTAAAGTGGCAATTGGGTTTTTTAGGGCATCGCTTAAAGAGGTATGCGCGCCTGTACCGACACCTGTACTGAGTGTGCCTGTAAGACTGATGGATGGGTAATAACTGGCTCGATTGGCATCTTTATTGGCCAAGGCTTTACGTAAACGTAATTCGGCTGCACGTAAGTCGGGACGACGTGACAGCAGTTCTGCAGGTAAGCCAGCAGTAATATTCGGTAAACGAACAGCGGCTAAACTCTGTGGTTCATTGATATTCAACATTTGCACAGGTTGATGCAGTAAAACTGCCAAGGCGGTGCGTGTTTCAACTTTTTGCTGTGCAATTTGGCTCAAGGTTGATTTTTGACTTTGCAGGGCTTGTTCGGCTTGGTTTAAATCCAATCCTGAAACTGCACCCGCGCGATATTGCGCACTGACCAATTGATACGTTTTTTGCGTACTGGCAAGGTTTTGTTGTGCGACAACATAGCGTTCATTTAAATAACCCAATTGCCAATATAAATTGGCAGTGGTTGCAATCAGGCTTTGTGCGGTGGCTTGTAAGTCTTGTTCGGTGGCTAAGGCTTCCCAACGTGCAGCTTCAGTCTGATTGGCAAGTTTACCGAATAAGTCCAATTCATAGCTCAGTCCGGGATAATTCAGCGAAATCCCACGCGCTGTATCACCATTGCCCTCTAAACTAAATTGATGCCCTGTAGAAATACCTGCATTGCCAATCCGGACACCTTGCTGACTTTGGCTTTGTTTTGCTTGTAATCTGGCTTGTTGTAAATTCAGTCCTGCAACCGCGAGGTCACTGTTACGCGCCAAGACTTGTTCAACCAATTGATTTAAAGCAGCATCGTGAAAGAGTGTCCACCAACGGTCTGTATTTAGTTGTGCAAGGACTTGCTGGCTTTTTTGCTGCTGCTCAAACTGTTGAGGAATATTTACAGCAGGTGCCTGATAAGGTGTTTTGACTACGGCTGCACAACCCACTAAGCTGCTGCCAAGAAAAAGCGCAGTGACGAGTTGGCTGAATTGTCGTGACTTCTGGTTAAATCGCATCATCATTCCTTACTCTAATTCCTTATTCTCTAGATAGCGCATCGACAGGGTTCAGTTGGGCAGCATTACGTGCAGGAATAAAACCGAACACAATTCCAATCAGGCTTGAACAGACAAAAGCGGCTACAATCGAGGTGGTGGAGTACGCCATTTGAAAGGTTCCGCCTGCCACATGGTTAATCAACTGACCAATTCCGAGTGCGAGTAAGACGCCAAGTACACCGCCTAAAATACACACCAAAATGGCTTCAATTAAAAATTGCTGCAAAATATCGCTTTGTCGTGCGCCGACTGCCATGCGTACCCCAATTTCTTGGGTACGTTCTGTGACAGAGACCAACATGATGTTCATTACACCAATTCCACCGACCACCAGTGAAATCACTGCAATAGCAGAAACCAGTAGGGTCATGGTGGCGGTAGTTTGCTGAATGGTTTCGCGAATACTGTCGGCATTTTGAGTAAATACATCCTGCGCACCATGACGCTGTACCAATAGACTCAGAATGGCATTTTCTGCTGCAGCACTTGGATATTCATCTTTGACTCGTACAATAATGCTGCGCACATGGCTTTGACCGAGCATGCGACTCATTACCGTAGAGTAAGGCAAATACACATTTAAGCTGTCGGCATTGCCCATCATGCTTTTTTGTTCTTCGACCACGCCAATAATACGGCTGGGTACACTGCCCAATAAAATCACTTGCCCAACTGGGTTGCTGCCATCACTAAAGAAAGTATTTTTGGTATTGTGATCAATCACCACATCTTGCGCTTGTTCCAGTACGCTGTGTTTGTCAAAAGGCTGACCCGACTGGAAATTCATGCCGCGTACATAGAAAAAGTCTTCACTCACACCATTGATTGTGGCAGAAGCCTCGGTGTCTTTAAAGCGTACTGTGACGTTGCTATTGACCGATGGGCTGACGCCATCTACATAAGGCTGTTCTGCCAAAGCATCGGCATCGGCAGGAATCAGGGTTTTAAGCTGCGATGAGCGCGAGGTATCGCCAAAACCACGCCCCTGAAATACGGTGATGGTGTTGGTACCTAAACTGCTGATGTTCTCTAAAATTTGTTTCTGTGAACCATTGCCGAGTGCCACAACAGATACAACCGAAGCGATCCCGATAATAATGCCGAGCATGGTTAAAAAGGTACGCATGCGATGCGCATTCATGGCCAGTATCGCCATGCGGAACGCTTCACCTAAACGATCAAATACAGAACGCCAAGCTGAAGTTCTTTTTTGTGGCGGATGTTGCAAGGTTTGTTGGGCAATATCATCCTGATTGGCAGGTGTGTTGGGCTGATCAGAAATAATAAGACCATCACTGATTTCAATAATCCGTGTGGCATTTTTAGCGACATTATGGTCATGTGTGACCAAGATGATGGTGTGACCTTTAGCATTTAGCTCACGTAAAATCCGCATCACTTCAATACCGCTATTCTTGTCGAGTGCACCTGTGGGTTCATCGGCAAGAATCACATCGCCACCATTCATCAAGGCACGTGCAATGGACACACGTTGTTGTTGTCCACCTGAAAGCTGACTTGGGCGGTTTTGGGTTTTATCGGCTAGACCTAAGTCACTGAGCAGCGCAGTCGCGCGTGCTTGTCGTTCTTCAACATCGGCACCTGCATAAATTGCAGGCACTTCGACGTTGCCCGCAGCGCTTAAATCACCCAATAAGTGATAGCGCTGGAAAATAAAACCAAAATATTCACGACGTAGCTGTGCCAGTTCATCGGCTTCAAGTTGTCGGGTTTCACGTCCTTTGACTTTATAGCTGCCCGTGGTGGGTTGATCCAGACAGCCCAAAATATTCATGAGAGTGGATTTCCCCGAACCCGACTGACCTACAATGGCAACCAATTCACCTGGGTAGATCTTCAGGTCAATGCCTTTGAGAATCTGCACTGTAGATTCACCCGCAGGGAATTCACGGGTCAGATTGGTGACCTCTAACAGAGGTTGTGACTGACTCATCTTACATTCTCACTGATGGGCCAACACGACCACCACGCTTCGCCGCATCGTTTGAGGTATCGGAGCCATCGGCAATAATGACTTGATCGCCCAGTTTTAAGCCACGAATGACTTGTACTGTTGCACGGTTATTTAAGCCAAGCAATACCGATTGAGGTCGAGCTGAGCCATCGGCTTGCAGTACACGTACCATGCCTAAAGAGGCTTTACCTTGATCAATCAAGGCTTTTTCATTGGCAGTCAATTCCAAACGGGCAGGGCGTTTGGCAGAACTGGCATCGGTATTGTCGCGCTCAGCACGTGCGTTGCTGTCAGAATTATTGCTGTTGCCACGACTGCGTGAACGGTTTGCACCTTGCACCGCAGCAGCAGGAATGGTCAGCACATTGCGCGCTTCTGCCAAAACAATGGACACTTGTGCGGTCATATTGATGCGTAGCTTGCCGTCTTCATTTGGTACGTCAAATAAAGCGTTGTAGTACACGGCAGAACTTGAAGATGATGAGGTGTTGTTATTGCTTTCGGTATTGATGGATTTGGGTGCAGGTTCTACCTGACGTAAAGTAGCGTAATGTTTTTTCTCACTGTTGCCCAAGGTGGTGAAATAGACCGTTTGTCCCTCTTCGACCTTCATTACATCCGCTTCAGAAATTTCTGCTTTTACAGTCATGGTGTCAAGTTTGGCTAATTTAACAATCGTGGGCGCACTTTGATTGGCGTTCACGGTTTGACCTTCTTCGGTCACAATTGCAACGACAGTGCCATCCATTGGGGCAAGAATACGGGTATAACCTAAATTTTCTTTAGACGTGTCTAAAGTTAGGCGTGACTGTTCAATTTGAGCATTAATGGCAGCAATTTCTGCTTGTGCAGTTTTATAGTTGGCTAAGGCAGTTTCAAGTTCGGCACGTGAGGTCGCATCTTGCGCATACATGGCTTGTTGACGCTGATATTCTGCTGCGACTTTGGCGAGATTGGCTTGTCGAACCGCCAATTGTGCCTGTTGGTTTTTAATACTGGCCTGCGCTGTTTTAAACTCATTTTCCTGTCGTACGGAGTCAATTTGGGCAATCAACTGTCCTTGTTTGACTTGATCGCCTAACTGAACATACATTTTTTTGACTTGACCTGAAACTTGCGCACCAACACTGACCATTTTGGTGGCTTCAAGTACGCCTGTTGCCAACACCGCACTTTCAATATCTCCACGGCTCACTTCGGCAGTAATGTATTGCGGTTGTTGTTCTTTGGGTTTTAAAAAATACCAAGCGGCAAATGCCAGCATCAGCGCAATGATAATTCCCGCAATAAGTTTGGTCGATTTTATTTTTGGCATGAGTCAAAAAACAGAAAAAGAAATTAAAAGGATTATAGAAGTGAAATAAGGATAAATCGTGAATTTTTTGAAGAAACTGCAAATGAGAATTATTTATTAGTGGTTTGAGCTAGATTTAATACAGTCTGAGTACGGTATTACATCCATAAAAAAAGTGAAAATAGCATCTGTTAACGAGGTGGGGGTAGTTTGTTTCATCTCTATGATAATTTTATGAATTTTTATGATAAATGCTGAAAAATACAACTATGGTCTAAGTTGCTTAAAAAACCTTATTTTCTATATGGATTTAAGAATTAAAAGCAGCTAGTATCAAATTCCATAAAATAATTATGGATTTAATCATTAGGATAATACGGCATCGGGACGATGCAATAAAACATGACTTTAAGCAAAAAATCTGAGGGGTAAATCATGGAGTGGAGTGAGAAATTTAATATCGGAATTGATGTGATTGACAATCAACATCGACAAATTCTGGACTATATTAATGCGCTGGAAAAAATTCGGGCGACAGGTGCGCGGGAGCAAATCAAAGAAGTCTTGGATGACTTGATTGACTATACGCAATCGCATTTTAGCTTTGAAGAAAACTTGTTGTCACAGGTCAATTATCAATACTTACCATCACATCGTGGTATTCACGAACTCTTTGTGAAGCGTTTGAATGATTGCCGTCAGCGTTTTGCCAATGGCGAATCGGTAGAACATGATTTGTATCGTTTGTTGTCTAAATGGTTGATTAACCATATTCAGCATGATGATCAGGATTATGTCGATGCGGTACGCGACAATATGCTGCATTATTTGCGTTCACAGGAACAGAAAAAAGGCAAAAGTTGGTTTGCACGTTTCTTTAGCTAATCCTCTGAAAAGCAGATGATTTTAAAAATTATTTGATGAAGTCTGCTTAATTAAGCCGAGTGAGAAGCAAACAGCGTTTTACCACAGAGTTCTGTAATGGCTTGTAGCACCAAATGTTCAGGGTTTTCCTTGGACATCCCTTTGATGGCGGCATCAATACGCAATAATAGGGCGGGCCATTGCAAGAAACTATTTGGATTTAAACGTCGCAAAGCTTGCTGGTAAACACTGACTTTGTTTTTCCAAATACCCAGTTGCAAAGCATTTTGTGGTTGTTCAAATAATTGCATCAGCAGGCGCATTTCTTTGCTGATGCTCCACAAAATTAAACTCATGGCTTCACCCGAAGCCATGAGGTATTGAAAAATTTTCATGGCTTGCGCCAGATTTCCTGCCAGTAAAGCATCGTTTAAATCATAAGTGCTATAACGAGATTGATCTTGTAAACAGGCATGTAAATGTTCAATCTGAATCTGCTGAATTTCAGGAAAGGTGTCACTGACCCGCATTAAGCTATTTTTGGCAGCCAAAAGGTTGTGTTCATGATGTTGTTCCAACCATTGCCACGCATCATGTCCCAATTGGATGCCAAGCTTTTCTGCTTCCAAACCTAAAATCAGCTGCCGATCTTTAGGATAATTCGCCGTGAGTGCAACATTGACCCCATTGGCATCAATCAACTGAAAAAAACTGGATTTCAGGCTATTGCTGTCCTGTTTTGGCATCACTACCAACAGCAAGTTTTGTTCATTGTGCTGAATATAACTTTTCAGTTGTTTTAGTGTGCTGGCATCGGGCTTGATATTGCCGTGTACTTCAACCGCCAATTGACTCGAAAACAGTGACAGACTGTTTAAGGCATTGAATACATTTTTCCAATCACTAACGCTATTTAAATCATAACGCTGACGTTCAATATCCTGTTTTTGCCAACTGGCACGAAAAGCATCCAGCAAGTTTTGTTCGAGTAAGGGTTCTTGACCATGCAAAATCCATACGCCACGTGCTTCATCGACACGTTTGAGGGCTTGTAGATAGTCAAGTTTCATAAAAAATTCGCACTCGAAAACTTATTTAGGGTTTGAATACACAGGTGGGTTGACCAAAGGTAAACGATTAGATGAAATTTGACGCACAATTTGCTGTGCTACATCATCAATAATGACTTCTTTTAAGAATTTTTGTTCCTGATCATCGGTATTCACAGTTGCGACATCGTATTGATAACTGCGCGTTGCCATGACGGTACGAGGTTCGGTGATCGGGTTGCCTTGCGCATCTTCAATACGGAAAGTCACACTCAAACGTAATAAGGTTTCTACCAGTTTGCCATTCAATTCCAAGCGACGTGGCGTATAGTCAAGTACACGCAGTACATAGGCATTAGGGTCATTGCTGAGTTGTACGCCCGCTGTACCCATGTGAATGGAAAGTTTTTCTTCTAATTCTTCAGCATTGCTCGGTAAAGCCAGACTCATTTTTGAATAAGCCACAGGTGCAATGCTTGGATTGGTGCCTTTAAGATGAAAACCACAGCCGACTAAGCCAGCACTGAGTCCACAAGTTAAAACAATGACTGCTAGACGTTGGCTAAAGTGCATGTGCTGTCCTCTGTAATATTCTTGAAAGTTTAAAAGCGGAAGTTGAGAAGATCTTGATTGTAGGTGCAAAGCCCATTGACTGACAACGGGCTTTGTTTGGAAATTGTTTTAATTCCTTCAGAAAGTTCCTTCTCTTGCGCCACATGTGGCTCAGGATGAGGAATATATTCCGCAAGAGGATGAGGGGTTATATATTTACCTCTCCCTAGCCCTCTCCTGAAAGGAGAGGGTTAGTAAGGACTTAAACCACCAAATTCACTAACTTATTCGGTACCACAATTTCTTTCTTGGTTGGCCCAGTCAAGAATGGTTGTACTTCAGGTAAGGCTTTGGCAAGTGCAAGAATGTCTTCTTTAGATGCATCTACTGCTACATCAAGCTTGCCACGTAATTTACCATTTACCTGCACCACAATCGTTTGAGTATTGCGGGTTAATGCAGACTCATCGACCACAGGGAATAGGGTGGAGGTTAATTCAATTCCGAACTCTGCCAACAAGGTTTGGCTCAAGTGTGGTGCAAATGGCGCAAGCAAGGTCAATAACGTCACAATTGCTTCACGTTCAACCGCAAGGTCTTGTTCGTTCTGCGCTTCAAACTTGTTGCAAGCATTCAAGAGTTCCATCAATGCTGCAATTGCAGTGTTGAACGCATGACGACGCTCAATATCATCGCCCACTTTTTGAATGGTTTCATGGGTTTTGCGACGTAAGTCTTGTGCTGCTGTAGCAAGTTTGCTGCTGTCTATTGCAGTTGCATTGCTGCCTTTTTCAAGGAAACCTGCCGCCAAACGCCAAACACGTTTTAAGAAGCGGTTCGCACCTTCAACACCTGCATCTGACCATTCTAAAGACTGATCAGGTGGTGCAGCGAACATCATAAACACACGTGCAGTATCTGCGCCGTATTGGTCAATAATGGCTTGCGGGTCGATACCGTTATTTTTCGATTTCGACATTTTTTCCTGACCGCCAACAATCACAGCTTGACCATCGCCCATGTATTTTGCAGAAAGAACACGACCTTTTTCGTCTTTTTCAAGCTCAATATCGGCAGGGTTGAACCAAGTTTTCTTGCCGCTTTCTGCTTCGCGATAGAAGGTGTCAGCCAAGACCATACCTTGGGTCAGTAAGTTGGTAAATGGTTCATTGCCTTGTACCACGCCTTCATCACGCATAAGTTTGTGGAAGAAACGTGCGTACAACAAGTGCAAGATGGCGTGTTCTACACCACCAATATATTGATTAACTGGTAACCAAGTTTGTGCAGCTTCGGGCTTGACCATACCGCCCGTAAAATCTGGAGATGCATAACGTGCGTAATACCAAGATGATTCTACAAAAGTATCTAAGGTATCAGTTTCACGACGTGCTTCGCCACCACAGCAAGGGCAAGTGGTTTGATAGAATTCAGGCATTTTATTTAACGGGTTGCCTGAGCCATCTGGCACAACATCAGTAGGTAAAATGACAGGAAGCTGATCTTCTGGAACTGGAACTTGTCCACATTTTTCACAGTTGATCATTGGAATTGGACAACCCCAGTAACGTTGGCGTGAAACACCCCAGTCACGTAAGCGGAATTGTACTTTTACATTGGCTAAGCCTTGTGGCTCTAATTTCGCTAAAAGCGCATCAAAAGCCGCTTGGAAATCTAAACCATCAAATTCGCCTGAATTGACCAGTTTACCTTCTTTAGAACCGTACCATTCTTGCCATTGGGTTGTGTCAAAGTCCGCATCGTCTGCACCTTTGGCATCAATCACCTGAATAATTGGCAATTGGAATTTGTTGGCAAACTCAAAATCGCGCTCATCGTGTGAAGGTACAGCCATCACCGCGCCAGAACCGTAAGACATCAACACATAGTTGGCAATCCACACAGGTAATTCTTTACCTGTTACTGGATGCTTCACAAATAAGCCAGTCGCCATGCCTTTTTTCTCGGCAGTGGCAAGGTCAGCTTCTGCCACAGAACCCATGCGGCATTCTTCAATAAAGGCTTTTAATTGTGCATTGTTTTCTGCTGCTTTTAACGCCATAGGATGTTCTGCAGCAACAGCCACATAAGTTGCACCCATTAACGTGTCAGCACGCGTTGTAAATACAGTCAGATCATCTGCATAAATTTCAGGATTTGCCGATGGGAATGTGATTTCCATCCCTTGCGAACGCCCAATCCAGTTGCGTTGCATGGTCAAGACTTGCTGTGGCCAGCCATCTTTTAAAGTTTCTAAATCGTCTAATAATTCTTGGGCATAATCGGTAATGCGGAAGTAGTACATTGGAATATCGCGTTTTTCTACCAATGCACCTGAACGCCAACCACGGCCATTTTCGACCTGTTCATTGGCCAAAACTGTTTGATCGACAGGGTCCCAGTTGACTGTCGAGAGTTTGCGATAAATTAACCCTTTTTTATACAGTTGCACGAATAACCATTGTTCCCAGTGGTAATACTCTGGAGTACAAGTGGCAAATTCACGATCCCAATCTATTGCCAAACCTAGTTTTTTCAATTGGTCGCGCATGTAGGCGATATTTTCAAAAGTCCATTTAGCTGGGGCAACCTGATGCGCAATCGCTGCGTTTTCTGCAGGTAAACCAAAAGCATCCCAACCCATAGGTTGTAAGACTGTTTCACCTTTTAAACGGTGAAAACGGCTAATTACATCACCAATGGTGTAGTTACGCACGTGACCCATGTGCAGTTTGCCGCTTGGGTAAGGGAACATCGAGAGGATATAACGATGTGGACCTTCGACTGTGTCGGCAACTTTAAAGGCTTTACGAGATTCCCAGTCGCTTTGGACTTGGGGTTCAATCGCACTGGCTTGATATTCAGGGTCAATGTGAGTAGTCATAAGGTTAAATCAGGAATAAACGGTTAAAAAAAGTGTGTCACACAGCATAGCGCAAAATGCAGCTAAATTGAATTTTGCGCGTTGGATTGTGCAGGAAAATTTAAGCGAGTCGTACTTTATGGCTTAAAACTTAAAAAACTTGTGGGTTGGCACGTTCTTGTTGTGCCTGATTTAAAGCTGCATTGGCTTCACGTTGTTGCTGATCCATGGCTGGATTTCCTGCAGGATGATTTGTGGTTGGTGTCGCTTGTTGGTTTGTTGCATTTGCAGCAGTAGGCTCAGGGTTCGCAGTAGAATTTGCAGGAATGGCAACAGTAGGTGCTGAATTTTTCCAGCCGTAGGTATCGACTTTACCTTTTTTCTTGGCTGTTTTTGGTGGTGGTGTCGTGGTGTAATGGGTTGATCCATTTGCATCGACCCACTTGTAATATTGTTTTGCAGAAACTGAGCTAGTGGCAAAAATTAGAATCAAGCTTGCAGAAAGACAACTCAAGCGGATCATTGGCGTTTTCATGTTTGGAAGTCCTGAGCAAAAAAGGTAAATGGCAGAAAAACCAATTACAAAAAATCATGTTGGCTAAATTTTAGCAATAATTCCCCGTGAAGCTAGGATTTATTGACAATTTTTTGATGATTTTTATCTGCAATATCGCCTATTTAAAATTGGAGCATTGACTTGTCTATTTGCAAGTTAAAATAAGCTGAAATGCGTTGGTGAATCATAACCAAGCGATTTATATATTTTTTAATTCATTCTTTATTTTTATGTATGTGATATGAAAAAATTATAAAAAATTCAGCAAATCTCTGAAATTATTTGTTTTATATGGAAATATTGGACTTGGGATTAAATTGTGATGGATGACACAAAGCGTAAAAAATACCCAGTTTATAAATAAAGCAGAAAAAGCCGATTTTTAAACTTGACTTTAGTCGGGTAAACTACAAAAATGCACACTTTAGTTTTATGTGCCTTAGATCGATCACCCTTCGAATAAGTGTCATGTCATGCAATGGGCAACTTCTCTAGCCGAGAAGCTGAACAAAGCTTATAAAATGTGTTTACCCCAACACGTTTTAGATCTCATATTGCTTATACGGTAATCAGATCAGAAATTTTTCCTATTGCCATGAAAACTATGAAATATGTGTGCTATAACAGTGCAGGAATTAATGAACAAAACACTGCAGGTGTCTCCCATTTTGCAGTGACAAGACTAGGGTGAATCACGTTGGAACTTTTATCTGGTGGTGAAATGCTCGTTCGCGCATTGGCGGACGAAGGCGTTGAGCATGTTTTTGGATACCCAGGCGGCGCAGTACTTCATATTTACGATGCGTTCTTTCAACAAGACAAAATTAATCATTACCTTGTGCGCCATGAGCAAGCTGCTGGTCATATGGCAGATGCCTACTCGCGCGTAACAGGTAAAACTGGTGTGGTGCTGGTGACTTCAGGTCCTGGTGCAACCAACACGGTAACTCCAATTGCAACGGCTTATATGGACTCAATCCCAATGGTGATTTTGTCTGGTCAGGTTGCAACACACTTAATTGGTGAAGATGCCTTCCAAGAAACCGATATGGTGGGTATTTCACGTCCGATTGTAAAACACAGTTTCCAAGTGCGTCATGCAAGCGAAATTCCTTCAGTGATTAAGAAGGCATTCTATATTGCATCTTCAGGTCGTCCTGGTCCTGTGGTGGTTGATATTCCTAAGGATGCAACCAACCCAGCAGAAAAATTTGCTTACGAATACCCAGAAAAAGTGAAGATGCGTTCGTATCAACCGCCGCATCGTGGTCACTCAGGTCAAATTCGCAAAGCAATTGATGAGCTATTAAATGCCAAACGTCCTGTGATTTATTCAGGCGGTGGTGTTGTACAAGGCAATGCTTCTGAGCAATTGACTGAACTTGCACACATCTTGGGCTTCCCTGTAACCAATACATTAATGGGCTTGGGCGCGTTCCCGGGTAATGATCCACAATTTATTGGTATGTTGGGCATGCATGGTACGTATGAAGCCAACATGACCATGCACAATGCCGATGTGATTTTGTGTATTGGTGCGCGTTTTGATGACCGTGTAACCAATAACCCTGCAAAATTCTGTCCAAATGCTAAAGTCATTCATATTGACATTGACCCTGCGACAATTTCAAAAACCATCATGGCACACATTCCAATTGTAGGTGCGGTTGAACCTGTACTTCAGGAAATGTTGGTTCAATTGAAGCAATTAAATGTGTCCAAGCCAAACCCTGAAGCGATTGCTGCATGGTGGAATCAGATCAATGAATGGCGTAAAGTTCATGGTTTGAAATATGACAAACCAACCGATGGCACGATGAAGCCGCAACAAGTAGTTGAAGCTTTAGACAAAGTGACCAATGGTGATGCGATCATTACTTCTGACGTAGGTCAGCACCAAATGTTTGGCGCGAACTACTATAAGTACAAGCGTCCACGTCAATGGTTGAACTCTGGTGGTCTAGGTACTATGGGTGTAGGTTTACCGTATGCTATGGCGGCTAAACTGGCTTATCCAGATCAACAGGTTGTATGTATCACGGGTGAAGCATCGATTCAGATGTGTATCCAAGAGCTTTCTACCTGTAAGCAATATGGTTTAAACGTTAAGATCTTATGCTTGAATAACCAAGCTTTAGGTATGGTTAAACAATGGCAAGATATGAATTATGAAGGTCGTCACTCAAGTTCTTATGTTGACTCATTGCCTGACTTCCCTAAATTGATGGAAGCTTATGGTCACGTTGGTATTCAAATTAACCATGCCGATGAGCTTGAGTCTAAGCTTGCAGAAGCGATGGCGATTAATGACAAATGCGTATTCATTAACGTAATGGTTGACCGTACAGAGCACGTTTATCCGATGCAAATTGCGGGTCAATCCATGAAAGATATGTGGTTAGGTAAAGGGGAGCGCACAGAATGAGACACATTATTTCCGTTCTCGTTGAAAACGAATCAGGTGCGCTTTCTCGTTTAGTGGGTTTATTCTCTCAACGTGGTTATAACATTGAGACTTTAAACGTTGCGCCAACCGAAGACCCAACACTTTCACGTTTAACGCTTACAACTTATGGTGATGATCATAAAATTGAGCAAATCACCAAACAACTGAATAAATTGGTTGAAGTGGTTAAAGTGGTCGACCTGTCAGAAGGCCCGCATATTGAACGCGAATTGATGCTGATTAAAGTCAAAGCATCGGGTGCTGCACGTGCTGAAATTAAACGTACTGCAGACATCTTCCGTGGTCAAATTGTGGATGTCACACCAACGACTTATACGGTGCAGCTTGCGGGTACAACTGAAAAACTTGACGGTTTTATTGATGCGATTGCAGAAAATACGATTTTAGAAGTTGTACGTTCAGGTGTATCTGGTATTGCACGTGGCGAAAAAGTTTTAACCATTTAACTGAATTTAGTTAATTTTATTCATCGAATTCATTCCATCTCAAAGGATGGAGAGCTTGCTCAAGTACTGAATAGACAAGTACTTGAGTAAGATAGGAATCCTAAGCATTTTAGCGGAGACAGCAATGCAAATTTTTTACGATAAAGACTGCGACTTATCTATCATTCAATCTAAGAAAGTAGCGATCATTGGTTACGGTTCACAAGGTCACGCGCACGCGCTTAACCTTAAAGATTCAGGTGTTGACGTAACTGTAGGTTTACGTGCTGGTTCTGCTTCTTGGAAAAAAGCTGAAAATTCGGGTCTTAAAGTTTCTGAAGTTCCTGCTGCTGTTGCTCAAGCTGACTTAGTTATGATTTTGACTCCAGATGAGTTCCAATCACAACTTTATCGTGACGTAATCGAGCCAAATATCAAGCAAGGCGCAACTTTAGCATTTGCTCACGGCTTCTCTGTACTTTATAACCAAGTTGTTCCACGTGCAGACTTAGATGTAATCATGGTTGCACCTAAAGCACCTGGTCACACTGTACGTTCTGAATTCCAACGTGGTTCAGGTGTTCCTGATCTTATCGCGATTCATCAAGATGCTTCTGGTAATGCACGTAACGTTGCACTTTCTTACGCTTCAGGTGTAGGTGGTGGTCGTACAGGTATCATCGAAACTTCTTTCCGTGAAGAAACTGAAACTGACTTATTTGGTGAGCAAGCAGTTCTTTGTGGTGGTGCTGTTGAATTGGTTAAAATGGGCTTCGAAACTCTTGTTGAAGCTGGTTATGCACCAGAAATGGCTTACTTCGAATGCTTACACGAGCTTAAATTGATCGTTGACTTGATGTTCGAAGGCGGTATCGCTGACATGAACTATTCAGTATCTAACAACGCTGAATATGGCGAGTATGTAACGGGTACTGAAGTGATTAACGAACAGTCTCGTGAAGCAATGCGCAATGCACTTAAACGTATTCAATCTGGTGAATATGCGAAAATGTTCATCCAAGAAGGTGCGTTGAACTACCCATCAATGACAGCTCGTCGTCGTCAAAATGCGGCGCATGGTATCGAAGTTACGGGTAACAAATTACGTGCAATGATGCCTTGGATTCAAGCGAACAAGATTGTAGATAAAGAGAAAAACTAATTTCTCGAATCAGTCGATTTGAATGCGAAAACCCACTCAATTTGAGTGGGTTTTTATTTAATCATCCATCCCAAATACGTCGCGCGTATACACCTTGTTTTGCACATCATGAAGTAATGAACATTTACGGTTACAGACAATTAAATCAGCACGTTGTTTAAACTCGGCTAAATCGTGAATCACTTTGGAATTTAAAAACTTTTTCTGATCTAATTCGGGTTCATAAATAATCACTTTTATGCCATAGGCTTTCAGATATTGCATCACGCCTTGTATAGCAGAGGCACGAAAATTATCTGAACCACTTTTCATGGTCAGGCGATAAATCCCAACCACTTTGGGTTGCTGTTTGCGAATGGATTCTGCAATAAATTCTTGACGGGTTTGATTGGCATCTACCACGGCTTTAATCAAGTTGCTTGGAACTTGAGCATAGTTTGCCAGTAATTGTTTGGTGTCTTTGGGTAAGCAATATCCGCCATAACCGAAGGATGGGTTATTGTAAAACTGACCAATACGTGAGTCTAAACAGACACCATCAATAATTTGACGTGTGTCTAGGTTGTAGATTTGAGCATAGGTATCTAACTCATTGAAATAAGCGACACGCATCGCCAGAAAAGTATTGGCGAATAGCTTAATCGCTTCGGCTTCGGTAGCTTCGGTAAACAGCACTGGACAGTCTTTTATGATTGAGCCTTCTAACAGCATATTCGCAAAAAGTTTGGCACGTTCTGATTTTTCACCCACAATAATCCGCGAAGGATAAAGGTTGTCATGTAGCGCTTTACCTTCGCGCAAAAATTCAGGTGAAAAAATAATATTTTCGGTGTGATATTTTTGTTTGATGTGTTGGGTAAAACCTACAGGTACAGTGGATTTAATCACCATGGTTGCCAAAGGATTAATCGCCAATACATCTTGAATGACCGCTTCAACACTTTGTGTATTGAAGTAATTGGTTTCTGGGTCATAATCGGTAGGGGTGGCAATAATCACAAAATCGGCATGTTGATAGGCATCGATTTTGCAATGAGTGGCTTGAAAATTTAATTCTGATTTTGTTAAAAATTCAGAAATTTCTTGGTCGCGAATGGGTGAGATGCGTTGATTGAGTAGTTTAATTTTTTCTGCTTGAAGATCGTAGGCCACGACCTGATGATGTTGAGCAAAAATCATGGCATTAGATAAACCGACGTAACCTGTACCTGCAATTGCGATTTTCATATTCAATCAAATTTCTTATTATTTATATGTTTTTAATGTGGTGAAAATTTGTTCAAGCTCGATGACGGTTTGGTGAAGGTTATATGTCGAATCATTGGGGATAGATCGCTTTGCTTACTTTAACTGCTTTGATCGAGTAAAATAATATGATTCGTGCTTTAGATCTGGTGGGTGAATATGCATATTGTATATGTGAGTGATGGCAAGGCTGGTCATCGCTCTCAGGCATTAGGTCTTTTTAAGGCAATGCAAAAGCAAACACATATTGAGCTCACTTTTGAAGAAATTTCGATTGATCATTTACCATTGTTGAGTTTGTTGGCCGCATATAAGAAACAAAAACTTGCAGCAGTATCGCAGCCACCAGATTATATTGTTGGGGTAGGCAGTCATACACAATTCCGTGTTTTTTGGATGGGCAAGGTTTTTCCGCAAGCGAAAACTGTAATTTTAATGAAGCCAAATTTTCCATTGTCTTGGTTTGATCATGTGATTATTCCTGAACATGATGGTCTTACTGAACAGGGCAATGTGATTGTTACACAAGGTGCGCTGAATCCAATTGAAAATGAGCAGCGACACATAGCAAACCGTATTTTGATTGCATTAGGTGGTTCATCTAAACGGCATGTATGGAATGCAGATAAGGTGTTGTCTGCGATTGAGCAGATCGTGCAGCAGAATATGCAGTGTGAGATTATTTTGACGAGTTCTAGGCGTACACCTGCAGATTTTTTAGCGACATTGGCTCAGCAAAGTTTTGCTTCACGACTACAAATTTTTCCAGTTGAAGAAACGCCGCAGGGTTGGATTTTTGAAGAGATGCAAAAAGCGGAAGCTGTATGGGTGACTGAAGATAGTGTATCTATGATATACGAGGCACTCACCGCAGGCTGTAAAGTGGGGCTTATTCAGATAGATCGAGCGAAAGAGGATCGTATCACGCGTTCGGTACAGCATTTGATTGATCAGAAACTTGTATCGAATGCTAGACAAATTGCTGAATTATATTCTACTACTGCTTTTAAAGAAGCTGAGCGTGTGGCGAATAGGATGCTAGGTAAATGAGATGTAGTTGTTTAAATTTTTATGATGGACTAGTTTATATCCTATTATTCTTTTTTAACAATGATTAAAATATACCAATCTATAAATGGAACATTCATTTGTTTCTTGAGTGATTTATGAAAATATTACATATTGCAAATTTTGGGTTTAACAAACAAGGTTCTCATTTTTATTGTACTGACCGTAAGATTTCTGCGGGTTTGATTGAAAATGGTCATTTTGTATATGACTTTAGTTTTCGTGATATGGCTAGAATGGGAACTATTTTTAAAACAAAAAAATTAGGGGCAAATTGGGCAAATAAAGAAGTTCTTAAAATAGTTTCTAATTTAGAACCAGATCTAGTTTTGATTGGACATAGCGATTTAATGAGTCCAACGGTGTTAAAAGAGATAAAGCAACAATTCCCAAAGACAAAAATTGCATTTTGGTATGTTGATCCTTTGTATTTGGAGCAAAAACTTGGTTTTGTTCGTGAATTTTCTCCATATTTAGATGCTATTTTTTGTACGACTGGTGGAGAATATCTTCAAAAATTGAAACAGCCAAATTTAAAAGTAGCTTATTTTCCTAACGTCGGGCATTCAAATGTTGAAATACTAAAACAATTTGAATCTACAAATATTGATAAAGAATTTATATTCTGTGGTGTTGTTTATAAAGAGCCAGAACGTGAAAAATTTTTGAAAGACTTGGCAAATACTCTCCAAGCACATTCATTGAAATACCAATATTATGGTTGTTTTGAGCAAGCTGGCGTGTATGGAAAAGGTTATTATAAAGTGCTTTCAGAAGCGCGTATGGGGTTAAATTATTCACGTAAAAACGATGTAACTTTATACAGTTCAGATCGTATTGTGCAGTTAACGGGTAATGGCCTATTGACTTTTAGCCCTCGTATCCCTGATTTTGAAAAACTGTATAGTGAACAAGAAATTGTCTATTTTAACGACCAAAATGATTTAGCTGAAAAAATTAAGTACTATGCAGATCATCCTGATGAGGCAAGAAAAATTGCAGAATTGGGTTGGAGCAAAACGCGTCATAGTTTTAATGCTAAACGTATTACTCAATTTATGCTTGAAGTTACTTTTGATCAGCCTTTATCTGAAGCATATGAGTGGGCACATGAGGTGTATATCTAATGTGGTTTATTTATGTGGTACTTGGTTTAATTGTTTTTGCTGCAATACTTTACTTATTAGGTAATTATACCTTTTGGTTACCATTACGCAGTGCGAAATTGCCACGTATTGTGATGTTGCATCAAGTAACTCCCCATGCAGAAGCTTCAGGTATGAATATGCCACCGGCTAAATTTGAACAGTTGTTGCAGTATTTGGTAAAAAAACAGGCTGTTTTTTGTTTCGTTTCCGAACTTGACCAGTATGAGGGGCAGAGTAATGTTTTTGCCCTGTCATTTGATGATGGCTTTCAGGATAACTACCAATATGCATTTCCTTTACTCAAAAAATATAATGCGAAAGCAACAATTTATTTAGCAACACAAATTGAAGGTATTGAGAAGTTAGATACAGCACAAATTCAAGAAATGTCAGCTTCGGGCTTAATTGAGTTTGGTGCACATACTCAGCATCATGTAAATTTGTTGAAATTATCTGATGAGGAAGCATTTGCAGAAATGCAGGCATCAAAAAAAGATGTAGAAGTTTTAGTAGGGAAATGTCCAAGCTTTGCTTATCCATTTGGGCGTTTTAATGACAAACATCAACAAATGGCAAAAAAAATTGGTTTTAAAAATGCTGTATCTACACGTAAAAAAGTAGAAGCTTATACAGAAACTAACCAATTTAATATTCCACGTGTCAGTACACATGGCGCAATGAATGCTTTGCAAATGCGTATTGCTTTAGCCAAAGGACGTTATAAATTATGATTCCGTGTAGTGTTTATATCGTAACCTTAAATTGTGCTGAATGGCTTGAGAGTACACTGGAAAGTGTAAAAGACTTTTCAGAGGTCATTATTTTAGACTCAGGCAGTACAGATCTTACTTATGCTATTGCAGAATCATTTCCCAATACGCGAATTTCTCATCAAGATTGGCAGGGGTATGCGGGTCAAAAAAGCTTAGCTTTAGCGCAATGTAAAAATGATTGGGTTTTAAATTTAGATGGTGATGAAGTTTTATCTTCTGAATTAAAAGCTGAAATTGAGCAAACGATACAAAGTAATCAATTGGATGCTTTAATTACACCAATTAACGATGTGTTTTTAGGTGTTCCCAATAGTAAATATACAAAAAAGCATGCCAAGGTACGTTTTTTTCGTAAATCTAAAGGGCGATATGACTTGGAAAATAAAGTGCATGAAAATGTGATTGTAGATGGTCAGAGTGTTCGTGCAGAAGGTGATATTTACCATTATGGTGAATCAAGTATTTTTGTTAAAGTTGAAAAGAATAATCAATATTCTGAATTAAAAGCACAAGAAAAATACCAAAAAGGTAAAGTGCCGAGTTTATTAAAGTTGGTTTTAGTTATGCCTCTTACTTTTATAAAGTCTTATTTTATTAGACGTAGCTGCTTAAATGGGTGGAGAGGCTTTGTAAACAGCATGGTAAATGCTTTTTATGCATTTTTAAAGGAAGCTAAATTATTTGAGCAACATCAAAAAATGAAAAATAAACAGGATAATCTATGAAGATTGTTCAAGTTTTGGCAACAAGTGGTGGTGTTGGTGGTTTAGAACAACACACTTTTAACTTGGTTAATGAATTATCTCAGCAACATGAAGTACATATTATTGCACACCCTTGCTACGCGGATAAATTTAATGCGCATGTATGTTTTCATGCTGTAGATTTTTCTCGTAGTCGTTGGAATATATTTTTACTTTGCCAGCTAAAATCTATTATTAATAAAATTCAGCCAGATATTGTACATGCACAAGCAGGAAAAGCTGCTGAATTGATCTCTAAAATAAGAACATGGCTAAAACCTGTTAAATTTGTAACAACAGTCCATGGTACGAAAAAGAACAAATCAATTTATACTTTTGCAGATGCCGTTATTGCAGTTAGTCAGGCTTTAACGCAGGGAATTCCTAGTGAAAAAGCGTATGTGGTTTATAATGGGGTATATACACAACCAAATTTATCTGACGAGCAAAAACAACAACTAAAGTCGGAAATCTACATTCAACATTCTTTATTAAATTCTTCTAAAAAAATAGTAATGTGTATCGGACGTTTAGAGCCTGTAAAAAATATAAGTTTACTACTTCACGCAATGTCTAATATAGATGCACATCTTTTTATTGTTGGTGATGGGTCATTGCGATCAGATTTAGAACAACAAACAGCAGCACAAAAAATGCAAGATCGTGTTGCTTTTTTAGGTTTTAGGACAGATGCTCGTGATTTAATCCAAATCGCTGATGTTGTTGTATTGTCCTCGGATCGTGAAGGATTTCCATTAGTGATGGTTGAAGCTTTACAAGCAAATAAAACGATGGCATCTACTCGTGTAAATGGTGTTATTGAATGGTTGCCAGAGCCATATCTTGCAAATATTGGACAAGCGAAAGAGTTGCAACAAGCAATAGAAAATGCTTTAACTGTACAAGCACAAGAAGATTTCTCCCCTTTATTTATGAAAGCAAAGCAAGAATTAACTGTTACAGCTATGGCACAGCAAACGCTCAATATTTATGAGCATTTGCTAAAATAGTTGTTTTGGGCTTATTTACTTTTTAACTGATAAGCGTATTGCATCTAAAACTACAAAATTATGTTCAACATTTATTGTATGGCAACCATCATCATTATTGTTCCATGTGGGTAAAACAACTTCTAAAAGTTGCTCTTTATATGAGGTTGGGCTAAGTTCAAGAATTTCTTTGAATTCAATATTTCCACCATAACGCTTTAATGAGTCTTGACTAGGTCGTATAAGTTTTTCTTTATAAATAAAAGGCTTACCAGCCATTCTGAATTGCTGATGACCTTTGCAGACTGGATTTTGTGGGTGTTCTTGCCAGTTAGGATTTAAAATATCTTCAGTAAAGAAAATATCTAAACGGTCACCAAATTTTTTGCAGTTTCTACGTGTGGACGTCAATAAATACCACATCCCGTCATGATGAAGAGGAGTGGTATCTACAGCATCAATATTTTCAAATAAGTTTGAATGTTTTTCCCATTTGAGAGGGAAATCAGTACATTTCCATAGTTCAATAGTTTTATTAGCACTGGTTTCAGGAATCATGTACCAGTTATTTTCTACCTTAAATACACAAGGATAAGATAGGTGATAGTCCAATTTTAAAATAGTTTGTGGCTTTGAGTAGCTTCCATCTTTAAAAACCTCTAAGACTGATAAAAAGCCCACGGGATGAACATCATCTACTTCTTCAAAAAATATAAAGTGTTGATTATTCTCTTGTGCATAAAAACAATCAGCAAAAGTGAATTTTTGAGGTGAATGAATTTCAAAAAGATCTTTTAGCTGTTTTTGATTGTTAAAGGATTCGTCTAACCAACCAAAACGCATATACCAGTGCGAATTAAATTTTTTTGCTTGTTGGTTTTGTTGAAATTTATACCATTTCTTTAAAATTGTACGCATCATAAAAATTGGATATATAAGACTATCTATCTAATTCTACATTAGATATTATGTTCAGCAATACAGTATTGGCTTATATGTATGAAAGTTTTTGTTATTAGTATCGAAGAAGAAAACTCTCTAAGACTAAATACATTTTTATGTCAGTCTTTTTTTCAGAATGGAAATTTAGAATATACAAAAGTTGGGGTGAAGGGGGGAGAACTTTCCGCAAAAGAATATTTTGAATTAGCTGTTAAAGGGCGTGATAAGCCATTAACACCAGGTGAGTTAGGCTGTACCTTATCACATTTGGCAGCATTAAAGAGGTTCTTGGAAACTAGTGATGAGTTTGCATTAATTTTAGAAGATGATGCTATTTTGAAAAATGATCTTTCATATCAAATGCTGAGTGACGGATTAAGCAAGATAGATTTGCCTAAAAATTTGCTATTAAGTATTGGTGGTATTCAAATGAAAGAATGCCGTAAAGTTAGAGGGAAATTTTGCGAATTTAGTCTATTAAATAAAAAAGTTTTAAAGGTGGTTCCTGATTTTTATCATCGAGTAAATTATACAGTATCTTATATCGTAGATCGAAAAATGGCGAAAACTTTATTGGAATATCATAAGCCAGTTAGACGTGCAGATGATTGGAGTTATCTATATGATTTTGACACTTCTTCTAACATTTTAATGACTTATCTTGTTGATCATCCTGTTATCGATAAAGGAGAGAGGGATCAGGGTTTAAGTATTATTGAAAGTGAAAGAAATACTACTGCTGACCTTCTCAAAAGTAAATATGGTACGAATTTGCGTAAGAGTATTGCTAAAATTAAATTCAAAAAGTTTACAATTTAAAGGTTATTTTTTTCATGATTAAAGTCTTAGTTTCCTTCGGTACTCGTCCTGAAGCGATAAAAATGATTCCTTTAATTCAATGTCTGAAAAAAGATAGTAGATTTGAAGTAAAGGTATTGGTGACGGCACAACATCGTGAAATGTTAGATCAAGTGTTGGAAATTTTTAATATTATTCCTGACTTTGATTTGGACTTAATGAGAGAGAATCAAAGCCTTAGTCTACTTGCATCAAATATTTTAAAAAAAATGGATGATATTTACAAAAAATTTCATCCTAATATTGTATTGGTACATGGTGATACTTTATCAGCCTTTGTTGTTGCTCAATCTGCATTTTATAATCAGATTGATATTGGGCATGTGGAAGCAGGTTTAAGAACTTTTAATTTAAAGTCACCTTGGCCTGAGGAGGGAAATAGACAATTAATATCTAAAATTTCTAATTTACATTTTGCTCCTACTGAATTGGCTGCAAGCTATTTAATAAAAGAGAAAATTAGTTCTGAGAAAGTTTTTATAACTGGAAATACAGTAATAGATATATTGCTTGATGTTTCTATAAGAAAATTACCTGAACCAATAGGCTTTGATGGCAATAAACTTAATTTGGATGCAAGCATTAAAAAAGTTTTGATAACAGGGCATCGTCGTGAAAATTTTGGTCAAGGTTTTATAAATATATGTTCTGCTATAAAAAGTTTAGCATTAAATAATCCTGAAATAGAATTTATTTATCCTGTACACTTGAATCCTAATGTTAAAAATATTGTTTTTGAAATCTTGAAAAATATAAATAATATTATTCTTTTACCTCCACAAGCTTACTTGGAGTTCGTTAATTTAATGAAAAATAGCTATATTATTTTGACTGATTCGGGAGGAATTCAAGAGGAAGCCCCTAGTCTTGGTATACCTGTTCTAGTTATGCGGAATACAACAGAAAGACAAGAGGCTGTAAATGCTGGTACTGTCAAGTTGGTAGGAACTGATGAAAGCTCTATTAAACTTGCTGTTCAGAGTTTATTGGATAATAAGCAATTATATAGGAAAATGGCAAATGCTAATAATCCATATGGTGATGGAAATGCTAGTCTAAAAATAAAAAATATTTTAGTCGAAAAATATAAAATATAAGTTATTGAAACTTATATTTTATAAAATAACGTATCAGATTTAGAATGTCTCTAAGTGTAGCTTTTTTTGCTATAATTTTGAGAAAATCTTTATTGTGAATAATGTTATTTGATGACTCAATTTGCTCATTAAAGTAATTTTCTGCTGTATTTTCTTTGTAGCTTCTTACTTTATTGGGTAACCATGAGCCATAAAAATGATGTGTTGCAAAATTTTTAGGTAAGTCTAAACAAAAATGTGTTGATGGATATATATGAATAGTATTTTTTGTATCACTCCCTATTTGTAATATATTTTTTAATGGGTCGATAAGAAACTGATTTTTTAAAATCTCAGATATTGAATAGGTGTTTGTATTTTCTTTTTCAGTATATATTCGATTATCATAATAGCTTAATACAGTATCAGTTAAGCTGTGATTTGCTATTGCTCCCCAAACAGCAGTAAAAGGTGCTCCTTTATTTTCAAATCCAGAGAATGCTTGATGATGTAAAAATACATCTAGACTTTCTTTTAATTCAACATCGGTATCGAGATATATTCCACCATAATTTTTAAGAGCATAAGCTCTTACGTAATCAGATACATAAGCATACTTCTTTTTTTCATACGCTGTCTTTGTAAAAGGATGGCTATTTACATCAAATGAACTTTCATTCCAAATTTTGATTTCGTAATCAGGACAGAATACCTTCCATGACTGCATATATTGAAGTAATTGATCAGGTATTTTGTTAGGACCAAACCAACAGTAATGTATTATACGTGGAATCATATTTAAAACCTTTTATAGAATTTAAAATATTATAACTTAAATTTTAAATATAGCTTTATGTATGGGCGTATTATTTTATAAAAAAACCATGGAAGGATTATAGATTTTTTATTGTATTTTTTTAGTTCATTGAATAATTTTACATTTCTTTTTTTTATAGAGTAGTATAACCAATATTGAAATTCTTTATTTGTTAAGTCATCAATTGAAGTTAAAATATTCGTATTTTCTTTAATTTTTGATAGAAAGTCACGAGCCTCTGTATAGCTTTCAAGAATTGAAATGGCTGCCTTTTCAGAAGGGTTATTTGTTGCAGAGTCAACTCGACCTAAACGATACTCAAATAAATTTTCTGGACAAGCATTTACATTGGCAAGAGCGAGTAGTTTTATTAAAAAAGCTGTGTCTTCACCATTAGTTTTTCCATTGTTAAACTTAATATTATTATGTTTTAAAAATGAAGAGCTTATTAATACTGAACAAATTGATAAAATATGTTTTTGTTTCTTTAAGAAGTTCAAGTAATCATAAATTATATTTCCATTTTTTTGAAAAATTTGACTTGTATTAGAGAAATGATTATTAATGTATCGATTAAAACCACAATAACTAGCATCATACAGAATATTTTTTGTTTGTACTGAATTTAGTAATTTGCGTAAAAAATCTTGATGATAGGTATCATCGGAATCTAAAAAAGATATATAGTCCCCGTTACATATATTTATTCCTCTATTTCTTGAATATGAAACCCCACTATTAGTTTGTGTATAAACTTTTATTTTAGGGTTTTTTTTTGAATATTTTTGACAAATTTTTAATGTGTTATCTGTTGAGCCATCATTAATAATGATTAACTCCCATTTTTTGTATGTTTGGTTAATAACGGAAAGAATAGATTTTTCTATATAATTCTCGCAATTATATGTGGGCATAATTATTGAGATCAGAGGTTTTTTTGAGATTTTCAATTAAATATACTCAAGACGCTTACAAATTAATAGTTTTATTTATCCGCATTCCCCGCCAACACCATATAAATCAGCCCCACAAAAATCACAAATGCACCGCCAATAGAACTTAAGCTAAAGTATAAAATACGGTCATTGGTGTCTAAGGCAAATAGGTTATTGGCCAGAATATAACGCATGAACAACCATTGAGCGACAGCAAATACAATTAGCATAATGCCACGATTACGAACTGCAGGACGCATAGCCATAGTAACGCTCAACTTAAAACTCAAAACGAAGCGCTATTATGCCATTGTTGAAAATTGATCTCAATTGAATAACCTAAATCTTGGTTTTATACGTGCAAAAAGAGCAAACGTATTTAAAAAAATCTACTCTTTACGGTACATATTGACATTGCCCAAGCAATTTCTAAAGCGCTTGTATGACCAAATATATTGCTCAGGTGCTTGTTCAATCATATTTTGCATTGAAAGGTTTAGACAGTCTACAGAGTGTTGTAAATCTTGAGACAGAATAGCATCTGGCAATTTTTGACAGTGAATATTGAAATATCTTAAATTTGGACTTCGAATACAGCTTAAACCAATAATATTGCACTGTGTTTTTGCTGCAAGCTTGGAAACTAGTGTGATGGATAAAGTCTTTTTCCCAAAAAAAGCAGAATATATACCACCAGATGGCTTGGGTAAATGATCTGGTAAAATGACTGTTAAACCGCCGTGTTTCAAATGTTTAAAAATAGAACGAATACCAGTTTCATTGGTGGGTACTAAAGTGGCATTAAATTTTTCTCTAGCTTCTAGTAAATATCTGTTTATCCCTTTGTTTTTATTGGGCTTATACATAATCATGGGGGCTGTATATACACTGAGCCATGCATTGAGTAACTCCCAGCAACCAAAATGAGGAACTACCACGATAACTCCTTTTTTATTTGCAAGAGCGTCAGTTAAAACCGTTTCACCATAAACATTTTTTAGCAGATTCAAACTGTAATTTGGTGGCATTCCCCAGCATTTAATAAACTCTAGATAACTGAGACATTGACTTTGTACACTCTTTTTTATGAGCTGTTCTTGTTCGGCAGATGAAAGCTTTGGATAAGCCAGTTTAATATTAATTGCAGTGATGCGTTTGATAGATAAATTAAAATAATAAATAAGACCAGCAGCCATCATTGCAATTGCTTGCAGCAGGCGTAACGGAAAGACAGATATTATTTTTAAAATTAAGTACATCAGACAGCCGATCTCAAAATATAAGGTACAAATGAAGCATAAATTTTGCAGTGAACGCGAACGTGCTTGTTTCACAAGAAAAATGATCAGAAGCCTTAAAACAAAATAAAATGAGGTATGAAATTGAATTATTCAATGTTATTTATAATTAGCCAGTTTAGCATAGTGCAGTGTAATCGTTTTGCTATTAGCCAAGTAAAGTAATTATTATTTTTATTGTTCAACTTGGAATTTATCCAAATTGAAGTTAATAAAAAACCCTGCAAATTTGCAGGGTTCTTCTCACATTCTCAAAACTTATTCTTGAGATTCTGCTTTTGGTTTTTCACGTAAACGAATACCTAAATCACGCAATTGAGTCGCCTCAACTGGTGCAGGTGCTTGAGTCAATGGACATTCAGCTGTCTTGGTTTTCGGGAAGGCAATCACATCACGAATAGACGATGCACCTGTCATCAACATCACCAAACGGTCTAAACCAAATGCCAAACCACCGTGCGGAGGCGCACCGTATTTCAATGCATTCAGTAAGAAGCTGAATTTCTCTTCGGCTTCTTCTTCTTCAATACCTAAAGCTTCAAAAATCGCTTTTTGCATTTCTAAAGTATAAATACGCAGTGAACCACCACCAATTTCAGTACCGTTCAATACCATGTCATACGCGACAGATAAAGCTTCACCAGGGTTGCTTTTCACATCTTCAACGCTTGATTTTGGTAAAGTGAATGGGTGATGCACAGAGGTCCATTTACCATCATCAGTTTCTTCAAACATTGGGAAATCAACCACCCAAAGCGGTGCCCATTCGCAGGTTGCAAGGTTCAAATCGTGACCGATTTTGACACGGAGTGCGCCCATTGCATCGTTTACCACTTTGGCTTTATCTGCACCAAAGAATACGATGTCGCCATTTTCAGCGCCTACACGTTTTAATAAATCAAGCACGATTGGCTCAATAAATTTCACAATTGGAGATTGTAAACCTTCAATGCCTTTTTCAAGTTCATTGACTTTAATATACGCCAAACCTTTCGCACCGTAGATGCCAACATATTTAGTGTATTCATCAATCGCACTACGTGGTAATGAACCCGCGCCAGGAACACGAAGCGCAACAATACGACCTTTCGGATCTTTCGCTGGGCCAGAAAACACTTTGAACTCAACGTCTTGCATTAAGTCTGCTACGTCTACCAATTTCAGTGGAATACGCAAGTCTGGCTTATCAGACGCATAATCACGCATTGCTTCTGAATACGGCATACGTTGGAATTTGTCGAATTTCACGCCTAGAAGTTCATCGAACATCTTCACGGTCATGCCTTCCATCAAATCCATAATGTCATCGTCACTCATGAACGATGTTTCAATGTCGATTTGAGTAAATTCAGGCTGACGGTCTGCGCGTAAATCTTCGTCACGGAAACATTTAGCGATTTGGTAGTAACGGTCAATACCGCCCACCATCAACAATTGTTTAAATAATTGTGGAGATTGTGGCAGGGCATAGAAGCTACCGTTAGATACTCGGCTTGGTACTAAATAGTCACGCGCGCCTTCAGGCGTTGCACGTGTCAAAATTGGTGTTTCAACATCCAAGAAACCATGATCGTCTAAATAGTTACGAATTAGGTTGGTGACTTTAGAACGGAAACGTAAGCGATCTAACATTTCTGGACGACGGATGTCCAAGAAACGGTATTTCAAACGAATTTCTTCTGAAATGTTGGTATTTTCATCGTTCAATGGGAACGGAGGCGTTTCAGATGCTGCAAGAACTTCAATTTCCTTGCCTAAAACTTCAATTTGTCCACTGACCATATTGGCATTTTCTGTGCCTGCATAGCGACGACGTACACGACCTGTGATTTTTAATACAAATTCTGAACGTGCTTTGTCTGCAGTTGCAAATGCTTCTGGAGTGTCTGGGTCAATTACGACTTGCACAAGACCATCGCGGTCACGCATGTCTAGGAAAATTACACCACCGTGGTCACGACGACGGTGTACCCAACCACACAGGGTCACGGTTTGATCAATTTGAGCTTCGGTTAAAGAACCGCAATAATGAGTTCGCATCATAGCGTTAAAAATCCAACTATATGGGTTAAGGAAGCGAATACGTAAACAGCGCACCGCCTTTAGCAAAGGTAGGATTATGCCTCTTTGGACATGTGGCTACAAGAACCTGCTGCAAAAACAGTGGGTTTTTAGCGGGAATCTGCTTGAAACTGAAGAATGTCGGCAGATGAAAGCGAAAGTAGAGCGATAGAGTTTTTATTCCATCCGCCTTTGAAAATCTAAAATCAGAAATAGCAGGCAGCCCAAACTCAACATAAGTAACGTACCTTGGCTAAACTCATTGATGGCACGTCCCATAAAGTAATACAGTTCGGCTTGCCAAGTCGCATCGGGGATATAACGCGCATAATCCCAAAGGGAAAAACCACCAAATACAATCGACAAGATAATTAGAGCAATGGCATAAACGCGAATTTTAGTGCTTACAGAACTGACCTGCCGATGCTTGCGATAATAATGCAGGCTCATCCATAACAAAAAAGGCAACGCCAAAATAGAACTGCCAATTTGTAGTACGCGATGCATCGGATAAACACCTGTTCCTAATTGTACCGATTGTGCTAAAAAATCCTGAAAGGCAAAACTACGAAAGTCGTGATGGGTTAAACCATCCCAAATTAAATGGGTGGCATTGCCAATCAATAAGGCGAGAATCATGCCACCTACAAACCCAAGTGCAGATTTTATTGTGTTTAGATTTAAAGGGTGATGCACGCCCACAAAGCGATACAATGCAGGGCGATAGAGCAAATACCACAGCGCACAAAACACAAGACCCAATAATAAATTCGGATACAGCAATGCTGACCATAAATGAGGAGTGGGATCATGACGCAAAGTAAACAGGCGATGTAAATCTGGCAACATCGTACCTATAGCGAGTGCAGCGATGGGCAGACGTTGTCCTGAAAGCTTGGCGAGTGGTGGGGCAAGTACTGCATGTGAGAGCGTAAAGGGCATACCAATTCAAAGTAAAGAATATAAAAAATCAGAATAAATTGTGATGAATAGCTTAATTGAGAATACAGAATAACAATGTTTTTTATTGCAATGTTAATGAAATGTTATATTATAACATCAATTATTTTTGCTAATTTGAGCATGGGTCATGTCGTTCCATAAAAATTTAATAACACTTTCCATTTTTTCAGTGCTGACACCTGCAGCATTCGCCAATACTGAAAGCAGTAGCACACAACTGGCAACCATTCAGTTACAAGCACATCCTTTGGTGCAAACTGCTGCAGACTTTGCAGTGGCAGATCATGTGATTGATCAAAAAACGTTGGCAGAGCGCAGTACCACCATTGGTGATGCGATGGCAGATGAGCTAGGTGTATATTCCAATCAATATGGCTCAGGTTCTAGCCGCCCTGTGATTCGTGGACAAGATGGCCCACGGGTTAAAGTGCTGCAACATGCTTCAGAAACTGCCGATGTATCTACCCTTTCACCTGACCATGCCATCACTGTCGACCCAATTTTAGCCAAGCAAGTTGAAATTATTCGTGGCCCATCAACATTACTTTATGGTGCAGGAACGGTTGGTGGCTTAGTCAATGTGACCGATCAAAAAATTCCAACTCAAATGCCAAATAATGGTTTAGAAGGACAGGTAGGTTTACGTTACAACACAGCTAGCGATGAAAAGCTAGTGAGTGCGGGGGTAACTGCAGCACTCAGTGATCAATTTGCGCTGCGTATTGAAGGTTCAAAACGTAAAGCCAATGATTACATCACGCCAAATTATTGGGTAGAACACCATGATGATGAAGCAGGGCATGAAGATCATGATCATGATGATGAGGGCACACATTTAGATAAAGCACGCCGTGTAGACAATACCTTTGCCGAAGGCCAAACGGTGAATATTGGTGGATCATGGATTCATGACCGTGGTTTTGTGGGGTTGTCGTACAGTAACCGTCAGGACAAATATGGTTTGCCAGGGCATAGTCATGAGTATCATGATTGCCATCCACATGGAAATAAATTGCATTGCGGAAGTCATGACCCTGCACCACAACCAGATCCACATGACGAACACGAACATACACATGGTGGCCCGTGGATTGATTTGGAATCACACCGTTATGATTTGCGTACTGAACTTGATCAGCCCTTTGCAGGCTTTGAGAAACTTCGTGCGCATGCCAGCTTTACCGATTATGAGCATGATGAATTAGAAGAAAGTAAAGTCATCAGTAACTTTAGAAGTAAAGGCTACGATGCTCGATTAGAGTTGGTTCATCAACCTATTGCGGGTTGGGAAGGGGTGTTTGGTACACAGTATAGTCAGCAAAAAATTGATTTAACTGGACAAGTAGAACAACACGGCGATCATTCTCACGAAACCGTACCTATGCCTGATACCAAAACTCAAAAATATAGTTTGTTCGGTTTAGAACATAAACAATTTGGCGATGTGCATGTTGAACTTGGTGCACGGGTTGAACATCAAAAAATTGATGTCGATGCAGAGCTAAGAGATTATTCAGATACAGGTATATCTGCTTCTGCAGCAGCCACCTGGCAGTTTGCACCGAACTATAAACTATCCTTTACAGGCTCACATCAGCAGCGCTTACCGTTGGCACAAGAGCTTTATGCAAATGGCATCCACTTTGCAACCAACACCTATGAGCGTGGAAATGCAAATTTAGATGTGGAAAAGTCGAATAATTTAGAACTTGGTTTGCACTATGAAGCTGACAAACTGGATTATTCATTGCATGTCTATCATAACTGGTTTGATAACTATATTTATGGTGCAACCACCGACCATAAAGAAACTTTCCGTTTAATTGATTATCAACAAGACAAAGCCAAGTTTTATGGCACAGAAGCCAAGCTAGGTTATCAGATCAGCCCAGATTATAAACTCAGTGTATTTGGTGATTATGTCCGTGGTGAGATTGACAATCAAAATGCACCACGTGTACCTGCAGGGCGTTTGGGGACTAAAGTGGATGCCAACTTTGCCGATGGTTGGTCGGGTATGGCGGAATATTATCGTGTCTTCAAACAAGACAAGGTTGCTTATTTAGAGCAAGAAACAGCAGGCTATAATATGGTCAATGTTGGTGTGGCTTATGCGGGCAACTATGCCAACAAACAAGATTACCGTGTGTATTTTAAAGCCAACAACTTGCTCGATGATGAAGTGTATTCACATACATCGTTCTTGTCGAATATTCCACAAGTGGGTCGTAACTTTACAGTCGGCGTGGAATTTGGCTTCTAAAATTCAATTTGCCTTGAGCAGGATGTCTGCGTGAAAACACAGAAATCCTCTTGAAAATCCAAACAATTAAACCTAGTCTGAGCGCATCGGACTAGGTTTTTTGTTATGCGTATCTTTCAGCGAATTCATCAAAAATTGAATTGGTCGCCTCGGGCGTATGTGGGACTTATTTTAGGTTTTTTAGCTTTAGGTTATTTGGCGTCTGCGACCTACCACAGCTTAAAACCATTACCCGAAGGGCTGAATTACACTGGAAAATTACGTCATGCGCCTATTAAATTTATTGCCGATCAGACCTATATTGATGCGCAAGGCGTTCAGCAACAACAGCATCAAATTTTTAATGAAATTTTAGGGCTGATTGATGCAGCACAAAGCACCATTGTGTTGGATATGTTCTTATTTAACTCTGAAGTGGGAACGTCTAAACAGCAGCATCAACCGCTAACGCAGCAACTCACCGATGCTTTAATTCATAAACGTCGGATGCAGCCGAATATTGAAATCAAAGTCATTACCGATCCCATTAATTCGGTATATGGCGGCATCGCGCCTGAGCATTATCGTCAATTGCGTCAGGCGGGCATTGATGTGATTGAAACAGATTTAACCCCGCTGCGCGCATCGAATCCTTTGTGGTCAGGTTTTTGGTATCTCTGCTGTCAGGGTATTCCAAATAATGCAGAAAAAGGTTGGCTACCCAGTCCTTTCGGGCAAGATAAAATTACCCTGCGCAGTTATTTCAGCCTGTTTAATTTTAAAGCCAACCATCGTAAAACCATTGTGGTTGATACCACCGAAGGTTGGAAAGCGTTGGTGACCTCATTGAATCCGCATGATGGTAGTTCGCGTCATTCTAATATTGCCTTAGTGGTCACAGGCAATACAGCGGTTGATATTTTGCAGACTGAACAAGCCGTAGCACGTATGTCGCAAGGCAATGTGTCTGGGGTGATTGTGGGAGAGTTTGAGGCAGATCGCTCTTACCCTCAAGTGCAAGTTTTAACGGAAAAGGCTATTTGGGATGCTAGTTTAGCAATGATTGAAAATGCTAAGGCGCAAGAGCATCTTGATTTGGCAATGTTTTATTTGTCAGAACGTAAAGTGATTCAGGCTTTAATTGCTGCACAGCAACGTGGCGTACAGGTACGGGTATTGTTAGACCCGAATAAAGATGCCTTTGGTCGTGAAAAAAATGGCATTCCAAACCGACAAGTAGCAGCAGAATTGCATGCTGCAGGGGTGAAGATACGTTGGTGTAATACCCAAGGCGAGCAATGCCACAATAAAATGCTGATAAAATCGAATGCCACACAGGCCGAATTGATTTTAGGTTCTGCCAATTTCACCGCACGTAATTTAAAAAACTATAATTTAGAAAGCAACTTGCGTGTGGTCGGACAGGTGCAAGACCCTGTATTTCAGGATGCTCAACACTATTTTAATACCGCATGGTCAAACCTTGAGGGTAAAAATATGAGTGTGGATTATGCGGTGTATGCCGATGAGTCGAAGTGGAAATATGCGTTGTATCGCTTTATGGAATGGAGTGGTTTATCGACCTTTTGATTTTTAAATTCTATGCCTTGAACTCAAAAATCCCTCTTGTTGAAAGAGGGATTTTTTGAGCCGAATATTACTTTACAGGATTTGGCGGCACCATTTCATCCAAATCTTTATCACTCATTTGATCTAACTCGGCAATATCGGTTTTGATTTTCCATTGTGCTTCATCATCCACAGGATTCGGTAAACGCGCTTCTAACCAATCACAAACCACATCTGGGCTAAATTCTGGATGGTTGCATTGAATTACCCACGATAAAAAATCTTTGGCTTCACCATTCATATACGGTGGCGGTGAAACAGGTAAGAATTGAGTCGGTAAGCGTTCATCTCTGGAAATATAATTCAGCACATGTCCCAATTCCTGCACAGTTTGCCATGCCAACGGGTGTTCTACATCAATTTGAAATTTGAACCACCATGCATGCTGACCGTCTGAACCATAAGCGTCTACACGGGCTTGCTGTACACTTGGAACTTTGCAGAAAAACTGATGAAGGCGGTCAAAATTTAATTCAGGCACGAGGTTTCATCCAATTTCAAAAAAAATGTATCTTAGCATAGGGGTTGGAGATATTTCATAAATGGCGAGCCGTGTCGGTGAAATCTGCGGAGACGAAAGTTTAAAATTGCTGATTTTTTATTCATTGTTTATCCTTAATTTGAGCTTAGAATAAAAATATGAAAAAAAATAGGAGTGCTAGATATGAAAGTGGCGATTTTAACTGCATTGAGTGGCATGCTATTTTTAGGTGTGTCGATGCAGAGCTTGGCCGAAACCAATCGTTGGGCAGGATATACAGGCGTCAATACACAGCGTGATCAGCATCGTCCTTATTCGCCACAACATCGTCCTGCTTATCCGCAGCATCGACCTTATCATTCACAGCAACCCTATTCCTATCCACCACATTATCCATACCATCAACGACCTGTGCCGCAGTGGGGGCAGCCCACGATTCGTAGTGGCATCAATATTCAATACAATGCGCCAAGTACTGTGCAATATAACCACCAAAGTTACAGTTGGGTAAATGGTGAGCCAAGTAGCGCACATATTGAAAGTTCGACCTATCGTGTGGTGACCGACTGGCAGCACTTGGGTTTACCCGCTCCGCCACGAGGTATGTACTGGATTTTTGAACATGGGCGTTATGTGTTGGTGGCAAATCGTTGAGAAAAAAGTGAAATCATAGACATCAATGCTTCTAGATATTGAGTATCTAGAAGCATTTTTTTGACCTATTTTAGATTTTTACGCCAATTCATCATCTTCTGGGCGAGGGGTTTTGCCTTGTGCTAAAGGCTTTTCACTGTGCTTGTCTCGAATAACGGAAGGGTAATGCCAAGATGCAAAACGCACCACTAAAATTGCAGCGGCTAAAATTAAAATTGAACCAGTAATAATCACTAAGTCGAGATCAGCTTTATGGTCGTGTTGAATATCTGAAATTAGCAAACGGGTTAGTGCGGTAATGGCAATATAAATTAAAAAACGCACAGGCATGTGATTGGTTTTAAAATAAATACCCACCATTGCACCTAGTTCTAAATAGATAAAAAGCAATAAGATGTCATCAATAGTGGCATATTGTTTGATGGTGAAAATATCAATTACCGTATGTCCAGCAGACCAAATGACCATACAGCCAATGATAAAGAGCGCAAGATAATGAAAACTTTCTACAGCCCAATTGCCATATTTGTCTAATAGGCTTTCAACTGCTTGAATATTTTTATCTATTTTTGAACGACGTACTGCCATTTTCACCTCCTGTTTGAGTATGGATATTCAGACTTCAACAAAGGTGATGCAAATTTCATGCACAAATTAGAATAGGGATATAAAATTTAGTACAAAAAAACGCCTGATGATTCAGGCGTTTTTGCGATAATGTATTAATTAAGACTGGTTAGTGAAGTAATCTTCGCTGAAGTTCATCACCACTTCTGCACCCGCTTTCACTTTGGTAATGCGTAAAGTCAGTTCTGGCAAAATACGTTGTACAAAGTACAGTGCCAATGACAATTTGTTTTGATAGAACTCACCCTCTTTTTGCTTGGCTGCATTGGCAATGCGCGCAAACATATATGAGAAGCTGAGCAAACCTACCGCATGTAAATAATCAACCGCTGCTGCGTTCGGGAAATCTACATTTTCTTTGGCTGCATTTAAAACGTATTGAGTCACGGATTCAACTTCAGTCGCTGCATCTAAAGTTGCATCTTTAATGAAGTTGAGGTCTGCATCTAAACCATTGGTGAAATCACGGATTTCTGCAATGTATTCTGCAATAAATTCGCCATTACATTTAATGGTTTTACGACCAATCAAGTCTTGCGATTGTACGCCGTTGGTGCCTTCATAAATTTGGGCGATACGTAAATCACGAACACATTGCTCCATACCCCATTCACGGATATAACCATGACCACCGAAGACCATTTGCGCATCAAGTGTCGCATTGAAAGCAGTATCGGTTAAGTAGGCTTTGGCAATTGGAGTTAACAATGCAACACGGTCATTGGCTTTTTTCACAGCTTCTGCATCGGTAGAGAATTTAGTGATATCCAATTGTTGACCCACATATACCGCAAATGCACGCGAAGCTTCATTATTGGCACGCGCATTAAGTAACATACGACGTACATCGCCATGTACCAAAATGCTGTCTGCAGCTTTGTTTGGTGATTTTACACCCGATGCACTACGACCTTGGATACGGTCAGTCGCATATTGTGCAGCATTTTGATAGGCAAATTCTGATGCACCTAAACCTTGAATTCCCATAGACAGGCGTTCGTAGTTCATCATGATGAACATGGCTGCCAAACCTTCATTTTCTTTGCCGACCAAGTAACCTTTGGCGCCATCAAAGTTCATCACACAAGTTGCAGAGGCTTTAATGCCCATTTTGTGTTCGATTGAGCCTGGACCTACTGGGTTGCGCTCACCCAACGAACCATCTTCATTCACCAAGAATTTTGGCACGATGAATAAAGAAATACCGCGTGAACCTGCAGGAGCGTCTGGTGTTTTCGCTAAAACTAAGTGAATGATGTTTTCTGCGAGGTCGTGATCACCACCTGTAATAAAGATTTTAGTCCCTGTGATGTTGTACGTACCATCTGCATTTGGCTCTGCTTTGGTTTTAATAATCCCGAGGTCTGTTCCTGCATGTGGTTCAGTCAAACACATGGTACCTGACCATTCACCTGAGTAAATTTTAGGTAAATAGGTTTCTTTCTGTTCTTGTGATGCATAGCTGCTTAATGCCATGCCTGCACCGACAGATAGCAGTGGATACAACATGAAGGATGGGTTGGTGGCAAACAGCATTTCATCTGACAATACTGTCAGCATTTTTGGCATGCCTTGACCACCCCATTCTTCATCTGCGCCTAAACCAATCCAGCCGCCTTCGGCATATTGTTTAAATGCTTCTTTAAATCCAGCAGGTGTGGTGACTTCGCCATTGTTATAGGTCGCGCCTTCTTCATCACCGCTACGGTTAATAGGCAACGTCACATTTTGGGCAAATTTTGCCATTTCTTCCAAAATTGCTTCAGCCGTTGCAGCATCAAGGTGAGCGAGGTTTTCATTGTTTTGCCAGAATTGTTCTGCATTGAATACATCATTTAAGATGAATTTCATATCGGCAAGTGGGGCATTATAAATTGGCATGTGAGTTCACCTGTTTATTGTTTGAATCTTGATTCGTTGAGTTCAGTGTAATCTACAATTGTGAATGTTGTAGGCGACTAAAGCGAAAGAATGCTTTATTTATAAAGAAAAAGGACTGTCAATGCTATGACCGTCCTTTCTCAATTTCTGTACTCAAGAGTACAACATTTTGAATATCCCGCTAAATATGTTCAATATTTAGCGAGTTTCAATTTTCGCTTAGAAAGCAAAGTGTTCAGCATCTAATGCAAATAGTGGCTCTACACCTGTTGCAATCACGTCTACGTGTGAGCGAACACGTGGCAAGATTTTCTTGAAGTAGAAACGTGCAGTCGTCACTTTAGCATTGTAGAAGTCTACATCGGTTGTGCCTGCTGCAAGTGCTTCTTGAGCGACCAATGCCATACGTGCCCATAGGTAAGCTAGTGTTACATAACCAGAGAAGTACATGTAGTCTACTGCTGCAGCACCTACTTCCTCAGGGTTTTGCATTGCACGCATACCAATTTGCATGGTCAAATCGCCCCATTCTTTATTGAGCGCTGCGAGCGGTTCAACAAATTCTTGCATTGCTGCGTTGTCTTTGTTGGCTTCTGCAAATTTATGGATGATTTTGGTGAAGTCTTTCAACATTGCACCTTGTGTACCCAAAACTTTACGACCTAACAAATCGATTGCTTGAATTTCAGTTGTACCTTCGTACAAGCATGAAATACGTGTATCACGCACAATTTGTTCCATGCCATGCTCAGAAATGAAGCCATGACCGCCGAAGACTTGCACACCATGTTTTGCAGATTCAGAACCTGTTTCAGTTAAGAATGCTTTTGCAATAGGCGTCAATAAAGACAAGATGTTGTCAGAGAACTTACGTTCTTCTTCAGTTGCACCTTGTTCAACGATATCTGCGTGTAGAGACAACAGATACACTAGTGCGCGACCACCTTCAGCAAACGCTTTTTGAGTCAATAGCATATTGCGTACAGCAGGATGCACAATAATTGGATCTGCTTCTTTTTCAGGAGCTTTCGGACCAGAAAGTGAGCGCATTGCTAAACGGTCTTTGGCATAAGTCAACGCACCTTGGAAAGAACCTTCAGATGCTGCAAGACCTTGTACCGCTGTACCGATACGTGCAGTGTTCATGAACGTGAACATGCAGTTTAGACCACGGTTTTCAGGGCCAATCAAGAAACCTTTCGCATTATCAAAGTTGATGACGCAAGTTGCATTGCCATGAATACCCATTTTGTGTTCGATTGAACCACAACGTACACCATTACGCTCCCCTAAAGAACCATCTGCATTCAGGTTGAACTTAGGAACGATGAACAGAGAAATACCTTTAGTTCCTTTAGGTGCACCAGGTAAACGTGCCAATACGATGTGCACGATATTCTCTGCCATGTCATGTTCACCAGCAGAGATAAAGATTTTCTCGCCCGAGATTGCATAGCTTCCGTCGGCCTGAGGTTCAGCTTTAGTACGGATAATACCCAAGTCAGAACCTGCATGAGATTCGGTTAAACACATGGTACCTGTCCACTCACCTGAAACAAGCTTTGGCAGATAGGTTGCTTTTTGTTCATCTGAACCGTGGTGTTCTAAAGTACGTACAGCACCATGAGAAAGACCTGGGTACATGCCCCATGCCCAGTTTGCTGTACCTACCATTTCTGAAATCACGTTTCCTAGAGAAACAGGTAGACCTTGACCGCCGTATTGTTCTTCAGCAGAAAGAGACGGGAAGCCAAGTTCGATATATTTTTGATACGCTTCTTTAAAGCCCGTTGGTGTAGTCACCACGCCATCATTCCAAGTACAACCTTCACGGTCACCCACTTGGTTTAACGGAGATAATTCGTTTTCACAGAAATCTGCTGCAGCTTCCAAATATTGGTCAACCAATTCACGGCTTACGTTTTCTTGGAATGCAGGTAATTTTGCATAGTGATCTTCGGCATTTAATAATTCATGCAAAACGAATTGCATATCACGTAAAGGCGCTTTGTATTGTGGCATATCGGTTTCCTCAATACTGGTTTGACCAGCGTTATATTTTAAATGGATTTCAGCGCATGCCTTCTCAGACATGCCATGTTGGAATGGTTGTAATCGTGCAACATCTTCTAATTCGGTACAAGCATCTGCATAGCATTTCTTGGTGACTGCAAAGTCAAAGATTTTTATCTTGAAATGGCTAAGTTACTTGAGTGTAAACAGTTTTGCTGAATTTGAAATGATACAAATAGTCAAAAAGCGTAAAGAGATATGTCTAAGTGAAGTGGATAAAAAGGTAAATAAAAAGGCACTCAATCGAGTGCCTTAGAGTCGTGTAAGTGTGTGCTCACCTGAATGCATTAGCGCGAAGTAGGTGATATTCTCATTTGTTGCATAGGTTGATTCGGCTGAAAACGAACCAAGCATTGTCCCTTGAGTTGTAGTTCGCCCAGTTTCACTTGAACGTGTTGTCCATGCATTTTTCCTTCACAGGCAGCACGCATGGCCTTTTGATGCGCTTGATGTTGTGCTAATCGTTGATCGTACCGTTTGGTCATTTCAGCACGTTGCGCATCGGTCAGCACTTCACCACGTTGTTGCATACGCGGCATTTTTGCACGCATGGCTTGGTGTTGTTGCATCGCATATTGGCGATGTTGTTTAAATGACTGGCGATCAGGCTGGAAACGCATCGTACAGGTACCTGCGAGTGTTTGATCACCTACTTTTAATTGTAGATTTGTACCTACTGCTTTGTTGTCACAAGCCTGTTGCATCTGCCCACGAAATGCGCGGTGTTCTGCACGCATGGCACGATATTGCTCGCGTTGTTCAGGACTGAAGCGTTGTCCATCTTGAGCATAATGTTGTTTAAACATACGTGTTTGTTGTCGTTCGGTCAGATCATTACTGGTTTGGCATGCAGTTAAAATCCCCATGCCCAAAACACTTGCCCCAAGTAATGCGATTTTCGTCATCTGTTTCATCTTCAAACTCCCCAACCTGCTTTTAACTTCACTCAGTTAAGATTAAATAATAAAGATGAAGAAACAATGGAGAGTTTTTTCTAGCACTGTTGGTTACAATGCTCAAAATCAATAAGAAAAGCTGAGATTGCGCTTTTGAAAATTCGCCGTATTCCCATCGCATTACGCCTGTTTCTCACAGTGCTGCTGACGACCTTACTGATCACCACGGTCAGTTTGGGGGTATTGCATGTCAATATGCAGCGTAATTTCAGTAAATACGTGGCTGATGTCGAAATGCAAAAGCTGGACTTAGTCATTCAAAACTTGGCAGAAGTCTATGCGGTATATCACGATTGGGGCAACGCCATTCAGGCGCAAATTCTCCAAATTGAAGGTGAAGCTGCGCCCGATGATTATGACCGTTTATCGCGGTGGTGGTTACGTCGTCAGTATGACATTGCTTTGCAGCAGCGTTATTTTCAGGAACACACCCTCGCCAATGTAAACTCAAGTGTAGTCGAGCCTGAGCCAGGCAAACGACAAGCCAATGCGGAAGAACTTCGCTGGTTAGAGCTGAATTTACCTTCACAATTTCAGCCATTTGAAGGTTTAGTGTTTCCTTTGAGTGCCAATCAGAATGCTTTCCGTCCTGATCGTAAAAATGAAGGACACCAAAACACGACAGAATCATCTGGAAAAAAACAATTTATTTCGATGCCTGACCGTTTAGGCTTGAGTTCACGCTTATCTTTATATGATGCCCAGCGGCAATTTGTAGTGGGAGAGCCTGCTGAAACTCAAATTTCCTTTCGTCCAATTATGGTCGGTGAAAAAATCGTGGGTTATCTGGGCTTAAAACCTGTGTTAGATCAGGAAGATGCTTTAAGTATTAATTTTTTTAGTAAACAAACTCGTTATTTATTATTGGCTTATGCTTTAAGTATTTTGGCGAGCTTGATTGCTGCCTTATTGTTGGCGACCTATTTTAAAAAGCCAATTCAGCGCTTATTAAATGGCACACGTGAATTAACCAAAGGCCATTATCAGCATCAGGTCAAGGTCAATCGTAATGATGAGTTGGGTGATTTATCTACCGAATTGAATCATTTGGCGGTGATTTTAGATCAACATGAAACTTCACGTCGTCAGTGGGTGGCTGATACTTCGCATGAATTAAAAACGCCATTGGCGGTGTTGCAGGCGCAAATTGAAGCCATGCAAGATGGTATCCGCAAAGCCACACCAGAGCATTTGGCTGCGATGATGCATCAGGTCAATAGTCTGAAAAAACTCACACAGGATTTATCGGAATTGGCGCAAGCCGAAGCCATGCAGCTGAAATGCTATTTCTCGAGCATTGATCCATGGCAAGTGATTGAGCAGGAAATCGAAAGCTTTAAGCCGAAATTTGAGCAGGCTCAGTTGGACTTGATCGTGTCGGGTGAAGGCACGCAATTACAATTGGATATAGACCGTTTTAAACAAATTATGCTCAACTTGCTCAGTAATAGTATTCGCTATACTGAAGCAGGTGGGCAGGTGCATATTCACACCGGTCAAAGCGCAACCGAGTGGACAGTGTATGTAGATGACAGCCCGTTTGGCCTAAGTGATGAACAACTGGCCCGTTTGGGTGAGCGTTTTTATCGCGCCGATGATTCACGTACACGTGCCACAGGCGGGACAGGTTTAGGTCTGGCTTTATCGGTCAAAATTGCTAAAGCATTGGGCGGAGAGTTAAGTTTTGCACATTCACCATTGGGTGGTTTACGTTGCAAATTAAGCTTTCCCAAAACAATCAAATCTTGAAAGACTTTAAGGAATCGTGCATGAAACATATCTTGCTGGTTGAAGATGAAATTGAACTTGCCCAATTGGTGCGAGATTATTTAGAAGCTGCTGGTTTTGAAGTCAGTATGTTTCATGATGGACAAGAAGCCTATGACAGCTTTTTGCAGCGTAAACCGAGCTTGATGATTTTAGATTTAATGGTACCGCGTATGGATGGTTTGACCATTTGCCGCAAAGTGCGTGAACAGTCCGATGTGCCTATTATTATGGTCACGGCACGTACTGAAGAAATTGATCGGGTGCTAGGCTTGAACATGGGCGCAGATGATTATGTATGTAAGCCTTTTAGCCCGAAAGAATTGGTGGCACGTGTGCAAGCGGTGTTGCGCCGTTTGGAGCGTAAAGTTGAACCTGAAAGCAATGATTTATTCCGCATGGATAAAGCACAGCAGCGCATTTGGTATCAACAAAAAACCTTGAATTTGACCCCAACCGAATTCCGTTTATTGGAATTGTTTTTAGAGCATGTCGGGCAGGTGTATTCACGCGCGCAGTTGCTAGACCATATTAACCCAGACAGTTTTGAAGTGGCAGATCGTGTAATTGATAGCCACATTAAAAACTTGCGCCGTAAAATTTCTGACGCTGCCGAAACGGGAAATCGTCATGAATGGATTCAGGCGGTGTATGGTGTGGGCTATCGTTTTGAGTATCCTGAAGAGTGATTTAGAATAAAAGATATATTTATAATATATTGTTAAGCGGTTGAAAAAGTGATATTTTTCAACCGTTTTTTTATAACAATTATTTTAGAGGGAAACTCATGATGAAAAAAACGATTTTAACTGTGTCTTGTGCCTTAATTTTGACAGCTTGTGGTGGTGGTGGTGGTGGAAGTGACACTTCACCCAAAAATCCTGCAGATGGTAGTGTCATTCAACAACCAGCCAATGATTTGTCTAATGCAAAAGAGTTGATTCAGACGGTAAATAATATTGTTGCGTATTATGATGGCTTTGCTGATATTAGTGAACGTTATCAACAACCAATACAGGCGATTAATGGTACAACAAGTGATTTGATTGACGCTGCGGATATTGTTATTACATTAGTACGTTTGGCACAGGCAGATGCGGGTGGGAGTAATAAAACATATACAGCCAAAGATTTAGAAAAATTATTAGCATTAGGTGGTTTTACTCAAGAGTACAACATAAAAAATAATACGTTGCAGGTGGTAACGAGTGCAAATAGTGTAAAAGTATCGGGTACATTAAAAGCTGAAACTTTTCAGAATTTTGATTTTGATAAAGCTCAACAAGATAATTGGCCTGATGGTTGGTTTTCAAATCCAGAATATGCTATTTATGGTGATGAAATGGCTATTACTGTAGGTAATTTTACAGTTGAGGAACCTGTTTTAGATCAGGTAAATACTACTTTAAATGCGACAATTGGTGCTAACAGTATTTTAGAAGTACAAAACTTAGCTAATAATAAAAAAGCAAAATTAAGTTTTAGTAACACCAGTGCAATTGCAGTAACGTATGCGGATGCAATGAAAATGGATGAGCGAGCTGCAGAAGAATTACCACAAAATGCTCAATTAAAGTTTTTAAATGTACAGTTTGAAAGTGAAGGATTAACTGCTATTTTGACTGAGTTTTCAGCTCAAGCTAAAGTTGCAAAGTTGACTGATGGCGTAGCTAGTTATGATCAGTTAATACCTGCAGAAATTATTTTAAAAGGTAGTCTTGATCTCAATGATGAATTGCTTCAACTAGATGCAAAGTTAAACTTAAATAATGATTTTAATAAAGTTTATAATATTCTTGTAGAAACACCAGATAATTTTATGGATGCAAGCGTATATCTTAAATTAGCTGGTAATTTAAAAGGTGCTCAAGCTACGACAAAACCATTTGTGTTAAGTGTAAATGCAAAGCGTTCAGAACTCACTAAGGGAACAGCGAATATTGAAGTTGCCGTAGATAAGTCTGTACTAGATATTAATCTAGTAGCACAACAGTTGAATGCTGAACCATTTTTATCTGCTGTTATTAAAAATAAAACAGGTGCTTCGGTCACTATTGAAAATATTGATACATTTACTCAGGCAGATATTATGGTAAATGGAAAATCTCAAGGTAAGGTGACAAAAAACTCAACAGGAAACTATATCGCTTCATTTGTTGATAATCAGATTCTTGTTATAGCTCCTTAATATTATAAGGAAATGGTTTCTTGATACAGTGATGTCTATACAAATAGATTTTTCTGAAATTAAGAAACCATTTTATTTTTTATGAAATATCTATTTTTAATTCTATGTTTTTTTTCAGTTTTCACCTATGCTGCGAGCGTGGAATATCGAGCGGATGCGTCATTATATAGTGAGCCTATTGCTATTGATGCTTTTTTAGATGATTGGCAAGATCCTGATTTTAAAAGTGGCAAGTACGCCTTTGCTCATGGTTTGATGCAGCTTTCTGTGCAACAAGATCAATGGAATTTAGGTTGGTTGTGGCGTTATGATTACATTTTAAAATTTAGTCCAGATATGGCAAAGCTTTATTACCAAATTGAAAATGATTTGCCTTTAGATGCAGAGAGTATGTATGAATTAACACTACATGCACAACATTTAGAGCGTATTGGCGCACGTATAGCATATGACTGGGTGCCCCAATCAAATTGGATACTTACAGCCGGTGTAAGTGCATTATATGGTCGACATTTTGTAGACGGTCAATTTAATGCTTTTGGTGAAACTAATTTAATGCCTCGTTTAGCAGACCGTGTGCAATGGTTGAATGGACAACTTAATTATTATTATGACCAGCCAGCATTAAAAGAGGATGAGTTAGGTCTTGGAGATTTTAGAGCAAAAGAAGGTTATGGTTATGCTTTAGATCTTACTTTACAAGGGGAGTGGTTAGAAAAATGGTACTTGAAATTCCAATTGGAGGATATTTTTAGCTATATGTATTGGGATGAAGCTCCCTATAGCCAATACCAAGCAACATTTGATCAAAACTCTCGACCTCGAATTAATTTAACCGGCACAGTAGCTACAGATAAGAGTTATAAGCAAAAAATTCCATATAAAATTTCGACCGAATTACTTTACAATATTCATTCAGAAATCCAATTAGGAGTTAGTAGTTTTTCTAACCCGTTCACAAGTTTATGGCAAATGCACTTTTTATGGCAACCTGACTCATTGCAATTAGGTCTACATTTTGAGCCACAAACCAAAAGCTTAGGTGTTTCTTTTAGGCATGAAAATATTGGAATGAAGTATTTGACGGATAATTTAAACACAAATCAAGCGCATAGAATGGAAGCCTATTTATTTGCACAATATCAATGGTAAAACTTATTTATTATATTTTTTTCTTTAAATAGGTGTGAGATATAATGATTCCAAAAGAAGAATATTAGGGTGATTTTGTATGAAATGCTTTAATTAGCCCAACCCGTTGTTTTTCTACTTTCCTTAATTTTGCGACCACCAATTCATACGAGTTTAAGACCAAATCTTGCACCAATTGCTCATCTAAATTGTCATCTGCAAAAATTGAAATCCAATGTTGTTTATTCATGTGCCAGCCCGCACGAATATAAGGATAAAAATCACGTAACATCGCACCATGCTCAGGTTTAACTTTTAGATTGATGATGGCATGACCATTTAAATACAGACTCAGCATAAATACTTTATCGAAAATTTTATGCACCAAGCAGCCATCACCAAAAGGTTCGCTCAGGCTAACCGCAGGCAATTGTGTTGCAACCCTTGCTGCGATTTGATGCATAGATGACGGTGTTTGTGCCACTTATTTTCTCCTAAAAAGTTTATCCTGTGGATAACCACAGCTTTTTCCACAGAAAATGTGTATAACTTTGTTGGAATTCTAAACGTCCTTTGGCGAGTGCATCAGTATTAAGATGAACAACTCACCATCACTTCTGGCACATCACTTGGTAAAGGTGCTAAATCTTCAGGTTTTTCCAATGCTGTTTGCTGAATATACGGCTGGCTGAGCAAGTTAAATAAACGCTCAACTTCTGAAAAATCATCACGTTCTGCTTGCTCAATCGCCTTTTGTGCCATGTGATTGCGCAAAATATAGTGAGGGTTTACCTGTTGCATTGCAGCATCTAAAGCATCGGTATCTTGATGTTCACGAATCTGTAAATACTGTGCCAAAAAGCTTTCCCACTGTCTACGATCCAAACAATCATCCAGTATTTTAGTATATTGTTTATTTTGTAGGCGGATGAAGCTCTGGGTGTAATCCAGTTGTTCACTTTGCAAAATGCGTAAGAAGTTGGTAGCGCAATCAAAACTGTCTTTATGGAAGCTTGGCAGTCCCATTTTTTCACATAAACCGAGTTTATAATGCTCCAAAAAAGTGGGTTCAAAATGTTCTAAGCATGCTGCCAGTGCTTGTTTCCAGTGTTCTTTCTGATCTGGGTTTTGCTCAAGTGGAATTAAATTATTTAACCAGACCCATAAATTCCAGTGTGCTACGCTGGGTTGTTGTTGGTAGGTATAACGTCCTTGATAGTCCGAATGATTGTTGATCCAATTGGGACGAAAACGCTCCATAAAGCCATAAGGACCGAAATCGAGTGTTGAACCTGTGATATTTAAATTGTCGGTGTTCATCACGCCATGCGCAAAACCGACCAGTTGCCACTTTGCAATCATGACAGCGGTACGTTGAATGACTTTCGTAGCAAAAGCGAGTATCGGCTGTTCGGTTGCCAAGCATTCTGGGTAGTGCCATTCAATACACTTTTGCACAAATTCAGGCAGTAATTCAGGTTGATAATGATTGATCCATTCAAAATGTCCCAAGCGAATATGACAGTCTGATGTGCGTAATAGCATTGCGCCAAGTTCTAATTTTTCACGTTGTACACCTTGAGTGGATGAGGTAAATCCAACGGCATTGCTTGATGGCACACCCAGCGCATTTAAAGCATGACCTGCCAAATATTCACGAATCACGGAACGTAATACTGCACGTCCATCGCCCATACGAGAATATGGCGTTGCCCCCGCACCTTTTAAATGCAGGTCAATAGTACGTTGTTGTGTGTCCAAAACTTGCGCAATGAGTAAACCGCGTCCATCTCCCAATTGACCTGCCCACTGACCAAATTGATGTCCTGCATAGACCATTGCCAAAGCAGGAAATTCTTTAAACGTCTTTTGACCACTGCAAATTTCCACCCATTGCTGTTGTTCTTCGGCTGTCCATTGCAGTTCTTTTGCCAATGCTGCATTAAAGTGTCCTGCTTTTGCGCCTTTTAAGGGGAGAGGCTGCTGCATGTGATAAAGACGGGCGGGCAGGGTCGGATAACGTGGATTAAATTGCATGATGATGAAGCGCTTGGCACAAAGTGAGTTTCACTATAGCAAACTTAGACTTTAAAAACTGTAGTCTAAAAATGCAGAAAGCCCTGAACAGGTCAGGGCTTTCGCAGTGCATCAGAACAGAGGTTTATTCAGATACAGGATTCTTTTTCAGGTTGCGCATCAGCAAGTTCAAGGTTTCACGATGGTGTGAAAGACGCTGTTCAACCAACTGGAATTCAACTTTCAATTTGTCATCCATTTGGTGAATTTTTTCTGCTACAGAAGCTTTTTTCGCCTGAATTTCTTGCTCTTTTAACTTTGCCCAATCGTTCAGGGTTTGGGTAAAGGCATCATATTCTTGCGCAAGACGGCTTTTAACTTGACCAATGTCATCATTTACATTGTGACCATAAACTGCCAAGTCTTGCTCTGCATATTTAAAACGCATCGCCAATTCTGCTTTTTTAATGTTAAAGCTTGGAATACGACGTAAATTTTTAGCCAAACCTAATTTAGAGCATGTCCAAATTAACCATTTAGTTGGGTCATATTGCCACCATTTTACGCCATTACGATAATCGTATTGGAAAATATGGTGATAGTTATGATAACCCTCGCCCCAAGTGGCAATGGCTAACCAGAAGTTATCACGCGCGGTGTTTTCGTCAGTATAAGGACGTGAACCCCACATGTGGCACAGCGAGTTAATAAAGAAGGTAACATGGTGGCTTAAAATCAGACGCATTAAACCGCCCAATAGCAACACACCCCACATATCACCAACAGCCCAGCCAATTGGCACTAAAATGCCAACATGAACTGCAATTACCATTGGCACATAATATTTGTGCTGGAACATCACCAATTTGTCATTTAACAAATCTGGCGCATTTTTAAAGTTTGGCTCTGCGGCAGGGTAGTCACGTAACATCCAGCCCATGTGCGCAAACCAAAAACCATTGTTGATTGAATATGGGTCTTTTTCGACATCATCAACATGGCGGTGATGGGTACGGTGACCTGAACCCCAGAACAAAATACTGTTCTGAACGGCAAAAGTCCCCATAATCATCAAAAGAATTTTTAAAGGAAGCGTAGCTTCGTAGGCACGGTGTGCCCATAAACGGTGATAACCTGCTGTAATACCCAAGCTACTTACGCCAAGTAATACAAACATACTGATCCAAGCGGCTAAGCTAAAATCATGGTGATAGGCATACCAAGGAATTGCAATCACGGCAACAATAGGTAAGAAAACCAGTGCAAAGATGGCAATCCAGTTGATTGGGGCTTTGGGTAAGGGAGCATTCATCTCCAACAGCACTCCTAGAACCTTTGGGAGGTATAAGTAGACGCTTAATCCGTTATAAAATCATGATCTGCCCGAAGGAAATGATCATAGTATTAAAGTTTATAGGGATTAATTTTTTCGCATATTAGCATGAGCGTATTCACGATCACAGCATTATTGTACAGTTGTATTGTACTGGGTGGTAACAGAATATAATGGTATTTGTAGGTTTTTACGAAAATGTGCGGTATGACAGCCAAACCAGCACAGAAAATCTGTTATTTAAACATATATATGCGCTTAGCCTGCACTTTACAAGTGTTGCATCATTAGTTTTGGATAATCGGTAATTAACCCCTGAACACCCAAATCTTTAAGTTGTTTGGCGCGTTCAATTTGGTTGACTGTCCAAACACTAATATTCAGTTTGGCCTGTTGTGTCGCTTGAATGAGGGCATTTGTGGCGAGTTCGTCCATCCAGCCAATTTGGCAACACCCTAATGCTAAAGCTTGATCAATGGCTTGGTATTGCAAATCATCTTCTACCAACAAACCACGTTTAAAGCGTGATTTTTGTTGTTGTAATGCCCAATGAATTTTAGGATCAAAACTGGTGATGATGGCGTTGTGTTCAAAGCCCTGTAAATGTTGCTCTAGGCTTTGAGTGATTTTTTCGGCATCGGCATGTGAATTAACTGCTTTAACCTCAACCTCAATATGATCAAAATTTTGAATAATGGTCATGGTTTGATTAAGCAGGGGCGTGGTTTCAACTTTATTCCAGTCCGACCACATCACTGCGTGGTTATAATGGTTTAAATCTTCCAGACTACATTCATACAGCGCTTTGTCTTGTCCTGTGGTACGAATGAATTGATCATCATGCATAACCACTAAGGCATTGTCTTTGAGTTGACGCACATCAAACTCAACCGCACGAATGCCAATATTTTGAATATATTCAAAACCACCAAGCGTGTTTTCAGGCGCTTCGCCACGCGCACCTCGATGACCAATTATGCGCATAATGTGCCCATGAATTGAAAGTTTGCTTTCATTTTGCAAGTACGACGTGACAAAGAGATGACATCTCTTATTTTGGTCGGATGATGTAAAATTTCAAGCAGCATCCGACGTGATTTTTTAGATGCAAAATCAGGGCTTTATTTTAGTTTCCGATTTTAGCTTGTAATGTTAGTTACCAATACTGTCATTGATGTTCTTTTGCCATAATACTTCGCTGCCTCCTTCGGCGCGTTGCAAGCTGCGAGATGCCACAAATAGCCAGTCAGACAGTCGGTTCAGTAATTGCAAAGATGGTGCCTGAATATTTTGATCACGGTTGTGTACGGTCATTAAACTACGTTCTGCACGACGACATACGGCACGGGCTTGATGTGCATAACTGCATGCCAATGTACCTGCAGGCAGAATAAATTCTTTGAGCATTGGCAGGCTTTCATTCATGCGGTCAATGTCTTGTTCTAGGAACTCAATCGCAAGTGGTTGTACGAGATGGTAATTGGGGATACAGACTTCACCGCCTAAATCGAATAGCCAGTGCTGAATCAGGCTAAGCGATTTGTCCCAAGTGTTTTTGTCTTGAATGTTGCTATGTGTAATTTGTGAGCGCAATACGCCTATGCAGGCATTGAGTTCATCGACATCGCCCAGTGCATGAATGCGTAAGTCGTCTTTGGCGACACGTGAGCCATCGCCCAGTCCTGTTGTGCCTGAATCGCCTGTGCGGGTGTAGATTTTGCTTAAACGGTGGCCCATGATCGTTCCTTGTTTGAAAGTGAAAGTTGCGTTTACTTGGTTGTAAGAAATAAAAGCTGGCGCAATAAAAAAGGATAATGTCGGTCATTACATTATCCATAAACTGCGCTGTTTTAAAGTTTTTGTTGTTATGCGGGTTTTAGTAGCGGAAAGTTACACCTGCTGAAGCGAGGCGACCGCCGTTGATGTACCAACCATCACTAAAGTTATCTGCAATTTTGTATTCAACATCTCCGATATTTTGAATATTGCTAAAAACCTTAATATTCGGGTTAATATTCCAGTACATATTTAAATCAACTGTAGCATAACCAGGTACTTTAACTTTGTTTGCATGATCGGCATAAATGTCTGAACGTGCAATTACAGAAGCACTCACTCCATAAGAGGCATTTTCTAGACCGGTGGATAGAGTAAAGGTCTGTTTTGGTCGGTATGCAATATTATTGTTGGTTTTCTTATTTTTTGAATCTGCATAGGCATATTCAGTGGTTAAGAAGATATCTTGCTCTTTCCATTTAAAGCCAATTTCACCACCATTGACTTCAGATTTTTCTATATTGGCAAAGCTTGATTTGTTTTGCCCAAGATAGTTGGTAACAATAAGATTTTTAATGCGAGTGTGATAGGTAGAAAAATATGCTGTTAATTGGTTATTTATTTTTTGATCTACACCAATTTCATAGGCCATACTTTTTTCTGGTTTTAAATTGGGATTACCATAAGTTGGATAAGAACCCTCTACAAAATAATATAACTCTGTCAAAGATGGCGTTTTAAATGCAGAGCCAATATTTGCATAAATGCTTGTGGTTGGTAAAATTTGATAGCGAATAGCGCCTTGTCCAACAGTATGTGTTCCAAACAATTCATTATCTTCGGTGCGAATGCCTACTTGTGTATTTAATTTTTCAGATTTATGTTGATGTTGTAAATAATAACCAACTGAATCTATATCCTGTTTTTCATTTTTTATAGATTTGCTTTCAAAGTTGGACTTTAGATAAGTGCTACCTAATAAAATACTTTGCTGCGGTGTTAATGACCATCGAAGATTTAAATCCCCTTCTTTGTTTTCTGTGTCAAAATGACCAGGTTCGCTGTCTAAGACATATTGATTATCTATAAAGTTAGAAAGTCTTGCAGAAAGTGTTAGGTTATCTTGAAGATCAAATTCAGTATTTACGTTGATTAAACGATTTTCAAAAAAACGTTTAGCTTTATTTTGACTAGTTGCCCAATCATAGAACTGGTTCGTTCCTTCATTTTGGCTAATAGCAATATTCGCTTTTATATTATCTTTATTATCGTATCCGACCTTTGCACTGTATCCTTTTTGATCATAACTCGCTTTTTGGCTTTTATTTTGATAGTCGAGAATTTTTGTTCCATCCGTTTCTAGACGTTGGCCTCTAATCTGTGCATAAAAATTATCCTGTACAAGATCACTACCAATAATAGTTTTATATGTTTTATTTTCTGCATAAATACCAGTAATAAATCCAGAATTTTGGGTTGGAGTTGTTGTTATCATTTGTACAACACCACCAATGGCATCAGTACCATATTGTACTGATGCTGGACCCTTTAGAATTTCAATTTGTTTTAGGTCAGAGGTATCGATAAATGTCGGGAAAAGAGCACTAAAGTGGTTTTGGCTATTTAAACGGGCACCATCTTTAAGAACAAGGGTATGGTTGGATTTTGTACCACGAATTGAAATTTCTGTAGTTTGTCCCATGCCACCATATTGTTTCATAAAAACACTAGGGTCTTTTTGTACTTCATCTGACAAATTTAGAATAGGATTACGCTCAATACTATTTTGATCAATTACATTAATCCGTGCAGGCACATCTTTAATATTTTGTTCACTACGTGAAGCAGTAACAACAAGCGTATCTAAAGCAGCATTCACCACACGCTGATCTTGCGATTCTGCAGCAAAAACTGAAGTTGAAAAACCCATTGCAAGCGCAATTGCGCCCACTAAAGCAGTAGGCTGAAAAAGAGTAGACATGACTTTGCTCCATACATTCACCCCACGTGAATGATTGAGTTAAGGGCACAACAAGCAGGTCTCCGGACTTCAATGTGCCAAGCATCTTCTAATTTATGATTGCTTCGCTATATATCCACCTTCCCATATTGTTCATACAGTGGTGTAAATCATAAGATTTAAATTGATATACGTTTCATGGTTACCGTTGCGGGGGCAGTGTTGGACTTTCACCAACTTCCCTAAAGCTCAAAGCTAGGACTCGTTGCATTTGCGCGAAGTATAAAGTCTGTATGCCATTTAAACAACGGAAATGCAGAATAATCCGCCTGAACTTCACTCAACCCCTTAAAATTGCATTACAATGATTCGCCCCAATATCTGATTCTGTGAGTGTGAACAGACAATTTTAAAGTCACGCACAGCAAGATCAGCAAAATGAAGATTGAAAATCAGGATTAGAGTCCAAAACGATGCGTACCCGTGCCAAAATTTGCGGAATCACGCGAATTCAAGATATAAACAGTGTTGTGCATGCGGGTGCAGATGCAATTGGCTTGGTGTTTTATCCTCCAAGTCCACGCAATGTGAGCATTGAGCAAGCACAAGGCTTGCTGCAACACATTCCCGCTTATGTGCAAGTGGTTGGTTTATTTGTCAATGCAACGGCAGAAGAAATAGCCGCTGTACTGAAACAAGTACCTTTAGATATTCTGCAATTTCATGGTGATGAAACACCCTTGCAATGTCAGCAAATAGCACAGCAAGTTGGACGTCGATGGTACAAAGCCATTCAGGTCAAACCTGATTTAAATGTGTTAGATGCGATAAAAAGCTATCAACAAGCAGGTGCAAGCGCAGTATTATTAGACGCGTGGCATCCTGAACTCAAAGGTGGAACAGGACACAGTTTTGACTGGTCAAAATTCCCCAAACTCGATATTCCTTTAATTTTGGCGGGTGGTTTAAACCCTGAAAATATTGAAGATGCAATTCAGACGACTCAAGCCTATGCCGTTGATGTCAGTGGCGGAGTTGAGTCTGCAAAAGGTATTAAAGACCAACAACTCATAGAAAACTTCATGCAAGGAGTCCAACGTGGATCAGCAAAGTACAAATCACAATAACTCAGTGATTGACTATACCCAATTCCCAGATGCAAAAGGGCATTTTGGTATCCATGGCGGACGTTTTGTGTCAGAAACGCTGATGGCGGCTTTACAAGATTTAGAGAAATTGTATTTCCGCATGAAAGATGATCCGCAGTTTTTGGCAGAATTCGACCGCGATCTCGCCTACTATGTAGGTCGTCCTAGTCCTTTGTATTATGCTGAGCGATGGTCAAAAGAGTTGGGTGGTGCACAAATTTACTTAAAACGTGAAGATTTGAACCATACTGGCTCACATAAAGTGAACAACACCATTGGTCAGGCACTGTTGGCAAAACTGTCTGGTAAAAAACGCATTATTGCCGAAACAGGTGCAGGTCAGCACGGTGTAGCAACCGCGACCATTGCCGCTCGTTTAGGCTTGGAATGTGTGGTGTTCATGGGTGCAGAAGACGTGAAGCGTCAGGCCATGAACGTGTACCGTATGCGTTTACTTGGTGCAACTGTTGTACCTGTAGAAAGTGGCTCAAAAACCTTAAAAGATGCCATGAACGAAGCCATGCGTGACTGGGTCACCAATGTTGACTCTACATATTACGTGATTGGTACGGTCGCTGGCCCACACCCATATCCACAATTGGTACGTGATTTCCAGTCGATTATTGGTCGTGAAGCGCGTCGCCAAATTCAAGAGCAGGCAGGTCGTTTACCTGATGCATTAGTAGCTTGTGTAGGCGGTGGTTCTAATGCCATGGGCTTGTTCTATCCATTCTTGAACGATGCCGAAGTGAAAATGTACGGTGTCGAAGCTGCAGGTTTAGGCATTGAAACAGGCAAACACTCTGCACCATTGAATGCAGGACACGTGGGCGTATTACACGGTAACCGTACTTATTTAATGTCGGATGCACAAGGTCAGATCATTGAAACCCACTCTATTTCTGCAGGTCTGGATTATCCAGGTGTAGGGCCAGAGCACAGCTTCCTGAAAGATATGCACCGTGTCGATTACGTGCCAATCAATGACCAAGAAGCCTTGCAAGGTTTCCGTGATTTAACCCGCATTGAAGGGATTATTCCTGCTTTAGAAAGCTCGCATGCTATGGCTTATGTAAGCAAGCTTGCACCAACGATGGATAAAGACCAAATCATTATTGCGACTGTTTCAGGTCGTGGTGATAAAGACTTAATGACTGTTGCCCGCATTGATGGCGTGGAAATGGTCGATATGTAAATCGCAAGCTGCTTGAAATAAAGCATGCTACATTTCAATTCAATCGTGCTGAAGCAATTCGGCACGATTTTTTATTTGGAGGATTGAAAAATTCTCGCTACTTTAAACAATCATGCTTAAAAAGCATCAACCTTAAAAGCCATCATGCTTAGGAAATTTGCGTAGGAGTCGGATATGCCCAGTTTATTTATCGTGATGTTAGGCGGGCGTCATGCGCGAGCCAATACTGAAGTGCATGATGTGGTACTTGCGGTAGGCGATTCTTTAGAACAGACCTATCCGCAACTCAAGCAGGCTTGGTTTGCAGAGCCGAAAGGTTTACATATTGACGCATGGGCGCAAATTAATGGTGTTGAGTTTGAAGGTAAATCCTACTATTTAAAATTTACCGATGCACAGCCGAATCAGGCAGAAAACCGACTGTATTTAATTAATTTAGGTGGATATGACCCGCGTGAGTTTGGCGAATTACATCGTTATGTTTTGGTGGTGGCGCAAAATCCAATGGTGGCAAAACAGCGTGGTAAAACCTATTTTGCTAAGCATTGGCAAAAACAACATACCGATCGGGTCTTAGAGGTAGATGATTGTATTGCCATAGATCAGGTGTATGGTCGCTATGTGCAGTTGGTTGAAGGCTCATTTTCAGGCAATCGTTGGGAAAATACCTATCTGACTTTGAATGCTGATGCTTAAATACCTTCAGAATATTGAGGGGAAGATATCTATTAATTTATATTTTGTATATTTAGTGAACGCTCAAGCCTTAAAATAGTAAAACAATCTATGCTTTTATAGTTTTTTGAACAAAATCATAAGCTGCGGGTTTTTTGTACATGCATTTGTAGGCATAATACGACCAAAGATGAATTGTTTTTAGACAATAGGGAATGTCTTCAATGGATTTAATTCAGGCGAATGGACAACCGCATTATGGACGTTTTAGTGAACTTCCCAAAAAAATTGATTATCAGGCTTATCAATATAAATCACCGTATGGTGAAGTATTGTCGGGTTGGCGTAAACGCTTAAAATATAAAAAGTTTAAATTTTGTAGTATTCAGCACGAACACTATACCATTGGGCTTGCGATTGCCGATATTGCTTGGGCAGGGCACGGTTTTGTCTATATTTATAATCACATGACGGGCGAAGTGCAGGAATGGAATGCGATTAATTTTTTATCGCGTAATACGGTTTTAGATGAGCAACCGTTATTTAATCAAAGTTTTTTTGAAAAATCGCCATTTCAAATTGAAATTCAACATGCCAATGGTGTGCGTTATATCCGCGTGACCAAATATGGTGAAATTAAACTCAGTGCGCGGATATTTTGTGCAGGCACAGACCCGCTAAGTATGTGTAGCCCAACAGGTATTAATGGTTGGACTTACACCCAAAAACTGACCACACTCGGCTGTGAAGGCTATTTTGTTAATAAAACAGGACAAACCATTCAATTCCATGAACGCACCTTTGCTTCTTTAGATGATACCTGCGGTTTTTTACGCCCTGAAACAGCATGGTTTTGGTTGTCGTGCAACTTTTGGGATACCGAAGACCGTCGTGTAGGCTTGAATCTGGCTTCTGGTGTGAATGAAAGTTTTGGCAACGAAAACTGTTTGTGGATTAATGGCGTGCTGTATCCCTTAACAGATGTGTTGTTCCAACCTGAGGATGATGGCTCGTGGAGCATTCGCTCACTGGATCATCGTTTGAATTTAACTGTCAGCACAGGTTGGCGCCGTTATGAAAACCTGAATTTGCGTCTAGTCGGCAGTCAGTTCAGCCAATGGCAAGCTAAAATTAGTGGTACTATTCAACAAGACGATACCGAAATTATTTTGTTAAACGAATACGGCTTGCTTGAACAGCATTATGCCAAGTGGTAGGGCAAGTTTTTAACCAAGATTGTACGTCACCACTTGCAGATCATCATGTGACGTCATCTATCACTCACTTGAATCGCCATTGAGTTTTTACATAAACGGCAAAAAAAGGCGCATTATGCAATTTCACTATGCGTTCAGAATTGGCATGATATTGCGAAATATATCAAGGTGAGTTTCACATGGCACAAGGTCTTTTGGCGGGTAAGCGTTTTTTAATTGCTGGTATTGCAAGTAAATTATCTATCGCATTTGGTATTGCAGAAGCATTGCATCGTGAAGGTGCAGAATTAGCATTTACTTATCCGAATGAAAAACTCAAAAAACGTGTTGATGACTTCGCTGCACAATTTGGCTCAAGCATTGTATTGCCTTGCGATGTAGGCGTAGATGCAGAAATTGAGCAAGCTTTTGCTGACTTGGCAAAGCACTGGGATGGTTTGGATGGTTTGGTTCACTCGATTGGTTTTGCGCCTGCGCATACTTTAGATGGTGACTTTACCGATGTTACAGATCGTGATGGTTTTAAAGTTGCGCATGACATTAGTGCTTATAGCTTTATTGCGATGGCACGTGCTGCAAAACCATTATTACAAGCACGCCAAGGTTGCTTATTGACTTTGACTTATCAAGGTTCTGAGCGTGTGATGCCAAACTACAACGTCATGGGTATGGCGAAAGCATCTTTAGAAGCAGGTGTACGCTACTTGGCTTCAAGCTTGGGTGCTGACGGTATTCGCGTGAATGCAATTTCTGCAGGTCCGATTCGTACGCTTGCCGCATCGGGCATTAAATCATTCCGTAAAATGTTAGACCTGAATGAAAAAGTTGCACCTTTAAAACGTAACGTGACCATTGAAGATGTTGGTAATGCGGCATTATTCCTTTGCTCACCATGGGCGAATGGTATTACTGGTGAAATTCTGTATGTCGATGCTGGTTTTAACACGGTTGGTATGAGCGCAGAATTAATGCTAGATGCTGAATAAGCATTGCATCAAGCAGATAAAACCGAAGTTTAGGCTTCGGTTTTTTTATCGCTGCATTTTAAGTAAGAGGTATTTTGCAGATTGCTGTAATTTTATTTTCTTCTTTGACGCATCTGCTGCTATAAATAGATGGGTTGACAATATTTCAAAATAAAACTGGGTTTTAGGTCTTAAAAATGAATGCGGAACAATTGCAAAAAACGTTACATGCCAGTCAATATGCAGAACAAGTCTTGGCAAATCACGAAAGCCTGTTACAGCAGGATTATGCAATTGACCAATTTCTAAAACCGCTGAGCGCAGACTATATTCATCAATTGGTGATTTCGACTTTACAAGACATTCAAGATGAAACCTTGTGGATGAAAACCCTGCGAATTTTACGCGCGCGTTTAATGTTCCGCTGGATTTGGCAAGATGCCAACCAACTCACCGATGTGGTGACGTTGACGCAGGAACTTTCAGACTTTGCTGATATTTGTGTGCAAGTAGCCAAAGATTTTGCTCGGATTCCGTTGGTCGCCAAGCATGGCGAACCGATGGGGTATAACGGTAAAGTCCAAGACCTGATTGTGGTCGCCATGGGCAAACATGGCGCGCAGGAACTGAATTTATCCAGCGACATCGACCTGATTTTTGCCTTTGATGAACAAGGCGAAACCAATGGACGCAAGTGTATTGAAGTGCAGCAATTCTGCATTTTATGGGGACAAAAATTGATCTATCTATTAGATCATATCACCGCCGATGGTTTTGTTTTCCGCGTCGATATGCGTTTACGCCCGTGGGGCGATGGTTCTGCTTTGGCGATTAGCCATGTCGCACTGGAAAAATATTTAAGCCAGCATGGACGCGAATGGGAACGCTATGCTTGGATTAAGGCACGTATTATCACAGGTGGGCAAGAAGGTTATGAACTGCTGGAAATGACCCGACCTTTCGTATTCCGCAAATATGTCGATTACACCGCCTTTGAAGCCATGCGCGAAATGAAAGCCATGATTGAGCGCGAAGTGCAGCGTCGTAATATTGAAGACAATATTAAATTGGGCGCGGGCGGTATTCGTGAAGTTGAATTTATTGTGCAGGTTTTTCAGCTGATTTACGGTGGTTCAAAACTAGAATTACAAGACCGCCAGTGTTTGGTGAGTTTGCGCCATTTGGGCGAAGCTGAATTGCTAGAGCCACGAGCCGTACTGGATTTGGAAGATGCCTATTTATTCCTGCGTCGAGTAGAACATGCCATTCAAGCCTTGAATGATCAGCAAAGCCAAGCTTTACCGACTGAACCTGAGTTACGCGCACGCATTAGCGATACTTTGGGCTTTGCCGATTGGGACAGCTTTATGCAGACCCTAAATGAAAAGCGTGTCAAAGTCATTTATCAGTTTGAGCATTTAATTAAAGAAAATGAACCCGATTCTTTGCTGGAAAATTACAGTCAGCTAGAAAAACAGCTCGATGCGGTACTAGACGATCAAGCGAAAAATTTAGTGCATGAGTTCTGGTATGGACATGCCATTAAAAAACTCACCGCCAAAGCTTTACAGCGTTTAAAAACCTTTTGGCCACACTTGATTGAAGCAGTGTTGCAGTCAGAAAATCCACAAATGGCATTGATGCGTTTAATGCCACTGGTCGAATCTGTTCTGCGTCGTACCGTGTATTTGGTCATGCTGATTGAAAGCAAGGGGGCACTGCAACGCTTGGTAAAAATGGCCACAGTCAGCCCGTGGATTTGTGAAGAATTAACGCAATATCCTGTGTTGTTAGATGAATTTTTATCTATGGATTTTGAATTGCCAAAACGCAGTGATTTGGAAGATTCTTTACGCCAACAATTGCTGCGCATTGAACTGGATGAAGTTGAAGACCTCATGCGGGTGCTGCGTTTATTCAAAAAATCCAACGTATTGACAGTTGCGGCCAGCGATGTACTGGCAGAAAGCCACTTAATGAAAGTGTCAGATGCGTTAACTGATATTGCCGAAGTGACTGCAAATGCAGCCCTGCAACTGGCCTATCAGATGATTGTCAAAAAACATGGTTATCCGCTAGACAGTGAAGGGCAGCGCTGTGGTTTGGAGCATAACGCTTTTGCCATTATTGGTTATGGCAAAGTAGGTGGCATCGAACTGGGTTACGGCTCAGATTTAGACGTGGTTTTTATTCACAACATGGATGAACAAGCCGATACTGATGGCATTAAACCGATCAGTGGCTTTGAATTTGCTATGCGGGTGGCACGTAAATTTGTATCTTTAATGACCACGCAAACTTTAGATGGTCGCGTTTATGATGTCGATACCCGTTTACGTCCTTCGGGAGATGCGGGTTTACTGGTGACCAGTTTACGCGCCTTTGAGCAATATCAACTGAAAAGTGCGTGGCTGTGGGAGCATCAGGCTTTAGTGCGTGCGCGCAGTATTGCGGGTGAGCAATGTTTACGTGACAAGTTTGAAGTGTTGCGTTGTCAGATTTTAACCCAGCCGCGAGATGAAGCTTATGTCCGCAGTGAAGTGCTGAAAATGCGTCAAAAAATGAAAGATCATTTGGGTTCATCTAAAGAGCAAAAAAAAGATGGAATTTTTCATTTAAAACAGGATGCAGGTGGTATCGTTGATATCGAATTTATGGCACAGTATGCGGTATTAGCCTGGAGTGGGTCGAATCCTGATCTCGCCCATTATTCCGACAACGTAAGAATCCTTGAAGATGCCGCAAAAACAGGTTGCTTATCCAGCGACGATGCGACAGCATTGATTCAAGCTTATCTCCGTGAACGAGCCGAAAGCCACCGCTTAGCCCTTGCAAATCAATCCATGCAAGTCAATGCTGCGGACTGGTACGATACCCGTGAGGTCGTTTGCAAGTTATGGCAAAGATTAATTGATCCGACTGCTATGTCTGCGTTGGATTAAAATGACTATTGTATAAACATTTGGAGTGTGTGCCATGAATTTGGCTGATCGTGATGGTTTTATTTGGCAAGATGGACAATTGGTTGACTGGCGTGATGCAAAAATTCACGTCTTAACGCATACCTTACACTACAGTATGGGTGTGTTTGAGGGTGTCCGCGCTTATGAAACGCCAAACGGAACTGCGATTTTCCGTCTTCAGGACCATACTAAGCGTTTGTTAAACTCTGCAAAAATCTATCAAATGAAAGTACCATTTGATCAAGCAGCTTTAGAACAGGCGCAAATTGATGTGGTACGTGAAAACAAACTTTCATCGTGCTATTTACGTCCATTAATTTGGATTGGTTCTGAAAAACTGGGTATTGCTGCAACCAATAACACCATTCATGCTGCTGTTGCGGCTTGGGGTTGGGGTGCATACTTGGGTGAAGAAGCGATGGCTAAAGGTATTCGCGTTAAAACTTCATCGTTTACGCATCATCATCCAAACGTGACCATGTGTAAAGCTAAAGCTTCTGGTAACTACACTTTGTCTATTCTTGCACACCAAGAAGTAGCGCAAGCAGGCTATGACGAAGCGATGTTGATGGATCCACAAGGTTATGTATGCCAAGGTTCTGGCGAAAACGTATTCTTAATTAAAGATGGCGTTTTACATACACCAGACATCGCAGGCGGTGCTTTAGATGGTATTACGCGTCAAACGGTGATCACCATTGCTAAAGACTTGGGTTATGAGGTAGTTGAACGCCGTATTACGCGTGATGAATTCTACATTGCCGATGAAGCCTTCTTTACAGGTACAGCAGCAGAAGTTACCCCAATTCGTGAATACGATGACCGTGTAATTGGCTGTGGTTCACGTGGCCCAATTACTACTGAAATTCAAAAAACTTTCTTTGACGCAGTTCAAGGCAAGAATGACAAATATGCACATTGGTTGACTTACGTTAAATAAGTCACGCGTGTGTACCTGAGTCAACATGATTGACTCAGGTGTGATGACCCCGTTCAGGCAATAGTTTGAATGGGGTTTTATTTTGTCTGCTATTGCGTTATGAGTTAGCTAAACATCTTGCGAGGTTTATCTCTCACGTTACAGATATAGATGAATGATCAACTGTTTCTTCGTTGAGTTGGTGGTGTGCAAATTTGATCTTTTGGATAGATTCAGCCGCCCAAAACATGGCTTTTTTATAGCGAGAGGCAATCCCTGTAATTGGTGAGATTTGATGTTAAAAAACGCTCAGTCTGTTGAATGTGATAGGAGATAGTGAATTAAATACGTGAAAAGTGTAGTAAAAATTAGGCTAAAAACTGAATTTTGACCATTCTTTAAAAAATAAACCTACTTAAAATGTAACAAAAGTTAAAATAAAAATGTTGTTAAAGTTAAATAAAAACAATGTGTTGGTTTAAATGTAAATAAATATATTTTTTGGGTATCCCTAGAATTGGTATCACAAGTTTTAGGGAGTGGGCTGCTCCCTAGTTTTTTGCGATGTCATTTAAAACAGTACTTTAATCTCCTAATTAGCTGAATTCCAAGGTTTATTTAATATTGTGTGAATTAGGGCGTATAGATGGCTTTTTGTGAGAAATACCTAAAATGAAGAAGCTCGCTAAGGATTGAGTTTCAATAATTCTAACGATATCTCAAGTGAGTGAATGATTAAAAAATGGTTTTTTATAAGAGTTATGGAGAAGTGACATGTCTAAATTTATTAAAACTGCTGCTGCTTTGATGGTTTTCGGAGCTTTTTCAACGGTAACAATGGCGGGAGGTAATCATCATCCTAAACCAGACCCTAAGCCAACCCCAGTATGTAACGAAGGGCCATGTACAGGAAGTATTCCAATTCAAGTGATTGTGCCTAAGCGCTGTGAGCTGAAAGTGAAAACACCAAGTATCTCATTAAAAGATGGTGCAGAAGCTTCTGGTCAATTTATGGTTGGGGCGAATGCAAAGTACAACTTATTGGTCGATACCGACAACCGTGTTGGTGGAGGCAAAACAACCAAATCTGCAGCCAAATCAGGTAGCCATGCAGTGGGCTTAACAGTTGAAACCAAGCTTACGGGTTCATCGTCTGTGATTCAGTTAAATGATCAGCAAACCAACATTGCGCCAGGTAGCAATGGCTGGAATTCTTACAATGTCTTGGTTAAAAGTGAGGGCGTAGGTATTTCTAAACCAGCGGGTACTTACACCGATAAATACAACATTCGAGTGTCATTCTAATTCGCTTGAACTCAATCTAAATCAGTTGGCTTTACCGACAGGGTGGAGTCAACTTTTTAGTCTAAAGAAATACAAAATAAGACATTGCTGGGGGAAGTATGAAACGATTATTGAAATATATGCTGGTTGCAGGTTGCTTATGTGTAGAAGCTGTTTATGCAAACTTGGTCATTTCACCTACGCAAATGTATTTGGGCGATAAAGCACGACAACGCAGTGCAACAGTAGTCATGGAAGCCACCGATCTTACTGAACCGAAAAGCTTTGAAATGTCTGCCTATAAATGGTCGCAAAATGCACAGGGTGAAGATGTGCTAGAACCAGAACAAGACATCTTAATTAATCCTAAAAACTTTGTTTTACAACCGAATGCACAACAAGTGATACGCGTAGGTTTTAGCCGACCACTTTCTAAGGAAGAAATGGCGCAAGAAAAAACTTGGCGTATTGTTTTTAAAGAAATTGCCCCTGTGGTGGAAGAAGACGCCTTACAATTTTTATTTACGATTTCTGTACCGTTGTTTGTTGGTAAGCAAGATGCCATTCAGGTGACTGCAACCCCGCGTTACCAGAACGACCACTTATTTTTAGAGATAGAAAATCATGCTGCATCGCATGTGCAAATTTCTTCAATCAGCATTTTAAATCAACAAAAACAACCCATTGCAACCACACGTGAAATGAAATATTTGTTAAATCAACAAAAACACAGCTTTGATATGGGGCAAATCAAACTTAGTGATTTGAAAAATTACATACTCAAACTTGAAACAGATAAAAGTGAGCAAGCCATTGAGTTAAAAATGAAGGGCTAAATCATGCATAGAACTCGACTGTTTTTTGCGCTGCAATGTGTCCTGTGGGGGATACCATTACCTGCCAATGCTGCCAATGCTGCCAATGCTGAAATGGCGTTGAATAGTGTTTGGCTGAATGGCGTAGATCGTGTCATTGAAAGTTTGGTGTTGCAGCAGGATGGGCAACGCTATATGGAATGCGAGGTCTTGCAGCAACTTGGTTTACAGCAAGACCGTTTACAAAAACACAGTGCACAAACTCAGTTCTGTTCTGTAACCACCAATGAAATTCAGTCTGAACAAGACTTTGCGCTGCAAGCGATTAAATTGACCGTACCTGCCAGCTATTTTATAGATGCACAACTGAGCCAAACCCATGCGATTCCGTCTAAAGCAGAGTTGGGCGGTTTTTTAAATTATAATGTGCTGTATGCACGTTATGATAATTACAATGAATTAAATGGTTTGGCGGAGCTTGGTATTTTTAAAGATTACTGGATTTTTAAAAATGGCATGATGTATCGCAAAGAGGCAGAACAGGATCAAGATAAGCTACTGCGTTTGAATACCAGTTTTGAAATTGAATTTCCATCACGTTATCAGCGTTTAACTTTGGGTGATAACACCAGCGTTTACAATCCTTTATTAGATACATTCAGATTTGGTGGTGTGTCTTTTGGTTCAAATTTTAGTAGTTATCCAGACTTTATTTATTGGAATGTACCCACCTTAAGAGGCAGTGCTGTACTGCCATCCACCGTCGATTTATACATTAATGGCATCAATCTATATCAGCAACAAGTGACGCCTGGGCACTATACCTTAAATACGGGTGCAAATATTCAGCAGTCGGGCGAGGCGCAAGTGGTGGTGGAAGATGTATTGGGAAATCGTACCGTGCAATCTTTTCCAGTTTATGTCACCACGCAACTACTCAAACCAGGACTGAACGAATACAACTTTTCTGCAGGAAAGCTGCGTTATGACTACGACTACGTGTCGGATGATTATCGGGAGTTTTTTGGCAACCTTTATTTCAGACGTGGAATTACAGACAGCACGACTTTAGGAACCAATTTAAGTTATAGCAAAGATGTGCAGAATGTCGGGTTGCTATGGACGCAATCTCTCAGCAAATATGCCTTGTTAGATACGCATGCTGCGTCTAGCCACAGTGATTGGGGCGATGGTTATACCTTTGGCGCTTCGTTAAGCCGTAATGGAAGTCGGGTTGCACTTGGTGCAAGTCATAAATACTACAGTCCTGAATATCGTGGTTTGGGTTATAGCGATATGACACAAACAGTGGAATACGACAACTTAGCTTATGTCAGTATTTTTAATATTCCTTTAATCAATACCTTAAATGTGAACTATCTAGAGCGCCGTTATCATCCCAATGCAAATAATAGCTTTGCAGATAGCCAAATGCTTACAGTTGGTTTTTCTCGTATGTTTGGGCGTCAAACTTCACTGTCGTTTTCTTATTATAAAGATTTGAAAGTGCAGGATAGTGACGGGGCATATTTAACACTGAATTATCAATTTGACCAACGCCGCAGTGCGCAGCTTTCGCATAATTTTGATGAGCAAACCCAGTTGCGTTATGCACAGAGCAGCCTGACGCAAAATGGTGTGGATTACACTCTTGCTGTGCGTCACCAACAAACAGAAGGGGATATTGGGGTAAATGCCTATACCGCCCTGAAAATGCCGATGGGTAATTTATATTTAAGCCACGATGAAAGTGAGAGCTTTAGCTACAGTCAAGCCAATTATCAGGGTGCAGTAGTGTGGTTAGACCGTAAATGGGCCATGACCAAATATGTAGACAATGCTTTTGCTTTGGTGAATGTTGGTGATATTCCAAATGTGGAAGTACAACGTGCCTTAACACCTGTTGGTAAAACCAATCAACACGGTTATGTGTTTGTGCACGACATTGTGCCTTACGTCAATTACGACGTGTCTTTTGATCAAGACCAGTTAGATTTGTATGACAGCTTTGAATATTCAAGCCAAAAAGTGATTGGTATGAATCAACGCGGCTATAAAGTGAATTTCCCTGTTCAGCGTACAGGATTGATCATATTGCGTTTACTCACGCCCGATCAGCAGACCTTTGTGCAGGGCAGTGAAGTGTATTTAAGTGATGATGCAACCGAATTTGTACCTGTGGGCAGCGATGGAAAAGTACATTTATATGGTGTGAAAGCAGGCAGTTATACGCTGAAAGTCAAAACCAAAGGTGGAAAAGTTTGCCATAGTTCACTTGAAGTCCCTCAAATTAAAGCAGGCACTGTTCCACAAACCAGACAGTTAGATTTGATTTGTCAGTAAGTATATCAGCAGGATGATTGAGGATGAGAACATGAAAAAATTAGGGATGGTAAAAAAATTAAGTCTAGTGCTGTGTGGATGCTGGATTTGTTTTCCTGCACAGGCTTGCACCATTGGTTCGGTCAGTGAATCTTTATTGCAAATGAGCTCACAATACCGTAGCCAGACTGCAACCAGTTTTAATGTGCGCTGTGATCGAGGTTATAGCATTCAGTTCAGTAGTCGTAATTTACGTGACAAACATGGCAGCAGTTTTGTGAATAATGGCACACACCGTTTACGCACCAGTATGAGTATTATGGGAGCAAAAACAAATCTGTGGAACACGCCCATCGCAGGGCATGTTTCTACGACAGGACATAAATACAGTGTCGCGGTACGCTTGGATGAACAACCGAGTTTGACAACGCCAGCAGGTCGTTATACCGATGAGTTGTATATTAATTTACTTTTTTAGAGGGCTTCGATGTGCAGCAGATCAGGTATTCAGCAAACAAGATATTCAGCAGGCAGGTATCCAATATCTGCTTTTTTTATCTATTTAGGGTGAATGACAGCAAACGATTTACATTAAATTTATACATAAAACTATGTGTGCAAAACTAGGTATAGGCGATCATCGAGTTGTTAAAAAAATGACAAATGTGTCACCAAAGCATCATATTACTGCAATGCAGCTGCTCTATGCTAGCAAGCATAAAATAAGAATTGAGCAAAAAGGCGATGAGCAATGTATTGGCAAAGCAGAGCAGTAAATTAGAGCGTTACAGCGATGCATTTAAATTTCATTTCAAACAAGATCAAAAACAAAAAAGCAGCCAGCCTACCTCTGAACTCTCAGACCTTGTCCGCCCACGTTTAAAAATTGCCCTTGTAACAGAAACTTGGCCACCTGAAATTAATGGTGTGGCACGTTCACTGTTGCAGCTTTGCAAAGGATTGCAGGAACTTGGACACAAAATTTTATTGATTCGCCCTGAACAAAAACAAGCCTGCACTCAATTCCAACCGTATCAAGAATGTCTGGTAAAAGCACAAGCCATTCCTAAATATCATAATTTACAATTTGGCTGGCCGCAGTGGTCTAAACTTTCGCAGGCTTTAGATGAGTTTCAACCTGATGTGGTGCATATCGTCACTGAAGGCCCTTTAGGGCTTGCCAGTTTACATATTGCAAAATCAAAAAATATTCCAGTATCAAGTGGTTTTCACTCCGCATTTCAAGATTTTAGCCGTTTTTTCGATTTGGCATTTTTACTCAAGCCAATTCAGCACTATCTAAAATGGTTTCATAACAATACCTCGCTGACGTGTGTGCCAAGTAGCCATACTGAAAAATCATTGCGTCAGTTTGGTGTGCAAGGGCCTTTGGTGGTGGTTGGGCGTGGTGTCAATGTTGAATATTTTTCACCAGATTTTCGTTCTACCCAACTGCGAGCAAGCTGGGGTGCGAGTGAAAATACGCGGGTGATGTTGTATGTAGGGCGTTTATCACCTGAAAAAGAAGTCAATCTTATTATTAATGCCTATCAGCGTATGCCAAAAAATACCGAACAGCCTGTGAAATTGGTGATTGTTGGAGATGGGCCAGACCGTGAACGTTTAGAAGCCATGAACGCTCAGGGAGATATCATTTTTACAGGTAGTTTAAGTGGCACAGCACTTGCACAAGCCTATGCCAGTGCCGATGTGTTTGCTTTTGCCAGTCAGGTCGAAACCTTTGGCAATGTCGTGTTAGAAGCTATGGCCAGTGGCTTGCCTGTCATTGCTTATGACTATGCTTGCGCACGTTTACATCTAAAACCGAATGAAACAGGCTGGTTGAGTCCACTCGGTCAGCCAGAAGATTTGGTCGGTCATATCCACCGACTTCCCGATCTTACAACCCTTAGACAGATGGGCGAACACGCCCGCAAAGCGACTTTAAATATTGGCTGGCAGTATCCAGTCCAACAATTTGAGCAGGCGTTATATCTGGTGGCGAAGGAGCTACACATGCCATCTTAGCTATACGCCAAAGAGGAGAGAACTGATGAAGTTTAAAAATGCAAAAATAAGAATGCTGGATCTCGACTTAAAAGGCTGTTTGTATCTTAACCATTTTTCCCACTCTCAGCGGGTGGCACAATTTTTTAAAGTTATTAGCCGTTTGGGCGATGGTGTGTTCTGGTATGTCATGCTCGCAAGTGCATGGATGATGCAGGGCATTGGTTATAGTTTACAAATTATTTATCTGTTGTTAGGCGGATCTGTCGGCACAGGTATTTATAAATATTTAAAACAAAAAACCGTCCGTCCACGTCCGTATCAGGTACACCAAGTGATCCGTTTGGGTGAACGTCCCTTAGATCATTTTAGCTTCCCATCAGGTCACACTTTGCATGCAGTCATGACCACAACGGTTTTGGGTTATATCCAGCCAGTATTGTTGATGTTGATGTTGCCCTTTACGATTTTGGTGGCCGTTTCCCGTATGATTTTAGGCTTGCACTATCCGAGTGATGTGGCAGTCGGGGCGATGATTGGCGGTTCAGTGGCGAGTGCGATTATTTTGGCTGCACCTTATGTAAATATTGTTTTATAAGTCTGGATAAAACCAAATCGAAAATTCAGTGCAGTAATGGCAGGCAGCCCATGCGAAATTTGTTAAAGTAGTCGCTGTCTTGACTAGAATAGGGAATACACATGGGTTTACGTTGGACCGACAGCATCGACATTGCCATTGAGTTATATGAGGCGCATCCCGATGTCGATCCGCAATGGATTCGTTTTACCGATTTACACGCTTGGGTCTGTGCTTTGCCAGAGTTTCAAGATGATCCCGAAAAATCGACTGAAGGCATCTTAGAAGCCATTCAAATGGCGTGGATTGACGAAGCACGTTAATCTAGCGGTGTGAAGCAAGATTGATTTGCCGATCAAGGTCCTGCACAATGCGCTTCATATCGAAAAAAGCAATTTTTTTACACATCAAAAGCAGAAAATAGCCCATTATTCGGTATAATGCGGCAAAATTTTCGCGTCAACATTGACTTAAGGAGCCAATCATGGCTATTGAACGTACTTTATCTATCGTAAAACCAGATGCAGTTGCTAAAAACCACATCGGTGACATCTTTGCTCGTTTCGAAAAAGCTGGTCTTAAAATCGTTGCGACTAAAATGAAACACCTTTCTCAAGCTGAAGCTGAAGGCTTCTACGCTGAGCACAAAGAACGTGGTTTCTTTGGTGACCTAGTTGCGTTCATGACTTCTGGTCCAGTCGTTGTTTCAGTTCTTGAAGGTGAAAACGCAGTTCTTGCTCACCGTGAAATTTTAGGTGCAACAAACCCTAAAGAAGCTGCACCTGGTACAATCCGTGCAGATTTCGCTGTAAGCATCGATGAAAACGCTGCTCACGGTTCAGACTCAGTTGCATCTGCAGAGCGTGAAGTAAACTACTTCTTTGCTCAAACTGAAGTTTGCCCACGTACTCGTTAATACGCAGTATTCAAACCAGATAAGTGTTATTATGCTTATCTGGTTTTTTATTCTCCGATTTTTATTTTCTGAATAAACCTTTGCTCACCTCTTGAGCTTCTCCTTTCATCTTTAGACATGGTTTAGGTATACACACATGAGTACAGAAGTCCTCGCTGCATCTGCGACAGATGTTCAGCAAGCATCTGCGTCCGCTCCTGCACAGTCTGCGACTGCAGAGAAAGTGAATCTCCTTGGCATGTCACGTCCACAAATGGAAAAATTTTTTGAAGATTTAGGCGAGAAGAAATTCCGTGCAGGGCAGGTGATGAAATGGATTCACCAGTTTTTTGTCACAGATTTTGCCGAAATGACCAATATTTCAGGCAAGTTACGTGAAAAACTGGAAAAGATTTGTGAAATTAAAGCGCCTGAAGTGGTGCATAAAAATTATTCTAAAGACGGTACCCGTAAGTGGGTATTCCGTGTGGGTGATGGTGAAGGCTCATTGGTCGAAACCGTTCTGATTCCTGCCGAAGATAAAACTGGCTCACGTAAAACCCTGTGTATTTCATCGCAAGTAGGTTGTGCACTGGACTGTTCATTTTGTTCTACGGGTAAACAAGGTTTTCAGCGTGACCTAACCCAAGCCGAAATTATTGGTCAGTTGTGGATGGCAAACTATTCCTATATGGAAGATGTGCCTGTGATTGAACGTGAGCGTTCTGTGACCAACGTGGTGATGATGGGTATGGGCGAACCGTTGTTGAATTACGATGCCGTCTTGAACGCCATGCGCATTATGCTAGATGACTTTGCTTATGGCATGTCTAAGCGTCGTGTGACTTTATCGACTTCGGGTGTTGTACCTAAAATTGACCAATTGGCACAAGATATTGATGTGGCTTTGGCAATTTCTTTGCACGCCACCAATAACGAACTGCGTGATGAACTTGTTCCAATCAATAAAAAATATCCATTGGAACAATTAATCGCAGCTTGTCAGCGTTATATTGGCAAAGATGGCAACGAAAGTGCGCGTAAACACGTGACCATTGAATATGTCATGTTAGATGGTGTAAATGACCATCCTGAACATGCGCAGCAAATGATTAAGCTACTCAAGAACCTGCCAAGCAAGATTAATTTGATTCCATTTAACCCATTTCCGCACGCGCCGTATGGACGTTCAAGCCGAAATCGAATTATTTCTTTCCAAAAAACTTTGTCTGATGCAGGTTTTGTGTGTACGATTCGTCAGACACGTGGTGATGATATTGATGCTGCGTGTGGGCAATTGGTCGGACAAGTGGCAGACCGCACCCGCCGTGCCGAACAGTGGAAAAAGAAAGTTGCAGCGCAAAATGAAATCATACGCTCGCAAGGATAATGACTTGTATAGATAACTAACTTGCATCGAACGAAGACGCAAAGGGGATGTCCATTGAATAAGCCTGTATTTAAAATCGCACAAATTACAACTGTTTGTATTTCGGCAATTTTTGCTGCAGCTTGTCAAACCACAGCTCCAACCTTAGGGCAAAAAGACCCTGAAAAAGCGGTGCAAGTACGTACGCAGTTGGCAGCAGAATACTTAAAAAATGGCGATTTAGACTCAGCCAAACGTGCACTTGATCAAGCTTTGGAAAGCGATTCACGTGATTCCACCGCTAATATGATGATGGGCGTGTTGCTGCAACAAGAAGGCAGCAAGCTGAATTTAGAAAAAGCCGATGCGTATTTTAAGCGTGCCATTGCCGCTGACCCAAAAAATGCACAAGCGCGTAACAACTATGGTACGTATTTATATCAAGTAGAACGCTATAATGATGCGATTGAGCAGCTCAGTATTGCAGGTGCAACACTGGGTTATGATCAACGCTTTAGAGCATTGGAAAATGTAGGTCGTATTTACTTGAAATTAGGCGATATAGAGAATGCCGAAAAGTCATTCAAACAAGCCTTGCAAGCCAATCGCGATTCTTATGTTTCAATGTTAGAGTTGTCGGAAATTTTATATTTAAGACAACAATTTGCACCCGCGCGACAATTGTATGAACAATTTGTACGTGCTGTGGGGCAAAAAAATCAGGGTGCGCGTGCCTTATGGATTGGGATTCGTTTAGCACGTGCCAATGGCGATCAATTGGGAACTCAGGTTTTAGTGAACCAGCTGCGTGCATTATTTCCCAATAGCCAAGAATACCAACGTTATTTGCAATTACAGTACAGTACTGAGGCCGTATGGAAGTAAATCCTAATTCACCGCAACCCACACAGGGGACAACGCCTGTACCCCATGCATTAGGAAATGTTCAACGTCCAGGTGAGTACCTTCGTCAAATTCGCGTCAATCAAAAACGCGAACTGGATGATGTTTCAAAAGATTTGAAAATTCCATTAAAAACGCTGATGGCGCTAGAGCAAGACGAATATACCGCTTTGCCTGAAGCGACCTTTATTAAAGGTTATTATCGTACCTATGCCAAATATTTACAGGTCGATGCTTCAGCCATTATTCAGCGTTTTGATGAAATTTATGCCAACGATACAGGGTTGTTGCCAAATCACGCCTTGAACAATTCACCCATCAAAATTATGGGAAAACTGCCAGGCTCTAACCGCGATCGCAATAAAAAGTGGCTCACACGTATCGCTGTGATTGTGGCGGTATTGCTGTTGTTGTGGGCATTGGTCGCGCTAATTCAAAACTGGATGTCGTCTGGTCAAGAGGGTGCAGAACCTGAAATTGCAGTACTGCAATCCGATGTGCAAATCATTTCTGACAATGCGACAGGCAGCACGCCTGCACTTGCTTCGGGCGATCAGCTGAATTTGCAATTTGCTCGTCCAACTTCAGTGCATATTGTTGACTCTGCTGGCAATGTTTTAGCGACAGGACGTCAAGCCTCTACTTTAAATTTACAAGGCGAAGCCCCATTTCAAATTCGCTTAGATGATGCGACTGCTGTGTCATTAAGTTTGAACAATGAGTCGATTTCATTATCGCCATATACTGTGAACGGAAAAGCAGAATTCCGTTTATCTCGATAATGCAGCAAGGTAGAGCGATATCATGATTGTAAATCCAATTCAACGCCGTCCGACCCGTAAAATTCGTGTGGGTTCTGTCTATGTGGGTGGTGATGCGCCCATTAGCATCCAAAGTATGACCAATACGGAAACCTGCGATGTTGCTGCAACCGTGGCGCAAATTCAGCGTTGTGTAGATGCGGGCGTAGACATCATGCGTGTTTCTGTACCGACCATGGAAGCCGCAGCTGCATTTGGTGAAATTCGAAAGCAAGTATCTGTGCCGTTGGTGGCAGACATTCACTTTGACTATAAAATTGCGTTGGCAGTTGCTGATGCGGGTGCAGACTGTTTGCGGATTAACCCGGGTAATATTGGTTCGGAAGCTAAAATTCGTGAAGTCGTAGCTGCTGCCAAACATCATGATATTTCTATGCGGATTGGTGTGAATGCGGGATCGCTGGAAAAAGATATTCAGAAAAAATATGGCGAGCCGACAGGTGCAGCATTGCTGGAATCTGCTATGCGTCATATTGATATTTTAGACCGTTTAGATTTTCAGGAATTTAAAGTTTCAGTCAAAGCATCGAATGTGTTTTTAACCATGGATGCTTATCGTTTGTTATCACAACAAATTGATAATCCATTACATTTAGGCGTAACTGAAGCAGGTATTTACCGTACAGGCACCGTAAAATCTGCAATTGCCTTGGGCGGTCTGCTCATGGAAGGTATTGGCGATACTATGCGTATTTCGCTTGCGGCAGAACCTGAAGATGAAGTCAAAATCGGTTTTGATATTCTAAAATCTTTAGGTTTACGCTCTAACGGGATTAACTTTATTGCCTGCCCAAGCTGTTCACGTCAGGAATTTAACGTCATTTCTGTAATGCAGGCATTGGAGGAGCGTTTAGAAGATATTCGTACTCCAATGGATGTATCGGTCATTGGTTGTAAAGTGAATGGCCCGGGCGAAGCTAAAGAAGCTGATATTGGTGTGGTGGGCGCAAGTCCGCGTTCATTGGTTTATCGTAATGGTGAAAAGAGCCATTTAATTGATACCAATCAACTCGTTGATGAAATCGAAAGCATGGTTCGTCAGCGTGTTACAGAGCTTGAACAAGCTAAATCTAAAGAGATTATTCGTACAAATTTTTCTGAGTAAGTCATGAGTTCAATTGTTGCAATTAAAGGTTTTAATGACATTCTTCCAACGCAAACACCTGCGTGGAGACGTCTAGAGCAACATTTAGCATCTTTAATGGATGCTTATGGTTATCAACAAATTCGTTTGCCAATGGTTGAGCAAACCAATTTGTTTAAGCGTTCAATTGGTGATGCGACCGATATTGTTGAAAAAGAAATGTACACATTCTTAGACAAGGGTAATCCGCCTGAGTCTTTGACTTTGCGTCCTGAAGGAACTGCGGGTTGTGTACGTGCCATGTTAGAGCACAATTTGCTACGTGGTGCGACACCGCGCGTGTGGTATATCGGCCCAATGTTTCGTTATGAAAAACCGCAAAAAGGTCGTTATCGTCAATTCCACCAATTTGGTGTAGAAACTTTTGGCGTTGCAACACCAGATATGGATGCCGAACTTATTTTAATGACTGCGCGTTTATGGAAACGTATGGGCGTTGCCGATAAAGTTCGCTTAGAGTTGAATACGCTGGGTGAGTCGGATGAGCGCGCAGCGTATCGTGCCGCTTTGGTTGAGTTTTTGGAAGCGCACAAAGCCGATTTAGATGAAGATTCACAGCGTCGTTTAAGTACTAACCCACTGCGTATTTTGGACTCGAAAGATGCTAAAACGCAAAGCATCCTAGAAAATGCTCCAAAATTGCATGATTTTATGGGTGAAGATACGCTGAATCACTTTGCCCAATTACAGCAGTATTTAACCGATGCAGGCATTGAGTTTGTGATTAATCAAAAACTGGTACGCGGTTTAGATTATTACAATAAAACCGTTTTTGAATGGACAACCACGCATTTAGGTTCGCAAGGCACAGTTTGTGCAGGCGGGCGCTATGATGGTTTGGTTGGGCAGTTGAAGGGTAAGGCAGATCAGTCCGTACCTGCCGTGGGCTTCGCCATGGGCATTGAGCGTTTATTGTTGTTGCTTGAGCAAGTCGAAGACAATACGCCTGTACGTGATTGTGAAGTATTCTTGTTGGCAGATCCAACAACTCAAGGCAAGGCGTTGGTTTTAGCTGAGCAAATTCGTGACCAATTCGAACAAGCGGGCAGCCAGATTCGCTTAAAAGTTGGTTCACAAGGCTCAATGAAAAGCCAAATGAAAAAAGCCGATCAATCAGGTGCAATCTATGCCTTGATTTTTGGTGAGCGCGAAGCGGAAGCACAGCAATTGGCAGTGAAAACCTTGGCAACTGCTGAGCAAACGACTGTTGCAGTGACCAAAATTGTGCCTTTCATCATTGAAAAATTTTCTTCACAATAAGCCAAATAACATAAGGAAAAGGGTAATCCAATGAGCGCATTGAGTGATGACGAACAACTTGATAGTTTAAAATCGTTTGCGAAAAAATATGGTTCAGCCATGATTAGCGGGATTTTAATTGCGTTGATTGCCTTTTTCGGATGGCAATATTGGCAGAAAAAAACCTTGGCAGAGCAGCAAATGAATACTGCTAAAGTGCAACAACTGATGGATGATGCACGTACAGCAGAAGGCAATCCAGATGCCTTCAGTCAATTGTCTGCAACTGCCGATAAAATTGTGAAAGAAGCCCCTGATTCTGCGCAAGCTATTCAAACTCAATTCTTAATGGCTAAACTCGCTTACGATCAGCAAGATTTTGCTGCCGCAGAAAAAGCCTTAAAGAAAGTTGAAAACTCTAAAGTAAAAGACCAAGGCTTAGTGCAATTGGTTAAGTTGCGTTTGGCTTATGCACAGTTGGCGCAAAAGAAATACGATGAAGCTATTCAAAGTTTGGCCGCGGTGACTGATCCTGCATTTAAAGCGACTGCAGATGAAGCGCGTGGCGATGTTTATGTCGCGAAAAATGACCGTGAAAATGCCCAAAAAGCGTATCAAAGTGCATGGGATACTTTGGTGGAACGTAAACAAGAACGTCAAATTTTACAAATAAAACTCGAAAGTGTTGGTGTTTTGGTGGATGATCCTGAAATTGAACGCCCAGTATTAGAAACACAAGTGGATGAGAGCTAATGAATAGAAAGTATAAAATACCGTTTGCACTGACCGTTTTAACCCTCGCTTTAGTGGGGTGTTCTACCAATAAAATTAAAGTTGCAGAAGTTAAGCCAAATCCACTGCCAAAACTTGAGCAAGCACAAAGTCTAGTTCCTGTATTTTCACAAAGCGTTGCATCGACTACATCAGCCGATCCACTACGCCTGCAATTAGATGCCGAAAACGGGGTAATTTATACTGTTGATCCTAAAGGTGAGATGGCAGCCTATCAAGGCAAGCAACGTCTTTGGCAAAAACAAGTGTCTAAGCAAGGCTTAACTGCAGGTGTCAATGCTGCTGATGGCATTGTGGTTGCAGGAAACAGTAAAGGACAATTGTTTGCTTTAGATCAGCAAACAGGTGAGCAAAAGTGGGTTGCACAGTTAACAGGTGCAATTCTTGCGCCATCGTTAATTCAGGCGGGTCGTGTGGTGACTGTAAGTAATGACGGCACGGTATATGCACACAATGCCGAAACAGGTCAGTTGGTGTGGACTTACAACTTGCCAAACGTGCAATTTAGTTTGCGTGGTATGGCTGCACCTGTGGCGCTCGATTCACGTACTGTACTGATTGCTTCTGCAAATGCCTATGTCTATGCACTGGATATTGTTACAGGCGTACCACGTATGCAGCGCCGCGTTGCCATTAGTGAAGGCCGTTCAGACATTCAACGCTTAAATGACATTGATGGCGACCCAGTGGTTGCTGGTCAATTCTTGGTGACCACAAGCTACCAAGGTCAGGTCACCGTATTGGACTTGGCTTCACAACAAGTGATTTGGAGTGAAGATGCAAGCAGTACCAAACGTCCAGAAGTTGCGGGGAATGGTGTATTTGTCAGCACTGCAGATGGTAAAATTGCAGCTTACGAAATCACATCAGGACAAGCACTTTGGGAAAATGACAGTTTACTCAACCGTCGTTTATCTAATCCTGTATTGTTTGGACAATATTTAGTGGTCGGTGATTTAGATGGTGTCTTACACCTTATTGATCCAAGCTCAGGGCAACTGGTTGGACGTTCAAAAACCAATGGCGAAGTCCGTTCATTGCGTGTAATTGACAATCAACTCTATGTCGCAACGCAAAAGGGCGCATTAAGCGTTTGGCAGAACCGCTAATTTTGTTCTGACTTTTATGCTAAAATAGTTGTCCGTATTTTTACGCGGGGTAATTGAATCATCAATGCCCCGTGTTTTTATTTAATAGAGTGGTCGATGTTTTCTCTGTCGTTTGCGTGGTCGCAACGCTGAATCCAACATCCATACTCTGTTCTTTCTTCCACAGTTTCGGATGTACAGACCATTGAAACTGACTGATCTTGAATAAAGGTTAATCTATGAAACCCGTAATTGCGCTCATTGGTCGTCCGAACGTCGGAAAATCAACGCTGTTTAACCAGATTACCAAGAGCCGTGATGCACTTGTTGCCGACTTTGCAGGTCTGACACGTGACCGCAAATATGGTGATGCAAGCTATCAAAATAAATCTTTCATTGTGGTCGATACTGGCGGTATTGGCGAAAGTGAAGGTGGCATCGACTCTTACATGGCTGAACAATCTAAAACAGCCATCCACGAAGCCGATATGATCATTTTTGTGGTCGATGCGCGTGCAGGCTTGTTGGCATCGGATGAGCAAATTGCGCGTGAATTGCGTACTTTGGGCAAAAAAGTATTCTTGGTGGCGAACAAAGTAGATGGCGTACATGCCGAAGCCGCTTTGGTTGAGTTCTTTAAACTAGGTATGGGCGAGCCATTGCAAGTGGCTGCCAGTCATGGTCGAGGCGTTCAGCAAATGCTGGAAGACGTTTTGGCGGATGTTCCTGAAGATGAAAACCCAGATGCACATGATCAAGACACAGGTTTGCGTTTAGCCATCATTGGACGTCCAAACGTGGGTAAATCGACACTGGTTAACCGTTTATTGGGCGAAGAACGTGTAGTGGCATACGATCAGCCGGGTACGACACGTGACTCTGTCTATATTCCGTTTGAGCGCAACGAACGTAAATACACCTTAATTGATACTGCAGGTGTGCGTCGTAAAGGTAAGGTCGATGAAATGATCGAGAAATTCTCGATTGTGAAAACCTTGCAAGCCATGAAAGATGCACACGTGGTGGTGATTGTAGTCGATGCACGTGATGGTATTGTCGAGCAAGATTTACACTTGATTGGTTACGCACTTGAAGCAGGGCGTGCCATGGTGATCGCAATTAACAAATGGGACAATATGTCCGAATATGATCGCAAACAATGTAAGTTAGATGTTGAGCGTCGTTTTGACTTTATTCCATGGGCAAAAATCCACCTAATTTCTGCCTTGCATGGTACAGGCGTGGGCGATTTATATCCTTCTATTCATCGTGCTTATGAATCATCACACTTAAAAGTGTCACCTGCGAAACTGACTCAAATCTTGAATGATGCAACAGATGCACACCATCCACCTAAAGTGCAAGGTCGTGCTATTAAAATGCGTTATGCACACATGGGTGGACAGAACCCGCCAACCATCGTGATTCATGGTAATAAGGTCGATAAAACTCCTGCAGATTACCGTCGCTATTTAGAAAACGTGTTCCGTAAAGTGTATAAGCTAGAAGGCACACCTGTAAAAATTGAATTTAAAACTTCTGAAAACCCATTTGAAGGGCGTAAGTCACAAGTGGATGAACGCACAGCGGCACGTCGTCGTCGTTATGTGCAGAAGTTTAAGAAAGCTGAGAAGAAGTTTAAACGAGGTTAAGGCTTAAACTTTGATGAGTTTGATAAAAAATCCCGAATGTGAATTCGGGATTTTTTTTGAGCGACTTAATTTAAATATGATAGATGTAGAATTAATGACGCTTCGCCAACAAGCTATTTGACAGACGATTTAACCATTGTGGGCTAATACTCGAAAGCTGCATTAGGGTTTTGGCTTTTAAACCGACCGCACGATGCGTATTGGTCAGAATTGAATCTTTAACCGTCGCTTGTTGATACACCACCTGTGCAACATCTTCTGTTGATAAATGCACGCCCATGTTCTGAATGGTGGCTGCATCCATATCTTTAACCATTGCAGTTTGTACAAATAGCGGCATGACATCTAAGACCCGAATGCCATATTTTTGCAACTCTATATCTAAACCTTCTGTAATGCCACGCACTGCAAACTTGGAAGCAGAATAAGAAATTAAATCGGCTTGTCCATAAATCGCAGATGCCGAAGACAGGTTAATCACCCGTGCAAAATTCGCTTGTTTTAAATAAGGCAAAGCCGCATGACAGCCGTTCAACACACCATTCACATTCACCGCCATAGTCCGATGATGCGCTTCTATGGGCGTGTCTTCAAATGCACCTGAGTAGAGAATTCCTGCATTATTCACCAAAATATTCAATTCACCTGCCCATTGGCAAAAATCGGATAATGCAGCTTGCCAACTGGCATAGTCTGCTACATCAAGCAAACCTGCATGCGCACGCTCACCCAATTGTTCTGCCAATTGCTGTGCTTGTGTGAGATGAATATCATAAATACCGACACGGTAACCTTGCCGATAAAACAATTGTGCGATTGCCGCACCAATGCCTTGTGCAGCGCCACTAATCAAGATACTGTGCATTTGAACTTGCTCCCTGATGTTATTTTTGTTGTGCATATCGTCCTTGCCGTCTGAGCATAACAAAAAAATGGTGCATTCGTGCAATAAATTGAAATAAGGAACAACCCATGCAGCAATTGCTTTCAATCATGCAACAGTTACGTCAACAATGCCCGTGGGATCAAAAACAAACCCCAGAAAGTTTGACTCAATACGCAATTGAAGAAGCTTATGAAGTTGAAGCAGCAGTGCGTTCAGGCAAGGTGGATGATGTACGTGATGAGCTGGGTGATTTGTTGTTGCAAGTGGTGTTTCAGGCACAAATGTATAGCGAGCAAGGTGCATTTGATTTTCAAGATGTGGTACAAGCCATTTGCGATAAATTAATTCGTCGGCATCCACATGTGTTTCAGGCAGAACAGTTTGCGCAGCTTAGCGCAGAAGATGTCGCTGCCTTATGGAAAACCATCAAACAACAAGAAAAACAGGGTAAAGCAAAGTCACGTTTAGATGAGGTGAAACATGCACCCGCTTTGGTGCAGGCACAGCAAATTCAGCAGCATGCGGCACAATTGGGCTTTGACTTTCATACCGTGCAAGATGCGTATGGCAAGTTAGAAGAAGAATTGCAAGAATTACAACAGGCGATTCAACAGCAACAATCCGATGAAATACAGGATGAGTTAGGGGATTGTTTGTTTTCTTTAATCAATGTTGGGCGTAAACTTGGCGTGTCCAGTGAGTTGGCATTATTGGGCACAATTCATAAATTTAGAACACGCTTTGCTTACATTGAAGATCAGGCCGAATTACAACAAAAAACAATAGAAGATATGACTTTAGAAGAAATGGATCAACTTTGGGAGCAGGCAAAACAACAATTAAAATGACAGGTTTTGCGGCAACATGAATATATCGCAGCAATTAAAAGTTTCTTTTCGCTTTTTTTCTTTCGGATGGCAGTACTGGCTTGCATTGCTGTTATGCAGTATCAGTGTATGGACTACAGCACAAAATGTGCAATCTAAGCCTGCGCAGGTGGGTGGGCACAGCTATGATCAAAACTATTTAAAATGGAAAGCGCAGCAAGCCGCGCAAGATCAGCGTTTAAGTGCGGCTCAAACCACATCATCAAGCGCAGAACATTATTTAGCACGTCCTACTCAGCAAAGTGCGCATACAAATCAAGTGCGTTTAAATAGCGCTTCACTAGAACAATTGCAGCAATTGTCTGGGGTGGGCATGAAAAAAGCACAAGCGATTGTGGAATATCGAAAACAAAATGGAAAATTCCAAAGTATTGAAGAACTTCAGCAAGTCAAAGGGATTGGGTCTGCCTTATTTGCCAAGAATAAACACAAGTTGGCATTGTAGCTGCAAGCAGAATTTTAGCACTGCACATTGCAAAATTAGCATGTGAATCAAATTGCCCTTTGATTGTGTTAGAGATATGATTAGCGACATCTTATCTGTTTTACGTTCAGACGTAGGAGACAGCGTCTTTTGCAAACTTTGCGCGCGTCAAAATGTGGTTTATCTACCGCTCAATTACCTTCTTCCATTTTAGATGTTCTAGATGCTTTAACCAAAGCAGGCTATGAAGCTTATATCGTCGGTGGTGGAGTTCGTGACTTAATGTTAGGGCTAAATCCGAAGGATTTTGATGCCGTAACCAATGCCACACCCTCACAAGTGAAAGAAGTTTTCGGACGACGTTGCCGAATTATTGGACGACGTTTTGAGCTGGCGCATGTCTATGCAGGGCGTGAACTAATTGAAGTGGCCACTTTCCGTGCGCCACCGAAAAAAGCTGTGACTTCTGCGGCGGGGATGATTCTGCGCGATAATAACTGGGGCACAATCGAGCAAGATTTTGCCCGTCGTGACTTTTCAATCAATGCGTTGTATTACCAGCCACGCAAAGGCATCGTGTTAGATTTTTGCAATGCCGTAGATGATATAAAGCACAGAAACTTGCGTTTATTGGGCGATCCAACTTTACGTTTTGAAGAAGACCCAGTGCGTATGCTGCGTACTTTGCGTTTTGCTGCCAAATTAAATTTCAATATTGATCCAAAAATTCTTAAAATTTTTACGCCTGAAATGACGCAGTTATTGCGTGATGTATCGCCACACCGTTTATATGATGAGTCGCAAAAACTCTTTACGATGGGACATTTAAATAAAGTCCTGCCGATGTTGATTGAGTTTGGTATTTGGCGTCAGTTATTTGCCGACATCAAGCCAGACATCAACTCATTTATTGAACGTGCAGCAAAAAATACCGATCAACGGATTACGATTGGTAAAACCATCAACCCTGCATTTTTCTATGCGGTGCTGTTGTGGCAACCGTTTTTAGAGCGTTGTGACTTTTATCTTTCTAAAGGTGTGGTGGCAGCCGAAGCGCGAGCCCAAGCAGGTTTAGATGTACTGAAACGTCAGGCGACACGTACCATTATTCCTCGTTTTGCTGAAACTTTTATTCGTGAAGTTTGGGAAATGCAAACCCGTTTATTGCAACCGAAACCACAGCAAATTGAAGCATTGTCTGGGCATGCGCGTTTCCGTGCAGGTTTTGACTTTTTATTACTGCGTGAAAAAGCAGGCGATAGCTCGACTTTAGGAATGGGTCAGTGGTGGGATGCCTACCAGCTTATGAGCACCGATGAAAAAGAACGTGCGATTGCCCAATATAACCGATTACGTGCCAAGAGCCGCCGTAAAACAGCGCAAGAACCTGTTGATGTGGCACCAGCAACACATGCTGCCGATATGCAGATTGAACCCTTGGTGAATGAGCCTGAGCCTCGTAGTCGACGTGCGCGTAAAGCCAAACAGTATGAAGAAAATCAGGCGCAATTGACTGCTACAGCAAACGGTTCAGGTATTGGTGCAGATCATCCGATTTTAAAACGTAAACGTGTGCAACGTGATTTAAGCCAAGTGATTTTTGGGCCAACACAATGAGCAACATCACCTATATTGGTTTAGGCAGTAATTTGGGCGATTCGCGTCAAATTTTGACTGAAGCGGTGCAAAAACTGGCAACTTTGGGGCAAGTGCAGACTTCTAAACTGTATCAAAGCCCACCAATGGGGCCACAAGATCAGCCTAATTATTTGAATGCTGTGGTACGTTTAGATACCGAACTTGAAGCCTTGGCATTGTTAGATGAATTACAGCGTTTTGAACAAGAGTCGGGTCGGGTGCGTTTACGTCATTGGGGTGAGCGTACGCTAGATTTAGACTTGTTGATTTATGCTGATACCAACATTCAAAATGAACGTCTGACTGTACCGCATGTGGGGGTGTTAGAACGTGATTTTGTCGTCATCCCGTTGTTAGATTTGGATGCTAACTTAAGCGTTAAGGGACAATTATTAAAACACTCGCCATTGCTTGAACATCCGAGCTTAACTGTTGTAGATGCCAGCAATTGGGCAGGGCTATAAAGTTTTAAATTAAGCATGCGTGATGCTTTTTCCATAGAGGAATATTTTCATGATTAGTTTAAGTGACCTAAGAAAATTTAAAGCGGAAGGTCGAAAATTCTCCTGCCTGACTTGCTATGATGCAAGCATGGCGAAAGCAATGGAAATTGCTGAAATTGATACGATTTTAATTGGCGATTCTTTGGGGATGTCCATTCAGGGGCGTGACTCAACCTTGCCTGTCAGCGTGGCGGATATGGCTTATCATACTGCGGCGGTGCGTCGTGGTAATCAACATGCTTTTATTTTGACTGACTTGCCATTTATGAGTTATGCCACCTTAAATGATGCATTGCAAAGCTCGAAAGAGGTGATGCAAGCGGGTGCACAAATGGTCAAAATGGAAGGTGGTGCATGGCTCAGCGAAACCGTTGCAACACTGACCCGTAATGGTATTCCTGTCTGTGTACATTTAGGTTTAACGCCACAATCGGTGCATGTATTTGGCGGTTATAAATTACAGGCACGTACCCGCGAAGCTGCAGATAAACTGATTGCTGACTGTAAAGCTGTGGTAGAAGCAGGCGCGGCGATTCTGTTACTAGAATGTGTGCCAGCACAGCTAGGTCAAGAAATTTCTGCCTTGTTCCCTGAAATTCCAGTGATTGGGATTGGTGCAGGTGCAGACACTGACGGTCAGGTACTAGTGGTGCAAGACATGCTGGGGCTGACTTTTGGTCGTGTCGCAAAATTTGTACGTAACTTTATGAAAGAACAAGCGGGTGAAACTGCCATTTTGGATGCATTTAAAGACTATCATGCTGCAGTTCAAGATGGTTCTTTCCCTGCACGTGAACAAACTTTCCAAGTCGAGTTGTAATATGAAAACTGAAACCACAATTCAAGGCTTAGCGGCTTCATTACAGCCTGCACGCGCTGCGCGTAAAACCATTGGTTTTGTTCCGACTATGGGCAATTTGCACGAAGGGCATTTGACCTTGGTGCGCGAAGCGAAAAAAATATGTGATGTGGTGGTGGTCAGTATTTTTGTCAATCCAATTCAATTTGGCCCTAATGAAGACTTTGACAGTTATCCGCGAACTTTAGACCAAGACAGTCAATTGTTGGCAGAAGTCGGTTGTGACATTATTTTTGCGCCTTCAGTTGAGCAAATGTATGGCAGCAAACCACGTTTGACCAATATTTCAGTGAGCGAGATTACGGCAGACTTATGTGGCTTGCAGCGTCCTGGACACTTTGATGGTGTTGCGGTGGTCGTGACCAAGTTATTCAATATGGTACAGCCAAACTATGCTTTCTTTGGTGAAAAAGACTATCAACAACTGGCAGTCATTCGTCAGTTTGTACGTGACTTGAATATTCCGCTAGAAGTGATTGGTGTGCCAATTGTACGTGCAGCAGATGGTTTGGCACTTAGTTCACGCAATGGGTATTTGAGCGCTGAACAGCGTCAAATTGCACCGACAATCTATCAAAGTTTAAAGGCTGCTGCACAAGCATTACAGCAAGGTGAAACTTTGTCACAAGTGTTAGCGAATATTAAAGCAACATTGACAGCAGCAGGCTTTGTTGTGGACTATGTAGAGGCGCGTACAACAGAATTGCAGAAAATTGAAGCATTTAGTGAAGATCTGGTGTTGTTCGTTGCAGCAAAATTGGGCAATACACGTTTAATTGATAATTTGCAGGTCAAACATTCTGCATAGCTGGCAATAGAAGGGTTGCATGCCATGAAACGTATTTTGATCGTGACAGGTCAATCGGGTTCAGGAAAATCTTCGGCATTACAAGTGTTGGAAGATTTGGGTTATTACTGTATTGATAATTTACCTTTGGCATTGCTTCCCGAAATTGTGGATAAACTGGATCAGGAAAATAACTTGGAACAGTTGGCATTGGGGGTAGATGTACGCAGCACCCGTGCCGACTTGCAAGAGTTTGATTTGGTATTTGAGCAACTGCAAAAGCATGGTTCAGTCGATATTATTTATCTGACCACGCAAGATCAGGAATTGATTGCCCGTTTTAGCGCATCACGCCGTCCGCATCCACTCTCTAGCCGTTTTAAAAGCTTGAATGAATGTATTCAAGAAGAAAAAAACTTGTTGATGCCGATTCAGTTCCGCTCTACGGTTCATATTGATACCACTGACAAAAGCGTGCATGATTTAAAACATGTGTTGTTGTCTAAGCTTGGGCAAACTGACAAATTGATTGTAATTTTACAATCCTTTGGCTATAAGCACGGAATCCCCTTAGATGCCGATTATGTGTTTGATGTGCGTCATTTGCCCAATCCCCATTGGGATTTGGAGCTAAGAAAACATTCAGGCTTAGATGCACCTGTGCAGGAATTCTTGCAACAAAGTCCGCAAACCCATGAAATGTTTCAGGACATCCACCAGTTTTTAGAAAAATGGTTGCCAGCCTTTGCCGAAGGGCATCGTCACTACATCACCATTTCAATTGGCTGTACGGGTGGGCAACACCGTTCCGTTTATATCGTAGATAGACTAAAAAAAGCACTTGAGGCAAAATGGTCTATTCAAGTCTTACACCGAGAAATGAAGCACTGGTCATGATTGACACAACTGTTGACGTAATTAATAAACTAGGTTTACATGCACGGGCATCTGGGAAACTGATTGAAGTGACCACCAAATTCCGTTCGTCAATCCAAATTGGTAAAGGCGACAAATTGGTTGATGCCAAAAATATTATGTCCTTGCTCATGTTAGGTGCAGGCAAGGGAACTACTTTACGCTTGGTGATTGATGGTGCAGATGAAGAAAAAGCTTTATCTGATATTCAAGCACTGTTTGCAGCAAAATTTTACGAGGCAGATTAATCGTGGCACGTCGACCGCAACGTTTTACCGAAGATGACTTTGAATCTTTAGAAGGGCGTGCAAGTAAAACCGAACAGAAAAAAGCCGTACAACGTATGGCTGCACTGGGCGAACAATTGGCGCAGTTAAGCGCCAAACAAATTCAGAAACTTCCAGTAGAAGAGCGTTTAATTGATGCTTTACTGGAATTGCAAAGTATTACTTCACATGAAGCACGTCGTCGTCAGTGTCAGCGTATTGGTAAATTGTTGCGTAATGAAGATGAAAGCGTAATTTTGTCTTATTTGACGCCGCAGCAAGGTGCGAAAAAAACCGCACAGTTACAGCGTTGGGTAGAGCGAATTATTAAAGACGGCGACCCTGTGATTAATGATTTTAGTAAAACCTATAAAGCAGCTGAGCGTCATACGCTGCGTCAGCATGTGTTGCGTATCCACCGTGATATGAAACAGGAAGTGTCTGCGGAAGAACTTGAAGCATCTAAACTTAAGTTGTTTAACTATGTGCAGCAAGTGGCTTTGCTGTCAGAAAACTAAGCTATCAGAGAACCAAGTGATCAAACGCGAGCTTGTCTGATTGCAATAAAAAACGACTCATAACGAGTCGTTTTTTATTGTCTTTTATGTGTAAGGATTTTCAAATTTTAGCCGAACTCACCGACTGAACGCTCTTTGGCCCATTCACGCAGTACAAATTTTTGTAATTTACCTGTCGATGTTTTTGGAATTTCAGTAATCACCACATCCTTTGGTACTTTAAAACGCGCCAAATGTTGACTGCAATAGGCAATAATTTCTTCAGGGCTGACCTGCTTGCCTTCTTTCAGTTCAATAAAGGCACACGGGACTTCCTGCCAACGTGGATCTGGTTTTGCCACCACTGCAGCAGTCAAAATTGCAGGATGTTGATACAACACCTCTTCCACTTCGAGTGAAGAAATATTTTCACCACCTGAAATAATCACATCTTTAGAGCGGTCAGTAATTTTGGCGTAGCCATCGGGTTGGCAGACAGCTAAATCGCCCGTATGGAACCAGCCACCTGCAAATGCTTCTGCGGTGGCTTCTGGGTTTTTCAAATAACCTTTCATCACGATATTGCCACGGAACATAATTTCGCCCATGGTTTTGCCGTCTTTTGGTACAGGTTGCATGGTTTCTGGGTCTAAAACTTTCATGCCATCTTGCAGCGGATAAGGCACGCCTTGACGCGAATGTAATTGTGCTTGTTCTTGAATGGATAGGTCGCTCCAGCCTGCTTGAGAAGCACACAGCGCAGATGGGCCATAGGTTTCAGTTAAGCCATAAACGTGAGTTACGTTAATGCCAATATTGCGCATACCTTCAATAATTGCTGCTGGCGGTGCAGCACCCGCAACCATCACTTCAACACGGTGATCAAACTGGGTCTTTTTCTCCTCAGGGGTGTTGATGAGCATCGACAAGACAATTGGCGCACCGCAGAAATAATCGACTTTGTGCTCTGCAATTAATTTAAAAATCAGTTCAGGGTCGACTTTACGTAAGCAGATATTGGTGCCACCGTTGGCTGCCATCGTCCATGCAAAGCACCAGCCATTACAGTGGAATAGGGGCAGTGTCCATAGGTAGGTTGCACGTGGGGTCATCCCGCAGGCAATAATATTACTGGCTGCATTAATGTAGGCACCGCGATGATGATAGACCACGCCTTTCGGGTTGCCTGTCGTGCCAGACGTATAGTTCAGGCTAATTGCATCCCATTCATCTTGTGGCAAATGCCATTCAAAATTTGGGTCACCTGCAGCTAGCCAAGTTTCGTATTCAATCTGTCCGATGCTAAGGGCATTGGCAGCATGCTCATATTCTGCATCGTTGACATCAATCACGTAAATTTCATGATTGACCATCGCTAAGGCTTCTTGTGCCAAAGCCGCAAATTCAGGGTCAACCAAAAGCACTTTGGATTCTGCATGATCGAGCATAAACGCCAGTGTTTTGGCATCTAAACGAGTGTTTAGTGTGTTCAGCACTGCACCCGCCATTGGCACAGCAAAGTGTGCTTCTAGCATGGCAGGAACATTCGGAAGCAGCACCGAAACAGTGTCATTTTTGCTGATGCCTAAATTTTGAAGTTGATGTGCAAATTGGCAGCAGCGCAAATAAGTTTCGCGCCAGGTAATTTGACGTGAACCGTGAATAATCGCGTTTTGGTGCGGGTAAATATAAGCTGCCCGTTCTAAGTAACGTAACGGGGACAAGGCGACAAAATTCGCAGGGGTACGCGGTAATTCATCGTATGCGCTGACCATTGTTATTCTCCATAATATGTGTCGTTATTTTATCCAACTTAAAAAGATAGGGATTTTATGACAGCTTTGCAGTTATGCTTTAGTCGAAAATCTGTTGTTTTTGTTTTGAATCGCTTGTAAGTAAATTTAAAAAATAGTTTAAGTAAAATTTAGCAGCTATTTTTTATTCAATAAAAGTAGTAGTTTATTGGAAAATATTAACTTATTCTGTCATTTGGCTTTTATAGAGTGATGGGCTGAGACCTGTCCAACGCTTAAATGCACGTCGAAATTCGCGTAATTCACTAAAGCCAAGTTGTTGGCTAATTTCAGTCATGCTCAAAGGCTGTTGTAGCAGTTGTTTGGCTTTATTTTCCAAAACGTGTTGGCGCAGGTTTTGGAAGTTGCAGCCTTCGGCAAGTAATTGTCTGCGTAAATGTCTTTCGCTCATTTGAAAATGTTGTGCCGCTTGGTGCATATCAAAGTGCTGAGGTAAATGCTGTTCGATTAGATAACTCAACACGTGTGCATATTGCTGTTGATTAATCGCCTGCATATCCTGATACGCTTGTTGGCAGACACGCAGGGCGGTGCTGTAATTGGCGGCACTAGAGGTTTTAATTTGGCGTCCTAAAATCTCTGGTCGGAACACCAAAGCATTCATGTATGATGAAAAGTGCAGAGGACATTGATAATGCACCTGATAAGCCTCTAAATAGTCGGGTTGGGCAAAACTAAAATGCACTTCGACCAAATCTTGATGATTGCCAAGCATGACGTCTAAGCAGCTAACAATACTGGAGAGGACTTCATCGCAAAAAAGCGCAGTAAGTTCCCCGTGGGATAACGCTCTTTCATCACCAGTGTAGGAGAGGTCGAGGAAAAATCGTACTCCAAATCCATCACACTGCCTGAAATGGGATGGTACTGCAGTCCTGTCTGTAAGGCTTCTACAACATTTTGACTGGACACCATGGCAAAACCGAGCATGCCCATGGAAATCAGCCCCTTGTCACGTCCAATTTCTAAGCCTAAATGTGCACATTGAGTGTCTTGCAGGGCGCGTGTCACCACTTTGCAAATATCTTGAAATGAAACAAAACCATTGCCTTGGACGATTTGATCAAGATCTTGAGAAATTCCCTGAAACCATGGTTGATAGGGGATCTGTTGTTCTTTGGCGTAATGAATCAGACCTGACAATAAGGCAGGCGGCACGTGCTGCAGCAAGTAGTTTGAAGTTGCTGACATAAGTCCGATTATCCCCCCATGCCATTGTCGCTTTGACCCTTATTTGCCGTGATGCAATTTTGTTTAATGGCGTTGATCAGCGTCATGACTGATTGTATAGATGAAAAGGAATACGATTGCAATGTATTTGGTGGGTTGGGATAAACAGGAAATTCATATTCAGCCAAAAGGGCTTGCCATGTTTGGTTATGGCAACTGGAAACATCGTGCCTATGAACAACGAACAGCTTTATTTGCCCGCAGTATTTGTATTCAAACCTTAGACAATGACTTATTAATTTTTTGCTGTCTGGATATGGGGTGTGTGACCTATGCCATGCGTCATTTAGCGATACAGCGTTTACAGCGTAAACTGGGGGAGCGTTTTCAGCCGCAGCGTTTGGTATTGATGGCAACGCATACTCATTCTGCACCTGGCGGTTGTGCACATGAAGCGTTGTACAATATGCCCACACCTGGTTTTGTGCCTGAACATTTAAATGCAGTGGTCGATGCGATTGTGGGCAGTGTGCTCAAAGCTTTGGCGACCCAGAAAAAACCGATATTTATATGAGCAATGGTCGTTTTGCAGAAGAAACGCCAGTGGCATGGAATCGCTCTTTAACAGCGTATAACCGTAATCCTGATGTATCTCGTAGAACGCTGGAACAGGCACATTTGGCCTTAGATCGTGATATGCAATTGCTTGGTTTTTATCGCGAAGGTAATTTACAGGCAGTTTTTTCTTTATTTGGGGTGCATGCTACCTGTTTAAGCAGTCGTTTAAGCGCTCATGATGGTGATAACAAAGGTTATGCCGCACTTTGTACCGAGCGTGCACTGCAACAACGTGGGGTCAAAAATCCTGTGGCAATTTTTGCCCAAGCCGCAGCGGGTGATGTTTCTCCACATTATCATGGCCCTGAGCAGTCACAGGTACGTGCTGCAATGCGCGATGAAAAAGAATACGAATATACACAGCAAAATGGTCGCTATCAAAGTGAATTGGCACTGAAAGCTTTGGCACATAGAGGTACGCCGTTAATGGGAGCTTTAGATGCTGTGTGCCATTATGTCGATTTAAGCAATATTGAAATTCCAGTTGAATTTGCGATGGGGCAAACAGATGCAAAAACCAGTGCAGCCTGTCATGGTGCAGCATTTTTTGCAGGAACACCTGTAGATGGTGCAGGTGTGGCACAACCGATTTTTAAAGGTATGCAATGGTTAGCGCAGCGAGTGAAAAAGAAAAAGTTGAGTAATCCTCAAGCCGCAGATTATACCTATTATCAACAGCTATATGCCTCACAAGGCCCCAAAGATATTGTGCTGGAATGTGGTTCTAAAACCATTTTTGGCAAGCCACTGAATCATTATCCTAAATTTTTAGACAAACTGATTGCAGAAATGAACAAGCAGGCCAGTGTAGGCGCAATTGATCATAGCTTGTTGGTACCGAATGTAGTGCCATTACAATTAATTAAAATTGGCGACTTAACCTTGCTGTGCTGTCCTGGGGAAATTACTACTGTTGCAGCTAAGCGGCTCAAAGTAACCGTACAACAAGAATTGGAATCGACTCAAAAAGTATGGTTGGCTTCATGTTGCAATGATTATATGGGCTATGTGACCACCTTCGAGGAATATCAACAACAAGCCTATGAAGGTGGTCACACTTTATATGGACAGTGGACTTTGGCAGCGTTGCAAACTAAATTTCAATATTTCGCAGAGCAATTGAATTTGCCTATTCCACAACGCGATACAGCATCGTTATTACCGCCCGCTGTACCTTTGGATGAATTAGAAAAAAGAACATATCGTGACAGTTTGAAAGCTAATGCGCTAAATGAATTGTGGTTTTTTTATACATTGTTCCATGTGAAACATATTCTAAATCATGTACTAGTCAGGAGGTTAATCTAAATCAATATGGATAGAGAGGTCATTTATCTCATCCATGTGTCTCTATTTTTTTAATGCGGTACTTTAAAAAGTAACGCAAAACAAACTGCAATAAAAATAAATGCCACGCAGAAAAAGGAAGGATTATGAAACAGCGTTGGAGTAACTGGTCTGGAAAGCAAACAGCCTATCCAGACTTTTTACAGCCGAAAAATGTAGATGAACTGAAAAAAATTGTGCGAAAGCACGACAAAATTAGAATGGTCGGAGCAGGGCATTCCTTTAGCCCCTTAGCCACAACCGATGATGTGATGGTGAATTTAGATCATATTCAGGGGGTGCATCAATTTAATGCACAAAAGCAGCAATGCACCTTACATGCAGGGACTCGGCTGTACAAACTGGGTGAATGTCTAGCACCGATTCATCAGGCGCTGCAAAATCAGGGCGATATTGATCATCAGAGTTTGGCAGGTGTGGTTGCAACAGGAACACATGGCACAGGTGTGGATTTACCTTGTCTATCGGCTTTGGTGACTGATTTTGAACTGCTCACAGCAGAGGGTGAGGTGTTGCAATGTTCACCTGAACACAATGCTGAAATTTTTCAGGCAGGTCGGGTCGCGCTGGGCAGTTTTGGGGTGATGACCAAAATCACTTTACAAAACCGTTCGCGCTATAAACTCAAAGAGCAGCTACGTTTATGTGCCTTGAGTGATATTTATCAATATATAGACCGTTGGAAGCATCAACATCGCCATATTGAGTTTTGGGCATTTTTACACAGTGATCAGGTGATTTTAAAAACCTTAGATGAGAGCCGAGGATTGACGGATCCTCGTCCGCAACATTGGTTATCAGAAGACCGTTTATTAAATTTTTGTTCGGAAATAACCCGTGTTTTTCCACAGTTAAATCCGTATTTACAATCTTTGTTGGGCGTGTTTATCAAACCGAGTACTCATGTCGATTGGTCAAGTCAAATTTTCCCAACGCCACGCAATACCAAATTTAACGAAATGGAATACCAATTGCCTGCCGAGCAAGGTTTGGCGTGTTTAGAAGAATTATTGGCGGTTTTGAAACAACAGCGTGTCGCCATGTTTTTCCCAATCGAGTTTCGCTATGTCAAAGGCGATGATATTTGGCTGAGTCCTTTTTATGGACGGGATTCGGTGTCTATTTCAATCCACCAATTTTATAAACAAGATTGCCAACATATTTTTAAATGGGTCGAACCGATTTTACAAAAATATCAGGGACGTCCACATTGGGGCAAATTGCACAGTATGCAAGCGGATCAATTACGTGAGTTATATCCAAAATGGGATGATTTTATGCAACTTCGTGAGCAGCTTGATCCACAGCAAAAATGGATTAATCCATATTTAAGACAAATTTTCACGATTCCAAGTTTGAGTGCAGCGTGATGTTCAATAAACAACTCAAGCAATCGCAAAATAAGAGCATTCAATTAGGGAGCGTGACATGCAAAGTGATTATTTTCAGCAACTCACCCACAGTTTGCAGCAACAGGGTACAGGAACACCGCAACTGATTGTGGATATGGCACGTTTTCAGCATAACTTGGATTATGTTGCAGCCCATTTGCCTGCACGGTTGCAACCACGACTGGTGGTGAAATCGCTAGCGTGTTTGGAGATATTGCAACACGCAAGCCAAAGTCTGAATACGCAGCGTTTTATGTTGTTTCATCTGCCACATTTGTATGAAGTGATGCAGCACTTTCCACAAGCAGATGTACTGTTTGGCAAGCCAATGCCAATACGTGCGGTAGATGCTTTTTATCAGCAGGTGATGGCGTCTGCTGAGAATATCCAATTGCATTTACAATGGTTGGTTGATCAACCTGCACGTTTACAACAGTATTTACATTTGGCACAACAACGCCAGCTTTGTTTGAATATTAATCTTGAAATTGATATCGGTTTGCATCGTGGTGGGGCGCAAGATCATGCTGGATTTATGCAAATGCTGGAATTGATTCAGCAGCATCCACAACATTTAAAACTGTCAGGTTTGATGGGGTACGATGCGCATGTGGTGAAATTACCAAATGTATTTCATGCACAAGCCAAAGCCTATCAACACTCACAGCAGCAATATAGAAATTATAAACAACTGATTCAGCATCATTTTCCAAAGTTGTGGCAGGATGACTTGTGTTTTAACGGTGGTGGTAGCCTGACATTTATGCAGCATTGTCAGCACAGTGAATGTAATGATCTGGCTTTTGGTTCGATGTTGCTTAAACCCAGTGATTTTGATTTAAAAATCTTGTCAGATTTGCAATCGGCTTTGTGGATTGCAACACCTGTTTTAAAGGTATTGGCTGCGGTACAAGTGCCAGGCTTAGATCGTTTGCAGTCCTATTTGCCACAATCCAATCAAGCCGTTTTTGTTTATGGTGGCTATTGGATGGCAGATTATGTTTATCCTGAGAGCAGTCATCCACATGCTTTATACGGACGCAGTAGCAATCAAGAGTTGATTCAAGTACCCAAACAGCATCGCATCCAAATAGATGATTATGTATTTTTACGCCCGCAACAGAGTGAGGCGGTGTTGCCACAGTTTGAAGCGGTGTATGCCTATCAACATGGACAATTCACGCCGTGGGCAACCTTTAGGGAATAAAAACAGCTGAAATGCCGATTCTTTGGCTTTTTTAGTACACAAAGGTTTAAACCTGTACGCAAGCCGTGTAAAATTTAAGGCGCTTTTTATTTATACACCGTTTTTATCTTTTGAGGGTCTCCCTTAATCATAATCTCGCGGTGATATGCTCCATGGTACGGGGCATCACTCCTTAAGGATTTTTATCTATGCCTATTATCACTTTGCCAAATGGCGATCAAAAACAGTTTGATCAAGCCGTATCTGTGATGGAAGTTGCTCAAAGCATCGGTCCGGGTCTTGCCAAAAATACAGTTGCTGGACGTGTGAATGATCGTTTGGTCGATGCCTGCGATTTAATTACCGAAGATGCAACCCTACAAATTATTACGCCTAAAGATGAAGAAGGCGTAGAGATTATCCGTCACTCATGTGCGCACTTAGTGGGGCATGCGGTAAAACAGCTTTTCCCTGAAGCGAAAATGGTGATTGGCCCTGTCATTGAAGAAGGTTTCTACTATGACATCTGGATGCCTCGTCCATTTACGTTAGATGATTTGGCAGCAATCGAAGAGCGTATGAAAAAGCTCATCGACCAAGATTATGATGTTGTGAAAAAAATGACCCCGCGTGATGAAGTAATTGCAGAATTCACAGCGCGTGGCGAAGAATATAAATTACGTTTGATTGCAGACATGCCAAACGAAACTCAAATGGGTTTGTACTATCATCAAGACTATTTGGATATGTGCCGTGGTCCACACGTTCCAAACACTAAATTCTTAAAGTCGTTCAAACTCACCAAAATTTCTGGCGCTTACTGGCGCGGTGATGCGAAAAACGAACAGTTACAACGTATTTATGGTACGGCTTGGGCAGACAAAAAGCAGCTCGCGGCGTATATCAAACGTATTGAAGAAGCAGAAAAGCGTGACCACCGTAAAATTGGTAAAGCTTTGGACTTGTTCCACATGCAGGAAGAAGCGCCGGGCATGGTGTTTTGGCATCCAAATGGTTGGACGATTTACCAAGTACTTGAGCAATACATGCGTAAAGTACAACAAGACAACGGTTACCTAGAAATTCGTACCCCGCAAGTGGTCGATTTCACGCTATGGGAAAAATCAGGACATGCTGCCAACTACGCAGACAATATGTTTACCACCCATTCTGAAAACCGTAACTATGCAGTAAAACCAATGAACTGCCCATGTCACGTACAAGTCTTTAACCAAGGGCTAAAGTCATATCGTGATTTGCCAATTCGTCTGGCAGAATTTGGTTCATGTCACCGTAACGAGCCATCAGGTTCACTGCACGGCATTATGCGCGTACGTGGCTTTACTCAAGACGATGCCCACATTTTCTGTACCAAAGAACAAATTGGGCCAGAAGTTGCAGACTTCATCAAACTGACTTTAGATGTTTATAAAGATTTCGGTTTTGAAGAGGTGCAAATGAAACTGTCTACACGTCCTGAAAAACGTGTGGGAGATGATGCACTTTGGGATATGGCAGAAAAATCTTTGGCTGATGCCTTGGATGCTGCAGGTCTGGAATGGGAGTTACAACCGGGTGAAGGTGCGTTCTACGGCCCGAAAATTGAATTCTCACTGAAAGACTGCTTAGGTCGTGTGTGGCAATGTGGTACAATTCAGTGTGACTTTAACTTGCCTGAGCGTTTAGAGGCATCTTATGTCACTGAAGACAATGATCGTGATCAGCCTGTAATGTTGCACCGCGCAATTCTTGGCAGCTTTGAACGATTTATTGGTATACTTATTGAGCACTATGCAGGCTTTATGCCACCATGGTTAGCGCCAGTGCAAGCTTGTGTCATGAATATTACCGATTCACAAGCTGCTGCAAGTGAACAGGTCGTCGCAAAACTTAAAGAAAACGGTATTCGTGCTATTTCTGACTTGAGAAATGAGAAAATCGGCTTTAAGATTCGTGAGCGTACATTAGAGCGTATTCCATACTTACTGGTACTTGGGGACCGTGAAGTGGAAGAAGGAACGGTAAACGTCCGTACTCGCTCAGGAACAAATTTGGGTACTATGTCAATTGATGCTTTCATTGACCTAGTGAAAACAGCCGTCGCAGAACGCGGCCGGTATATTGTGGAGTAACAGCGATTAAACAGCCTGACCGTAATCAACAGGGCGGAAAATCTAACCGTCCTGCTTTGAATGATGAAATTCGTGCAAAAGAAGTCCGTCTTGTAGACGAAAATGGTGAGCAAAAAGGTATTGTAAGCTTGGCTGATGCATTACGCGCAGCAGAAAGCGTTGACCTTGACTTGGTGGAAATTGTGGCAAATGCCGAACCACCGGTGTGCAAAATCATGGACTTTAACAAGCATTTGTTTGATCTAAAGCAAAAGCAGAAAGAAGCGAAGAAAAAACAGCATCAAGTACAGGTGAAAGAAATCAAGCTCCGCCCTGCGACTGATGTTGGTGATTACAACGTAAAATTACGTGCAATTATCAAATTCCTTGAAGAAGGGAACAAGGTAAAAATCACTTTACGCTTCCGTGGTCGTGAAATGGCTCACCAACAGTTAGGTTTGGCTCAATTGCAAAAAGTTGAAGCAGATGTAATTGAATATGGTGTAGTTGAACAAGCACCAAAAATGGAAGGTCGTCAAATGGGTATGTTGCTTGGTCCTAAAAAGAAAAAGTAATCCCATCTTGAACAAAAGAAGCACTGCACCTTGGCGGTGCTTTTTTTTGCGTGATGAAAGTGAGCATCTATGTTTCATGTTTATGAGATATGCCATTCGATAAAAAAACTCTACGCAGCGACACGCAACAAACGCTTAAAAACATGCTATAACTAAAACCGCAGTAGAAGAATGCTGGTCAAAAAGCAAAAAAAGTAATGAAGGATAAAACATGATTGATCTTTATTATTGGGGCACCCCCAACGGTCATAAAATTAGTATTGCACTTGAAGAAATGGGTTTGGAATATCAAATTTTCCCCATCAATATTTCAGAAGATGATCAATTTCAGCCAGATTTTTTAAAAATTTCGCCCAATAATAAAATTCCTGCAATTGTCGATCAGAACGGTCCGCGTGGTGAGCCAATCTCTGTGTTTGAGTCGGGTGCAATTTTGCAATATCTAGGGCGCAAAACTGGCATGTTTTATCCTACCGATGAACAGGAGCGTGTTGAAGTAGAGCAGTGGCTCATGTGGCAAATGGGTGGTTTTGGTCCAATGTTAGGACAGAATCATCATTTTAGCCGTTATGCACCAGAGAAAATTCCTTATGCGATTGAACGCTATATCAATGAATCCAAGCGTTTGTATGGCGTGTTAAATAAGCAGTTGATGGGGCAAAAGTACGTGGCGGGCGAATATTCAATTGCTGATATGGCTATTTTGCCGTGGGCGTTACGTCATGACTGGCAAAATATTTCGCTGGAAGATTATCCGTATGTACAAGACTATATTACACGGCTGACTGCGCGCCCTGCAGTGCAGAAAGCACTCGCGATTCAAGTTTAAATCTACTTTTATGCTAAGATGCCAGCCACCTGATACCTCACTTTTTCAGGTGGCTTTTTTATTGGATGAGCTATGCAAGAATTTTTTTTAAACTTTACCAAGATTGTTGAGCAAAATGCCAAAGTGTATTGGAGCATTATTTTGGGCATTGTGTCTTGCTTGATCTTATTTGTGATCGAAGCATTTCATGTGCAGAATATGATTGCGGCTTTAAATAGCACAGATCAACAGGTTTTACGTGCTGCGATTGAGCCTGTTACTCAGCGTTATACATGGGCACGTGCGGCACTTATTTTGCTTAGTATTTTTTGGGCGAGCTGGGAATATCGTAAAACCAAGCAGGCTTTAGGGCTTTAAATCGTCTATGCTTTGGACGCTGTTTGGTTTATTTTTATCTGCATTTGGTGCGGCAACTTTATTGCCTTTACAGTCCGAAGCTGTGTTGTTGGGGCTGTTATATGAAGGCAGCTATGCACCCATTTGGCTGATTAGCATTGCCAGTCTAGGCAATATTTTAGGTTCTTGTGTGAACTGGTATTTGGGACTCAAGATCGAACATTATAAAGATAAAAAGTGGTTTCCTGTTTCGGCTACACAATTAGAAAAAGCACAGCACACCTACGCCAAATATGGGTTTTGGTCTTTACTGCTCAGTTGGGTGCCGATTATTGGTGATCCAATTACGCTGATTGCAGGTTTAATGAAAGAACATTTTGCCCGTTTTGTGTTGATGGTGAGTCTAGCCAAAATCGGGCGTTATCTGTTTATTTATTTTGTTTATACATGGGTTTAAGCAAGCAACCCCTATTATTTATAGACACTTATGACTGTTCTTGAGCATCACACGTGTTTAAATCAAAATAAATTTCATCTTTTAATTTTGACTTTTTATACAGCCAAAATTGACGCGGTACATCTACTTGAGCAGCTTTCACTGCAGCTAAAACTTGTTGATCAAGTGCGTATTGTCCCGAACCTTGTGTCAATTTCACACGTTTCACTTCGCCATGCTTATTTACTTTGAATTGAAACTTTAACTTACGTGAGTGATTTTTTAAATCTTCCGCACTTAAGTTTAATTGTGGTTGACTACGATACTTAAATTGAACTTTTTGCTGTTGTTGCTGTGCTAACCATTGTTTAGATTGAAAATCAAACTGGCAATCTTCGTGCTGGTTATCCTGAAATCTTAAATTAAAGCTTTGAAAACCAATGGTCGGTACGGCAGTATCTTCTACATAGGTCGGTTGAATTTCAGCAGTGCGAACCGCTTGTAATAAGGCATCATCTAATTTTTTCAGCCCTGTACTTTCTTGAATAGTGGCTTGACTGATTTTGCCGGTTTCATCTGCATAAATACGCACAATTGCAGCTCGGTTTTGTTGATTTAAATCTTCATTTTTATATTTGGGTTGTGGAAACTTGCGCCATGCTAAGCGTGTGGTGAGATGAGCAGGCAAGGCAGCACTTTTTTGTACTTCGAGTGTGGCTTTTGGTGTCGATTTCTGCTGCGGTGGTTTTGCAAAAAGATGCGTCGCACTGAGTCCAAGCAATAGAGTTATATATAAAGATGTTTTCATCATATTACGGTCTTTTTTATCTCACACAAGACGAGGCGAAGTATTGATGGAATTGTGGATAATCGCAAGGGTAATCCGCAACTTATTGCAAGTTTTTAGGGTGTTGATCTGCACAATTTTTGACAGAGCTTTAGCTTTATTTTGAATTGTAGTGGGTGTTCACAATTCCAGTATTTTTTCCTGAGTTGAATTACGGCAAATGAGTGAGGTAATGATCATTTTTTATTTAGCCAATATGCTTTTGTTTTAAGCAAAGATGCTTTAGAATACTCGCTCCCTTACCTGCAGGTCGTTTTTGCAATGGTGCAGACGTGCCGAACAGGTGTTTAAAGAGGTTGTTATGGCTAAGTTAAAAACTCGCCGTGGTGCAGCTAAACGTTTCAAAGCGACTGCTAACGGTTTCAAGCGTAAACAAGCGTTCAAACGCCACATTTTGACCAAAAAATCTGCTAAACGTATCCGTCAATTGCGCGGCTGTGTAATGGTTCACGTGAGTGACGTTGCTGCTGTTCGTGCTATGTGCCCATACATCTAAGGAGATTATAAATGGCTCGTGTAAAACGTGGTGTACAGGCTCATCGCCGTCATAAAAAAATTCTTGCTCGTGCTAAAGGTTACTATGGTGCTCGTTCACGCGTATATCGCGTAGCGTTCCAAGCGGTAATCAAAGCAGGTCAATACGCTTACCGTGACCGTCGTCAAAAGAAACGTCAATTCCGTGCTTTATGGATTGCGCGTATCAATGCGGGCGCTCGTCAAAATGGTTTATCGTACAGCCGTATGATCGCTGGCTTGAAAAAAGCACAAGTGATTATCGACCGTCGCGTACTTGCTGACATCGCTATGCATGACGCAGTTGCATTTGCTGCTTTAGCTACAAAAGCTAAAGATGCATTAGCTGCATAAGTCTTTATGACTTAAAAGAAAGACCGCATTTGCGGTCTTTTTTTATGCCTGAAATTTAGGGTCTCTGCCAAGTTTCATAACTCAATCTGAGAAATTTTTAGCCACAGCCTGAGCAAAAACAAGCACTGCTTTGTTTGCAGCGGAAGGCGCAGCGAAGGACAAGCATATTTTTTGCTGCTATTGCGTTATGTGCCGGTCATTTAGAATGACTAAATTTCCTGTCCCATGCCTTATATCAGCTAAAAAATATGCGTTGTCGCAAACATAGACGAATTGTCAACAGCCCCTAAGCTTATAAACCAAAATAATAGGCAGCTGCACAAATAACCACAGTCATTAAAATCAGTTTAATCACGGCAGATGTACCCACTTTATGCGTAGCTGCAGGTGTTGGTATTTGTGGTGAAGCGATGTTTTGTACTTGGCTAGGCGTTGATTCAAAAGGATCAGGTGTTTGCACTGGCGTGAGCTGTGCGGTCTTATAATGGTTTGCCACCTTAGTGATAAATTTGGCGTGTAAATCTTCAAGTTTCTGAGAAAAATGACGTAAATTGAGTTGTTCGCTTGGTTCAAGTTCTGTGCCATCGGCATGATAAGGATGCTGGATTTTATTCTGGATGAATTGATCCAGTGCATCTAAACGATACAGCATCTGATGTGCATAGGCAGCAGGGTAGTCTGCGGGAATTAACGCCAAAGTTGGGTACATGCTTTCAGTTGCGTTTTGAGTAAGATCTACACCGAAATAAGGTTTAGCGCTTTGCTCTGGTTCAACAAACTCTGTAGCACAAGGATTTAAAAATAACTCGGAGCGAATAAAGCGATCAATTTCATCCCAGTTTGGAGAGGCAAAATCTGTATCGAGCTGTCTGGCAAGTTTGTGATTTAATTGATAACGCCACATGACTTCTTGACGTAGCTCGCTCTGTTGGGAAACAGGCGCCATATAATCTTGTTCTGCGGTATACCATTCTGCAAGCTCTTTTCCGAAAATCCAAGCAGATTTGTGCTGTGCCTCGTGACTCACAATAAAGTGTGCAAAAGGCAATAACTCTACATTTGGATTGGGGTTTTTTTCATCATTTAAAATACTTGCCTGATGTAGGCTTAAACGTCGCACACCTTGTTGTTTAAGATGCTCTAACCAGATTTGAAAGTGTTGTGCCAGTAAATGTTGTGACAATAAATCACGAAACTGAATTTGATGCTGGTTAAACACTTGATGCTTGAGCCAATGATTAAAACTTAAATCTTGAGCCAAATATTCATTGCCATAAGTCACAAGGGCAAGTTGCTGTTTCCAAATCTGATCGAGCGCCATAATGTTGAGATCTCGTGGTGATTGGCTTTATCTTATACTTTTTGTATTTCAAGATGCTAATCTAATTTTCATTACATCGAAGCTTCATCAAAGCGACTAAAAACTGTTAGAATACGGGGTTTTTAAATTATTTCTAAATTGTTGCTTTTGAGAGTTACTATGTCACTGGAAGCCCTGACCAATGAAGCGCTCGCTGCAATTGCAGCAGCAGAGGACCTTGCTACACTCGACCAGGTGCGAGTGCAATTTACGGGGAAAAAAAGCCAGCTTGCGGAACAATCCAAAGCACTGGGTAAAATGGACCCTGAACAGCGTAAAGAATTTGGTGCACAAATTCATGCTGTGCGTGAAGCAATCAATGCGGCATTAACTGCGCGTCAAACTGAATTACAACAAGCGGCTTTGGCACAAAAACTGGCGAATGAAACCGTTGATATTACTTTGCCAGGTCGTGGTCAAAGCATCGGCAGTATTCACCCAGTTACGCAGGTACAGGAACGTATTTGCCAATTCTTTACCAAAGCAGGTTTTACCGTGGCAACGGGCCCAGAAGTTGAAGATGACTATCACAACTTTGAAGCGTTGAATATTCCAGGACATCACCCTGCGCGTGCCATGCACGATACTTTCTATTTTGATGTGAATCATTTATTGCGTACCCACACGTCGGGCGTACAAATTCGCACCATGGAAAATCAACAGCCGCCTATTCGTATTGTTTGTCCAGGTCGTGTGTATCGCTGCGACTCAGACCAAACACACTCACCAATGTTCCATCAAATTGAAGGCTTATACGTCGCAGAAAATACCAGTTTTGCAGAACTCAAAGGTTTGTTGATTAACTTATTAAATGAATTCTTTGAAAAAGACTTAAAAGTACGTTTCCGCCCATCTTATTTCCCATTCACAGAGCCAAGTGCCGAAGTGGATATTATGGATGAACGTGGTCGCTGGTTGGAAGTTTTGGGCTGCGGTATGGTGCATCCAAATGTGTTACGCGCTTCAGGCATTGATCCAGAAAAATATAAAGGTTTTGCCTTCGGTTTAGGGGTAGAGCGTTTTGCGATGTTGCGTTATGGCATCAATGACTTGCGTATGTTCTACCAAAATGATGTGCGTTTCTTGCGCCAGTTTGCTTAAAACTTTTTAAACAACCTTTCCTAAAATTAGGAGAGGGAAAAGAGATTATTTTTAAATTTTAAAAATCCCCCTAAATCCCCCTTTGTAAAAGGGGGACTTACGCGAAATAAATAGAAGTGTGGGAATTCCCCTCTTTGTTAAAGAGGGGTTAGGGGAGATTCAGGAAATGAATGTATGAAAATTAGCGAAAATTGGCTACGCACGTGGGTTAACCCAGCCATTGACAGCGATACTTTATCGAATCAACTCACGATGCTGGGTCTAGAAGTTGATGATATGTCACCAGCAGCAAAGCCATTTACAGGCGTTGTGGTGGGTGAAGTCTTAACGGTTGAACAGCATCCAGATGCAGATCGTTTACGTGTGACTACGGTAAATATTGGTTCAGGTGAGCCGTTGCAGATTGTGTGTGGTGCGCCAAACGTGCGTGTAGGTATGAAAGCACCTGTGGCAACCATTGGTGCGGTATTGCCAGGCGACTTTAAAATCAAAAAAGGCAAACTGCGTGGTGTGGAATCACAAGGGATGCTCTGCGGCGCATCAGAAATTGACCTTGAAGATAAACTTGATGGTTTATTGGAACTGCCTGCAGATGCACCTGTAGGTGTGAATGTACGTGAATATCTTGATCTAGATGACCATGTCATTGATATCAGTATTACTCCAAACCGTGGTGATTGTTTCAGTATTCGTGGTATTGCCCGTGAAATTGGGGTGATTAACCAATTGCCAGTGAATACACCTGACATTCAGGCAGTAGCGGCAACTATTCAGGATGAAAAAACTGTACAAAGTTTGACGGAAGGCTGCCCACGTTATTTAGGTCGTGTGATTAAAAATGTAAATACCAAAGCCGCTACACCTGAGTGGATGGAGCGCGCGTTGGCACGTTCAGGTATCCGTCAGCACAGTATTTTGGTTGATATTACCAACTATGTCTTGATTGAATTGGGTCAGCCAATGCACGCTTTTGATGGTGCTAAAATTCAAGGTGGCATTCAAGTTCGTCAAGCGACTGCAGCAGAAAAATTGGTGCTGTTAAACGAGCAAGAAGTTGAGCTGCAAGATGATGTGATGGTGATTGCCGATGACGCAAAAGTATTGGCGATGGCGGGCATCATGGGTGGTTTATCTTCTGCGGTAAGTGATGAAACCACAGAAATTTTCCTTGAATCCGCTTTCTTTGCACCATTGCATATCGCAGGTCGTGCACGTCGTTATGGTTTGCATACCGATGCCTCACAGCGTTATGAACGTGGTGTCGATTTTGAATTGCCATTATTGGCGATGAACCGTGCATCACAACTGATTGCAGAATTTGCTGGCGGCGAATTTGGTCCAATTACAGTGGCAGAACAAGCAGCACAATTGCCAACACGTGAAGCAATTGCGTTAAATCAAGCGCAAGTCGATCAGCTCTTGGGTTATCACGTTGATGCTACATTTATTGCCGATGCTTTAACTCGTTTAGGCTGCGAAGTTACTGTTCAAGCTGAAGGTCAGTGGAGCGTTGTACCACCATCACATCGTTTTGATATGGCAATTTACCAAGACTTAATTGAAGAAGTTGCTCGTATTCACGGTTATGACAACATTCAAATCAGTTTGCCTGTGATTGATGTGCAATTAGCAAAATACCAAGATCAGTTTGAAGTTGCGCAATTACGTCAAACCGCAGTGACTTTAGGTTATCAAGAAGCAATTAGTTTTAGCTTTGCCGATGCAAAATTGGAAAAACAATTAAACCCTGCAGTGAATCCGTTGGCATTGGCGAATCCAATTTCAAGCGATTTGGCAGTAATGCGCTCAACGTTGTTATCCAGCTTAATTCCATGCGTTCAGTACAACGTGAATCGTCAACAAAACCGTGTGCGTTTCTTTGAGTTGGGTTTACGTTTTGATTATCAACATGCAGCAAGCATTCATGACTTGAAGCAAATTCCAACTTTGGCATTGATTGCGGTGGGTGCTAAACATGCAGAATCTTGGCATGCTAAAGCTCAGCCTATGGATTTCTTCGATTTTAAAGGCGATATTGAAGAAATTTTAGCTGCAGGTCGTGTGCAGGTAGAGTATGTTCGTTCAGAGCGTACTTGGTTGCATCCTGGACAATCTGCTGAAATTTTGGTAGATGGTCAGTCTATTGGTTACTTTGGTCGTTTACATCCATCTTTAGAAGATGAGCTGGATTTAGGCACGGCTTGGGTAGCAGAACTCGATCAAACAGCAGTTTTGCAAACTTATGTATCTAATTTTACAGAATTATCACGTTTTCCATCGGTTAGACGTGATATTGCGCTTTTAATTAGTGATAAGATAAATGTAAGCGAAATTCAGCAACTTATTGAAAAAACGGGTGGAGCGCTGTTAGACTCAACTTGGTTATTCGATGTGTATACTGGACAAGGTGTTGAACAAGGCAAGCGTTCTTTGGCTTTTGCTCTGTTATGGCAACATCCAACACGTACACTTGAAGATGCTGAAATTAAATCTGGTATGGATAACATTCTGCAAGTGTTGGAAAACACTTACCAAGCGACATTGAGGGCTTCATGACAGCATTAACAAAAGCAGAAATGGCTGATCATTTAAGTGAGCTCACGAGTTTAAACCGCCGTGAAGCGAAACAAATGGTCGAGTTATTTTTTGATGAGATCAGCCAAGCACTGATCTCTGGCGAGCAAGTTAAACTTTCAGGGTTTGGGAACTTCGAGTTACGTGATAAACGTCAACGACCTGGTCGCAACCCGAAAACAGGCGAAGAAATTCCAATTTCAGCCCGCCGTGTAGTCACATTCCGCGCAGGGCAGAAATTCCGCCAGCGTGTGGGAAATGAGCAGATCGATTGATCTGCTTTTTTTTATGCTTTTTATAAGAGATTTTAGAAAGACGCTGTGATTTAGCAAGACATAGTGATTGATCTTGCAATTGAGAGACTTGAATCAAACTATGGATATGAATGAAAACACTGTAGAGCTGAACAAGACGCTACCTAAGAATTGAGCGTGGAGATGAGAAACCAAAAGGTTATATCGAAATAAATGCCGAATGGGGTTAAGTGTTTTGGTTAAATGCTTTTATATGCTGAATCATCTACTTGAAAAAGATGGATTGAGCGATTTGGAGATATTGTGCTGAGTAAAATAAATTTTAGACAAAACATTCAGAAATAAAAAAGAGAGCCATCGGCTCTCTTTTTGTACTGCATAATCGTATCGATTATTGAGCAGCAGCTTCAGAAGCAGCAGCAGCAGCGTCTACAGCAGCATCAGCAGCGTCAGTTGCAGCAGCAGCAGCAGTGTCAGCAGCATCAGTAGCAGCGTCTACAGCAGCTTCAGCGCCAGAAGCAACTTCTACAGCAGCAGCGTCAGCAGCAGCTTCAGCTTCAGATGCAGCTACAACAGCTTCAGATGCAGCAGCGTTAGCGTCAGCAGCAGCTTCTTCAGTTTTTTTAGCACAACCAACGAAAGCTAAAGTAGTAGCAACTGCAGCAGCAATAGCGATTTTTTTGAATAACATGGCATCACTCTCTAAAATATGAGATTAAAAAAAACCGACGTTAGTCTGTTGTATGCTTTTATTATTCCTAAATTTTGTTAGGCACTAACAACGCAGGCGCAGTCTAACTGGTCTGCGAATATGCTATCACTGCGCTTTTTGAATTGCTACTAGGTTGATTGAAAAAAAGGCAAAAAAACGCGAAAAATACGTGCTTTTTTAACAGAAAATAACAATTAATTTGGCATTTTAGATTGGAGAGTTGCACGGTAACTGGCTAAAAACTAAAAGGTTTTTACTAAATATTTTTTTATAATCATTTACTTAAAAATAAGTTTACATATACCGCGTGCAATTGTGTCTTTATGTAAATTTTGTCAACCAAATAAAAAAGCCATCGTTTTAAGATGACTTTTTTAGGTGTTCTAATATTTATAGCCGTTTAATTGGCTGCTTTACGTTTCATTTGATCAAAGAAGTCGTCATTAGTTTTGGTTTCTTTCATGCGATCAAGCAAGAATTCCATTGCTGCCAATTCATCTTGAGTGTGTAACAATTTACGCAAAATCCAAACTTTACGCAAATTATCTTCACTCATTAAGCGCTCTTCACGACGTGTACCTGATTTTTTGATGTTCATGGCAGGGAAAACACGTTTTTCTGCAATACGACGGTCTAAGGTAATCTCTTGGTTGCCTGTACCTTTAAACTCTTCGTAAATCACTTCATCCATTTTACTGCCAGTTTCAATCAGTGCAGTTGAAATAATGGTTAGAGAACCACCTTCTTCAATATTACGTGCAGCACCAAAGAAGCGTTTTGGACGTTCTAAAGCGTGCGCATCAACACCACCTGTTAAAACCTTGCCTGAAGAAGGTACGACAGTGTTGTAGGCGCGTGCCAAACGGGTAATCGAATCCAGTAAAATCACCACGTCTTTTTTATGTTCAACTAAACGCTTGGCTTTTTCAATGACCATTTCTGCAACTTGAACGTGACGAGCAGGTGACTCATCAAATGTTGATGCAATCACTTCACCGCGCACGGTGCGTTCCATTTCAGTCACTTCTTCAGGGCGTTCATCAATGAGAAGTACAATCAAGAACACTTCTGGGTTGTTACGAACAATCGACTGAGCGATGTTTTGTAGCAACATGGTTTTACCCGCTTTAGGCGGAGCCACAATAATTGAACGCTGACCTTTACCAATTGGCGCAACCAAATCTACCACACGTGCAGTTAAGTCTTCAGTTGTTCCATTACCTAACTCCATCACCAACTGTTCTGTTGGGAAAAGCGGGGTTAAGTTTTCAAATAAGATTTTATTACGTGAATTTTCAGGGGTGTCATAGTTAATTTGATTGACTTTGAGCAAAGCAAAATAACGTTCGCCTTCTTTTGGTGGACGAATCGTACCTGTAATGGTGTCACCCGTGCGCAGGTTAAAGCGACGAATTTGCGAAGGGCTGACATAAATATCATCTGGGCCAGCAAGGTATGAACCTGCAGCTGAGCGTAAGAAACCAAAACCATCAGAGAGAATTTCTAGAACGCCATCACCAAAAATCTCTTCACCATTCATGGCATGGCGCTTTAAGATGGCAAAAATAATGTCTTGCTTGCGGTTACGCGCCATTCCTTCAAGGCCCATAAACTCGGCAATCTTGATGAGTTCGCCAATCGGTTTTTTCTTGAGTTCGGTTAAATTCATAGAGGTTCTGATAGAATTAAAATTCTGGGGTACAGGTTAGAGAGGGAGCAACATTTAGCCGCATTCATACAATAAAATGAAAGCAATTGTATTTGCACAATAACGATTCAGAGCACTGATTCATTGTTTGATTGAAAAATGTGAAAAACAATTTCTGTTGCCGAGCGGCATTTTTGTGTTGTGTCTTTTCAGAAAGAGGATGAAAGATCCTGCGTTTCCTGAGCATGCAATATAAGAGAGAAACGTCTACTTGTCAATTTGTAGGCAAAAAAAATACGCCAATGCGTGGCGTATTTTTTTTCATCATCTCTATAAATAGACGATGGATCAATCGACTTAGATATTTTCGTCAATAAACGCAGTCAATTTAGATTTAGGTGCTGCACCGACTTGCTGTGCAACCACTTCACCATTTTTGAACATCAATAATGCTGGAATATTACGGATGTTGTAGTTCACTGCAGTTTGTTCGCAAGAGGTTACATCAACTTTTACAATTTTAACTTTGCCTTGGTATTCGTCTGCAAGTACTTCAAGTACAGGTGCAATTGCTTTACATGGCGCACACCAGCCAGCCCAGAAGTCAACCAATACAGGAGTATCCGATTGAAGAACATCTGCTTCGAAGTTTGCATCAGTGGTGTTTACGATGTTGCCAGACATGGATTACGCTCCAAATAATTTTTAAGATAGCTTTAGTTAGTATTACATAGCCATCTTGAACAAAGTAGGGGAATCTGTGGATTTTCCATTCAAAATACAAATTTGTCTAATTGATCGTGACGATAACGCTAAACGAAAATGCTAATTCTGTAACACAATTGTCATATATGCAGAAAATTTAAATAGTCGTCAAATTGTGCTGATAAATGGCTTTTAAATTAGGTGTATGTGAATTACTCTAGGCACAATTCTGTCTAGGTTTGTTTGAAGAATGTCTGATTTTTTAATTGATGAAGAGTTACTCGCAGCCATCGATATGGGGTCGAATAGTTTTCACTTGGCAATTGCACGGGTGGATCATGGTGAAGTAAAAAAAGTGGCATCAATGTCAGAAAAAGTACAGTTGGCCGCAGGTTTAGATGAAAATAAGAATTTGACCGAAGCTGCTCAACAACGTGGTTTGGCATGTTTGGCGCGTTTTGTAGGACGTTTAACTGCGGTGCAGTCAAATCGTTTGCGTATTGTGGCAACCAACGCATTGCGTCAGGCCAAAAATGGACATGAATTTATTCAAAAAGCCGCAGAAATTTTGCCTAAACCTATTGAAATTATTGCAGGGCGTGAAGAAGCCCGTTTAATTTATTTAGGCGTATCGCACACGATGGCAAATAGTGGTCGTCGTTTGGTAATTGACATTGGCGGTGGTTCGACAGAGTTGATTATTGGCGAAGAATTTGAGCCAATTCATACCGAATCTTTACAAATGGGCTGTGTGGCCTATACCAAAGCCTATTTTGCCGATGGTGAAATTAGCAAGAGCAGTTTTGAAAAAGCAGTGGTTGCAGCGCGTAAAGAACTGTATTCGATTGCCAATACTTATAAAGAAGCAGGTTGGGATACCGTTGCAGGTTCGAGCGGTACCATTAAAGCCTGTCGTCAAATTACGGTAAATATGGGCTGGAGCAATGAGCAGGAAAATCTGACTCGTGAAGGTTTAGAAAAACTCAAAGACCGTTTGCTCAAGTTTAAACACGTATCAGAAATGGAATTTGATGGTCTAAAAGAAGACCGTCGAGCAGTTTTGCCAGCAGGTTTGGCAATTTTATATGCGGTATTTGATGTATTAGATATCGATAAACTGGTGTATTCCGATGGGGCTTTGCGTGAAGGCGTAATGTATGACTTGTTGGGACGTTTCCAGCATGAAGACATTCGTGATCGCAGTGTACAGGCCTTGATGGGGCGTTATAACTCAGACCCGAAACAGGCTGGACGTGTGGTGAAAACTGCGCAACATTTATTTGACAGCGTGGCAGAATCATTAAAATTAAATAACGAAGATAGTGACTTATTGCGTCGTGCTGCGTACCTACATGAAATTGGTTTAGCCATCAGTCACAGCAGTTATCATCGTCACGGTGCATATTTATTGCAACATTCGGACATTCCCGGTTTCTCACAAATTGACCAAAACTATCTCTCGCATTTGGTCGGCAACCATCGTCGAAAGTTGCGCCAAGACGCGAAAACAGAAGCACTGAAAGCGGGTGGCAATAAAATTGTTTACTTAAGTTTGTTGCTTCGCCTTGCAGTTTTGGTCAACGCAAGTCGTAGCGATGCGATGCTTCCTGCCATTGAATTAAGCATCCGCAATGCGCAACAATGGCAGCTCAGCGTGTCGGGTGATGCCAAACAATGGCCATTGCTTGTCGCTGAATTGCACGATGAACAAGTGCAATTCAAGAATTGGGACATTGAATTGAATATTCAGTCGGAACAATTTGTCGATTAAGATTTGGTTAATTTAGGGATAACAGTCGACTTATGAAAAAAGCTGCTCAATCTAAAGCATGGAAAACCGTGCAAATTGCACGTCATCCTGAACGTCCGCAATTTCTAGACTATGTGGGTGAAATTTTCACTGAATTTGATGCCTTACATGGCGATCGTTTATTTGGTGATGATGGTGCAATGATCGGTGGATTGGCACGCTTTGATGGTCAGCCTGTCATGGTGATAGGTCAACATCGTGGTCGCAGTACCCGCGAAAAATTACAACACAACTTCGGGATGTGTAATCCAGAAGGCTACCGTAAGGCACAGCGTCTTATGGATATGGCAGAGCGTTTTAATCTGCCAGTTTTCACTTTTGTTGATACGATGGGTGCATACCCAGGTGTAGGTGCAGAGGAACGTGGTCAGGCAGAAGCGATTGCGACCAGCTTGGCACAACTGTCGAACTTAAAAGTACCTGTAATTGCTACAGTATTGGGCGAAGGTGGTTCAGGCGGTGCGTTGGGTATTGGTGTGGCTGACCGTGTGGTGATGTTGTCACACAGTATTTACTCTGTTATTTCGCCAGAAGGCTGTGCGTCTATTCTGTGGAAAACTGCAGAAAAAGCCGAACAAGCCAGTGAAGCATTGGCATTGACTGCAGAAAAACTGCAAAAGATTGGTATTGTAGAATATGTGGTTGATGAAGGTGAGGGTGCGCATTTAAACCCTGAACAAGTCATGCACAGTCTGAAAAATGTGTTAAAAGAAGCTTTGGATGAATTGCAAGCGATGGATGCAACACAACGATGCGAAGAACGTTACCAGCGTTTAATGAAGTTTGGCAGCGACAATTTAGGTCTAGCGTCTTAAGTCAATTACAGGCTTTTCCTGCACAGACAAAATTTTTAATCGGATGTAGTGGCGGTATGGATTCCATGCTGCTACTGCATCTTTTGTCATTTTTGTGTCCTGAAAAAGTGCGCGCGATTTACATTGATCATCAATTGCAAAGCTCAAGTGCTGAGTGGGGTGCATTGGTGCAAGCCACCTGCCAGAATTTAAATGTACCGTGTGTGTTGCAAAAAGTTAATGTGTCTGAGGGTAATTTAGAAAACCAGGCACGTCAGGCGCGTTATCAGGCCTATATGCAGCACTTAGATAGCAACGAAGTTCTAGTGTTGGCACATCATCAGCAAGATCAGGCAGAAACCGTATTGCTGCGTTTGTTTTCAGGCGCAGGTGTGCAAGGACTTGCTGCCATGCAAGCTGTCGATGTGCGTGATGACATCAGTATTTGGCGTCCGTTATTGGATATTTCGCGTGAGCAGATTTGCCAATGGAGTGCTGAATTAAAGCTCGATTATGTGCAAGACCCAAGCAATCAGGATGTGCATTATGACCGAGCTTGGGCAAGAGAAATATTGTGGCCTGTCGTGCAACAGCGTTTTCCTAAAATGCAGCAAGCTGTGACGCGTACTGCAAACTTGATGCAAGATACTGAAAACATTTTGGCAGAAGTTTTGGCGCAGGATTTAGCTGCATGTGGCACAGACTCGCAGTTGAATTTAATTCAGTTACAACAATTGTCTTTGTCACGGCAACGTCAGCTATTATCGGCATGGATGAAAGGACAGGCACAATATCGCCCAAGTTTTGATATGGTCGAACGCTTGCAACGTGAGGTGATTCAAGCCAAAGCCGATGCACAAGCGGCATTACATTGTCAGGATTATTATTATCTGCGTTATCAGCAACAATTATTTCGTTTGCCGAAAGCGGAGTATTTAGCTGCAGAACATTTTGAGGCAGAAGAACAAGTGTTATGTTTGCAGGCAGATCAGACTTTTCAAGTGTGGTCTGGCTGTTATCAACTGCAACAAGCCAAAGTCGGTTTATCTGCAACTTTGCTGAATCGTCCGTTAACTTTACGGCCACGTTTGGGTGGTGAAAAAATTCATTTGTATGGTCGGGTGGGCACATGGCCACTGAAAAAAGCCATTCAGGAAGCACAAATTTTTCCGTGGACGCGTCATACAATTCAAATATTAAGCCTAGATAATGTTATGCTAGGCGTTTTTAGCCCCAAAGGCTTTTGGCTTGCACAGTCGGACTATTGTGTCGCAGATGGATGGCAACCGAATTTAGTCTCTTAACGACAAAGAACTCAACGAAGAGCGTGAATCATGAGTGCAGTATTGAATTGTAATATTAGTTTCATTGGCGGTGGCAACATGGCGCAAGCCTTGATTGGTGGTTTGATTGCCAGAGGTTTGCCGCCAACCCGTATTACAGTTTCAGACCCTGTAGAACAAGTGCGTGAATTATTAAAAGAAAAAGATGTGCATGTCACTGAGGATAATTTGGCCGCGATTGCAGATGCAGATATTGTGGTATTTGCAGTCAAACCACAGGTTTTGGCACAAGTATTGCGTCCATTGCACGGTCAGTTTGAAGATAAGCTGGTGATTTCGATTGTTGCGGGCGCAGAAATTGCCACGATTTCTGAGTTATTACGTACAGAACGTGTAGTGCGGGTAATGCCAAATACGCCTGCTTTGGTGCAAACAGGTGCACATGGTTTGTATGCAACCGAACAGGTCAATAGCACTGACCGTGAATTGGCAAGTCAGGTTTTGGCAGCGACAGGTTTAACTATTTGGGTAAACTCTGAGGCGCAAATTGATGCTGTGACTGCAGTATCTGGTTCAGGGCCAGCATATTTCTTCTATTTGATGGAAAGTATGATTCGTGCAGGCAAGAACTTAGGTTTAGATGAAAAAGTGGCGACAGCACTGACGTTACAAACTGCTTTGGGTGCAGCACAAATGGCAATTACCAGCTCGAATACACCTGCAGAATTACGCAAAAATGTAACTTCACCAAATGGCACGACCCAAGCGGCAATTGAAGTGTTTGATCATGCGCAAATTTCACAAAATATTCAGGCGGCATTGGCTGCTGCTAAAACGCGTAGTCAAGAATTAGCGCAAGAGTTGAGTGATAGTATTTAATTATTGAAAAACAATGAATTTAAATTTTAGGAAAGTTTAAGTATGGGTGCAAATTCTGCGCTAATTTTTGGCATTATCATTAACGTAGCGATTTTGCTCGTATTCTTCCGTTTCTTAATGCAATTGGCAGCGGTGAGTCCTTATAACCCTGTGGTGCTTTCAACCATTAAAGCCACCAAAATTGTAGATGTATTTGGACGTATTTTTCCAACGGTTGGCAAAGGTCGAGTTAACTCTGCAGCCTTGGCTTTGTTGGTGGTGTTGTATCTACTCAAAATTTTTGGTGTTATGTATCTCAATGGTGCGATGCCGAATAGTCCAATTCACTTACTGATTCTGACTTTTGTGACCATGATTCAGGATTTAATCCGTTTCTGTCGTTATTTGATTTTTGCCACCATTATTTTGAGTTGGGTGGTGATGTTTACTCAATCTCGTGGCCCTTATATTGAGGTGATTCAAGAGTTGGCAGAGCCGTTATTAGCACCATTTCGTCGTTTATTGCCGAACATGGGCATGATTGATTTGTCGCCAATTATTGCATTTTTGGCTTTATATATCGCTGAAATTATTATGAATCAGGTAGCGATTGTATTGCTGACTGGCTTATAAGTCGCATTATCCTAAAACATTAAAAAGGACTCGATTTGAGTCCTTTTTTTGTAGTTTAAGTTTGGGCTGACGACCTTAATGAGTCTTCAGAAATACAAATAACCTGCATCCTGACCTCCTTCTAGGCGAAGGAAGGTGCTGGAAAAAGAGAGCGCAACGACTTTAGTGCGCTTCATCCCAGTTATTGCCTTTTCCGACTTCCACCACCAATGGTACAGAAATTTCCACCACAGATTGCATGACTTCTGCCAACTTCGGCGCGAGTTCATCTGCCGCATCTGCATCGACTTCAAATACCAATTCATCGTGTACTTGCAGCAACATTTTGGCTTGCGCTTGCGGTAACATTTTGTCGACTTCAATCATCGCCATTTTAATAATATCAGCTGCAGAGCCTTGTAATGGCGCGTTAATTGCCGCACGTTCTGCCGCTTTACGTACCATCATATTACGTGCAGCAATATCTGGCGTATAGAGGCGACGACCTAAAATAGTTTCTACAAAACCTTGTTCTAGCGCGACTTGGCGGGTACGTTGCATATATTCATAAATGCCCGGATAACGCTGGAAGTATTGCTTGATGTAGTTTTGTGATTCTTCACGGGTAAACCCAAGCTGACGAATTAAGCCAAATTCCGACATGCCGTAGAGCAGACCGAAGTTTACAGCTTTGGCCTGACGACGCTGATCTGAGGTTACGTCTTCTAAGGCAATACCCAAGACTTCTGCCGCAGTACGGCGGTGCACGTCTTGTCCATGGTTAAAGGCATCGAGTAGGGCATCATCTTGTGAAAAATGTGCCATTAAACGCAATTCGATTTGCGAGTAGTCGGCTGCCAGCAACACGCGACCTTCAGGTGCGACAAAGGCTTTACGAATTTGACGACCAATTTCGGTACGAATTGGAATGTTTTGTAAGTTTGGATCAGTAGAAGATAAACGCCCTGTTGCAGTCAAAGCTTGGTGATAACTGGTATGCACTCGATGCGTATCGTTGTTGGCTTGTTTCAGTAAGCCATCGGTATAGGTGCTTTTGAGTTTAGATAAACCACGGTAGTCTAAAATTAAACTACTGATCGGATGCTCAATTTTTTCCAAAACACTTTCACTGGTACTGTATTGACCTGTTGCGGTTTTCTTGCCGCCTTTGAGTCCGAGTTTATCAAACAGGATTTCGCCCACTTGTTTCGGTGAGCTGACATTAAAGTTTTCACCTGCCAATTCTACAATTTGGTTTTCCAAATCTTGCATGGTTTGGGAAAAATCGACACCCAATTGATCTAAAAATTTCAGATCAAGCTGAATGCCATTTTCTTCCATACTGGTCAGCACACGCGCCACAGGCATTTCGATGTTGTGCAAAATATTGACCAATTCAGGATGCTTTTGTAGCTTCGCAGACAGCACTTCATATAAACGATACGTAACATGCGCATCTTCTGCAGCGTAGTGCGCAGCCGTTTCAATTTCAATTTGATTGAAAGTTTTTTGCTTGACGCCTTTGCCTGCAATTTGCTCATAAGATGTGGTCAGGTGGCTTAAATATAAGCGTGCCACATCATCCATGCCGTGACGGGTTGCGACAGAGTTAAGCACATAAGATGCCAACATGGTATCGAAATACCAACCTTGTAAATGAATACCGTGATTTTCAAGCACATGCGCATCATATTTTAAATGATGCCCAATTTTATCCACCGCATTATTTTCTAAAATAGGTTTGATTTGTGCCAAAACCTGATCACGGTTGAGCTGCTGTGGTGCGCCCTCATAATCATGCGCCAAAGGTACGTAATAGGCATCTTTGGCATCGAACGCGATAGAAAAACCAACAATTTCTGCAACGCGATAATCCAGACTGGTGGTTTCTGTATCAAAGGCAAAACGCTGTGCAGTTTGCAAGCGTTGCAGCAAAGCATCCCAATGCGCCTGATCTAAAATGGTGTGGTATGTTGCTGCACCGAGTTGATCATCAACACTGCTTTGCGTGGCTTGATCTTCAGTTTCAATTTCATTGGCTGTCGGTGCGGCGACTGTTTTTGCAGCTTGTTTATAATTGCTGTTATTTGGATTATTTGGATGATCGAGCGATTGTAATTGATTACGGAATTCTAGCTCGGTATATAAATTGCGTAAGGCTTCAACATTAGGGTCTTGTAGTTTTAGATCGGCATAACCAAAGTTCAGATCAAGGTCACAAACAATGCTGGCGAGTTGATGATCTAGCGCGATGCCATCGGCATTGTCTTTAATATTTTGTCCGACTTTGCCTTTAATATGATCGACATTTTCTAAAATCGCACCAATCGAGCCATATTCGGTCAGTAGTTTTGCAGCAGTTTTGGCGCCAATGCCGGGCACGCCCATAATACCATCGGAAGCATCACCCATGAGGGTCAGATAATCAATAATTTGATGCGGCCATACGCCAAACTTGTCAAATACAGCCTGAATATCCATTGGCTTTTCTTTGAAGCTGTCTTCAAGGGTAACTTTTTCAGTCACCAACTGCGCCATGTCTTTATCGCCCGTAGAAATCAGTACTTGCTGTCCTTCGGCTTCGGCACGTTTGGCTAAAGTTCCAATAATATCATCGGCTTCTGCGCCTGGTAGCATGTAAAGTGGAATACCCAAAGCACGAATTAAAGCATGTAAGTATGGAATTTGCTGAGAAAGTTCCTCAGGCATACTTGGGCGGTCACCTTTATAAATTGGCGATAGTTCGTGACGGAAAGTCGGCTCAGGCGTATCAAAAATTACCGCCATGTGAGTAGGCTGAGTACGACGCATCAACTTTTGAATCGCAGAGATCGCGCCACGAATAGCATTGGTATGTAAACCAGTTGACGTGGTTAATGGTGGTAGTGCGTGAAAGGCACGAAATAGAAAATATGAGCCATCGACCAAGACAAATGGTGGCATGGATTGATTCCTTCTGCAAATAAGCAGTTTATTGTACGTGATTTTTGCAGTTGTCGCAGAAACTGATTTTTAAGGCAAGTGTTGCAGACGCACAGTTACCGAATTGCTGATGAATCCTGATTCAGAATCGTGCTGTCTGTTGTATGATCGGAGCCATGACAATATCAATAAAATGAAGAGCAATGCAGACAGGGCAGAATGAAATTCGAATCATTTGGTTCATGCTATTAATCATAATTTCAATTGGCGCATGGTGGCTCGGTGTGCCGATGCTGAGTTATATCTGTGCAGTTGCTGCGGTGGTCAGCGTGATGTTTTTTGTGGGACGAGTGCAGAACTCACTGGAACAGGTTGTGGATGCACAGTCACAAGTACAACGCCAAAGCTCTAAAACTCCTTTATATATCGCCGCTTTTATTGCTTTTTTAGGAATATTGCTGGATAGGTATTTACTGACATCTATTGCTTTAAGTGCATGGATTTTTATGTTGTTGCGATGGTTGCAGCGTTTGGAGCAAGGACTGTATCAATTACAGCAATTACAAAGTGCCGCTAAGCTTCAGGCGCATGCTCAAAAGAGCTATCCTCAAAAGACCAATGCTCAAGAGAAAAAGGTTCAAACGCAATTCGCAGAGCATATTTTAGCCAATACATCTGAAGTTGATGCAAGTCTTTCATCAGTTAAGGCAAATGTGGATGATGGTGTTATATCAACCGCTTCTCAACCTGAAACCATCGCTATTCAATCTGATTCCACATTATCGAGCGAGCCGAATTCTGTTCGGGAACAAGCAGCTCAAGTTTCTTATCCATATCAAGACCAAGAGTATCTACATCAAGAATATTCAGCTCCAGATTTAGCCAAATCCTCAAGGTCTGTTGCACCTTTTGCAACTCAGTCGCGCTCATCAAGTAACAGTTTATTGCAACAAGCTCAATCATGGCTGATACATGGTAATCCTGTATTAAAAGCAGCAATTGTAGTGTTACTCATAGGCGTGGTGTTACTGCTACGTTTTGCTACTGAACATTGGCAATTTAGTTTGGCAGTGAAACTTTTGTTCGTTGCTGGCGTGAGTGCAGCAGTGACAGTATTCGGTTATCTGTTACGCAACAAAAATCGCAGCTTTGCTTTGGGTGTGCAAGGTTTGGGGTTGGCTGGGCTGTGTCTGACCTTATTTTTTGCCTATTACAATTTGGTCATTCCAAATTTAGCTATCGCCAGTCTGTGTTTTATTGTGGTGATGTTGCTCACGCTCTGGCTGAGTTTAAAACAACAATCAGTCGAACTTGCCCTCATGGCAATGCTGATTGCGTATTTCGCACCGTTTACTTTACCTGTTCGTAATGCAACAGCCATTGAATTTATTGCCTATTATTTGCTGATTAATATTTCGGTTGCCATTTTAAGTAGTTTACGTCCGTGGAAATATTTAAATCAAATTGCGTTTTTAATGACGGTTGTGGTGGGTGGCAGCTATGCCTTTTATCATGGTTATATCTTTGAAAGGCAGGTGCTAACGCTTTTAGTTTTGGCGCATGCGGCTATTTTTATTTGGTTGGGTTTTCGCTTTAGTCAGCTTTTGGCACAGGAAGATGTCGCCACGTTTCAGCTGAAACCTATTTTAGACCTTGCCTTGATTTTTGGCGCACCCATTGTCGGTTATGCCTGTTTATATCTGATGTATTTTGAAGAAACAGCAGAGCAGGCAGCCTTTAGTTTGTTATTTGCGGTGGTTTTTGCAGGTTTGTATTGGCTGACCAAACAGCATCGGCAGACACAATTTATTGCACAAAGTTATTTCAGTTTGATGCTGATTTTTAGTGTGTTGATTCCACCTATTTTACTGCCTGAACAATGGAGTGTCATTGGTTGGGCATTACAAGGCGTGGCTGTGTTTATTTTTGCCTTTATTCAATATTCTAAAATTAGCCGTTATTTGGCACTAGGTTTGTTTGCCGTAGCGGGCTTATCTGGGCTGTATTATTTAGTAGAGTTGCCTTATTTCGAGCGCAGTATTTATTGGGTACTGAGCCTAAGTTATGCCACGGTTGTGGTGTTTTCCAACAGCCGTGCAGCTTTCAGACAACAACTGAGCACAGCAACCACGAGCGTACTGTGTTTAATGATGTTGTCTGCAACCAGTTTATGGCTATGGTTAGGTTTAGATTACTTTGATGGAGAACTTGCAACCGTACAGACGCTTTTGGCGGTGGTGGTCATCTATTTACTCATCAATGAAGTACTACTTTCTCGTCAAGCGACATGGTCATGGTTATTGCCCAAATGGTTAGGTTTAACGCCTGTTTCACTCACTGCAGCAGGATTATTATTCAGCCGTAGCTATGATGGAGCGGTGCATTGGGTTTCGGGTACTGAACGTCTGCTATTTGCCTTGTTTGCAGGCGTGCTCAGTGTGTTGTGGTTGCGTCCTTTATGGACTGTCCGCAGCGACAAAGAATGGCTGAGTTTAGGACTGTTACCCATTTTGGCGATGGCGAGTTTAACGCTGTTACCACAGCATCCGTATAGCAGCGTGGTGATTTTACCATTGCTCTTTGCGGCGTGGTGTTGGTGGCAACAACCGGATTCAGATTGGCGCAAATTTTGGTATGCGCGTAGCAATTTAATCTTCATGTTGATGTGGATGCTATGTTCACAACTGTTGACTGAACACGCATTTTACGGCTATGTACTGCCTATTTTGAATCCATTTGATTTGGTCAGTATAGCCATGTTGGTGGCTATTTTGTGGATGTTGAATCTGCAACGCAAAACCCATTTAGACCAAGGCTTGGCAGCGGTAATTATGGTCTTGAGTTTACTGTGGCTAAGTAGTTATGTGCTATTACGTGCCTTACATCTGTATTTGGGAACGCCAATCAACCAAATTGCTGTTTGGCAAGATGCCACTGTGCAGCTCAGTTTGACCTTGCTTTGGGTGAGTTTGGCTTGTATCGCCATGTGGATTGCCAGTCTGAAACAATTACGTGCCTTGTGGATTTTAGGCAGCAGTATTTTGGTGATTGTGATCTTAAAATTGGTGCTTTTAGATTTATCTAATATTGGAACTTTAATGCGCGTGCTGTCATTCTTTGCTGCAGGTTTAGGTATGCTACTGATTGCATATATTGCCCCAATTCCCGAGCCAGATCTCGTAAAAAACAACACTTCGCCGTCTTCCAAAGCTTGAGCAGATCCTCAAGTTTAGTTAGAGGCAAAGTGTCGAAGACTGAAACGATTACTTTAAGTCAGGTTCTCGTTTCAGTGCTTGGGCATTGGCATATTGATCAAGTTCTTCATTATTTAAAGGGCGCGATAAAGGATGATCAACAAAACCCATTTTGGGTACAGGAATTTCGATTTGGTTGTCTAGGAAACCATTACGGATACGTTCCTGCATTTCATCACGTACCTTTAAAAAGTTTTCTTGCTGACACCACACCGCAAACAACAATTCAATTGAAGATTCACGGAAAGCTGTAACTGTCACCGCGGGTTTAGGGTCAGACAGCACGAGCGGATATTGATTGGCGACACTGAGCAACACTTCACGCACTTTAATAATATCTTCGTGAAAATTAATCGCGAGGGTAATGGGCACACGTCGGATTGGAAACTTGGACAAGTTATGCACGGGTGCACGAATCAATTGTTCATTGGGTAAACGCACATAAATATTGTCTTGGGTCAGCAATTTAACTGAAAGTAAGTCAATTGAGATCACTTCACCTTCAATGGTGTGTCCGCGAATCAGGGTGATTTGAATGGTATCGCCCACTTCAAAAGAACCTTCGCCAATCAGGAACATACCACTAATTAAATTGGATGCCGAGGTTTGTGAGGCAAAACCCAAAGCCACGGTTAAAATACCCGCTGCACCTAAAAACACGCTGAGTTTAAAGCCTGCTTCTTTCAGGCTCGCCATCACAAACAGCAGGAAAATAAAGTAAAAAATCCCGCGTCGCCAAACTAAGCGTTGATGCGCATTAAAACGTGCGCCAATAGTGCGTACAAAAGTATTGGAAACAAAACGTGCAATTAAGAAACCAATCAAAGACAATACAATTGCGACCAAAATTTCGGTCAGACGATCTGTATTGATACTGGTAAAAATTCCTTTGAGGCTGTTGGTGATTTCTTTGGAAATATTGGAATCTGCCATAACATCCTCTTAGAAAAATGAATCAAACATATTAAATAAAGCACCTGCCGTTTCACGCGGTGGTTGCAAATAGGTCACTTCACCTGCATGTGGCGGGGTGCGATTTTCAATCCGAATTCGTGGCGGGCGGTCTAAACCTTCATGCATCACTTTAATTTGTGAAGTCCATAAACGACCTGTACTTTCGCTGAAAAATAAAGGCAGCGCAGGCACAGGCACATTCATTCGGTCAAAACGCAATTGTTGATTGCTGGTGTTGTGAAATTCAATCGGCGTGACGGCACGAAATGCACGTGGTTTTAATTGATGTAATTCGGTACGGCCATCGACTGCTGTGGCATAGCAAATTTCACCTGTACGATGATTGGGGCCAAACCAAGTATCTTTCGGGCGAATAATCGGCAAATCAAAAATGGGTTCACGTTGACCATCGACAAAGGCAGACATCCACAACGGTGTGCTGATATACAAGGTGCCGCGTTGCCCCGCAGGAATATAAATTGGATCGACAGGTTTAATCACCACTGAACGGTCTGCCAAACGAGGCATGAGCTGTAATTTACTTTGTGTAGATTTGAACATATAGCGTTCAATTTTCACAGGTTGTGGAAAGGCAAATTCAGGATCATCAATGTTATGCCATTGCTGTTCATAATCGTATTGAACCTGCGGGCGATAATATTCCAAACGCCATTCTTGCATACCACGGGTCAAACGTACTAAGAGTGAGCCAAATTGCCACGTTTTAGGACGATTGAGCTCAAACTCATAGTCACCCCACCATTTTAATTTAGCCGAATCAGTTTCTGAAATCTCATGATTTTGTGACAATGGCCTATCCCTTTCTTGATAAATCAGCGAAAACAGACTTCACGCTGTCATACGCTTAGAGTACACTCAAATTAAATTTTTTCATCATTATTATAATCGCTGATGCAAGTACTGAAACAATTACAAATACCGTATAGCTTTGCCAAACGCCATGGGGTGTTAATTCGTTATGAGGGCGATCATGCCTTTATTGTACGTCGTGAAAATACGCCGATGCTTGCCATTCAGGAGGCGCGTCGTTTTTTGGGGCATCCTGCACAGCATCAACTTTGTAGCGATCAGGAATTTCACCAATTATTAAGCAGCAGTTTTGCAGGTGATACAGGCGAGTCGCAGCAAGTCGCTGCGGGATTGGAAGATCACCCTGACTTGCTTAGTTTGGCAGATTCAGTTCCTGAAGCAGAAGACCTGATGGATCAGGAAGATGATGCACCGATTGTACGTTTAATCAATGCTTTACTGTCTGAAGCGATTCGGGTTGGCGCATCGGATATTCATATCGAATCTTTTGAGAAAAAACTGTCAGTCCGTTTGCGGGTCGATGGTCAGTTGCGTGAAATCGTGCAACCGCGCCGTGAACTTGCGCCTTTATTGGTGTCACGTATTAAAGTCATGGCAAAACTGGATATTGCCGAAAAACGTATCCCTCAAGATGGTCGTATTTCGCTCAGACTAGCAGGTCGTGAGGTCGATGTACGTGTGTCAACGCTGCCATCTTCGCATGGTGAGCGGGTGGTAATGCGTTTGCTGGATAAGCAAGCAGGTCGTTTAAACATGACGCACTTGGGGCTGATGCAAAATGATTATGAGCGCTTAAAGCAACTGGTACATCGACCACACGGGATTATTTTGGTTACAGGGCCGACAGGTTCGGGTAAAACTACGACCTTATATGCAGCTTTGTCAGACCTGAATGACGGTTCTAAAAATATTTTGACTGCAGAAGACCCGATTGAATATCAACTTGAAGGGATTGGGCAAACACAGGTCAATACCAAAGTGGATATGACCTTCGCTCGTGCTTTAAAAGCCATGCTGCGCCAAGACCCAGATGTGGTGATGGTGGGGGAGATTCGTGACTTAGAAACCGCCGAAATTGCAGTGCAGGCTTCCTTAACTGGTCACTTGGTACTGTCTACCCTACATACCAATACGGCCATTGGTGCAGTCACCCGTTTAAAAGATATGGGCATCGAGCCGTTCTTGCTGTCAAGTTCATTAATTGGGGTGATCGCACAGCGTTTAGTGCGCACCTTATGTTCGCACTGCGCCACATGGCATGCTGCAGATGACTTTGAACAAGAACTCTTTAAAAGTGTGACCGATGCAAGCGATTTAAAACTTCCGCAACCGAAAGGCTGTGAACATTGCTCACATACAGGTTTTACTGGGCGGACTGCAATTTATGAAATTGTCCCTGTGGATGAAGCAATGCGCCGTTTGATTCATGGCAATGCCGCGGAATATGAACTGGAAGATTATGCACGACAGCAATCAGGTTCGATTCGTGAAGATGGATTGCGTAAGGTATTGGCAGGTAAAACCACTTTGGAAGAAGTGCTGCGCGTGACCAATGAAGCGGCTGAATAGCTAAAAAGTAAGGTTAAGATAAGAAATACAAAGAGTTGATCACTATATTGTTGATCAACCCTTTTTATTGAAATTCAATTTTAAAATTGCAATAAACGACGATGCTGCATTAACGGCATCGACTCTCGAATTTTGCTTTGTTCATCTAAATCAAAGGGCACTGTAATCAGTTGCGTACCTTCGTCTTGCACCATTGACAATAACTGTCCGCGTGAATTGGCAGCGCCTGAATGTCCCCAAGTCTGACGTTTTTCACCATGCCAACCTTGTTGGGCTGCACCTAAAACCTGACATTGACTGTCCATGCCACGCGCCTGCAAGAGCAATTGCCAATGCATTTGACCTGTGGTGTAAGTAAAAGCCGATGGCGCAGTTAAAATATTGGCGCCTTGCGCACGTAAAGTTAAGGCCAATTCAGGAAAGCGCAAGTCATAACACACCATTAAGCCAATGTTGCCAAACGGTGTTTTCGCCACAACGACTTCAGAGCCGGGTTCAAAAAACTTAGATTCCTGATAACCACCAACAGAGTCACCAACTTGCACATCAAACAAATGAATTTTGTCATAACGTGCTTCAGTTTTTTCTGGGCTAATACATAAACTGACCGTACGCACACGACCATCTGCAATTGTTGAACCATCAGGGCGATATGGGCAGGGCAATGTACCCGCCACAATCCAGATTTGATATTGATGTGCAAGCTGTTCCAAACGCTGTTGAATACTTTCAAACTGTGCCGCGGTTTCGCATTGTTTGCCTGCTGCAAAGCAAACAAAGTTTTCTGGAAAAACGATCAGTTCTGCACCATCGGCTTTACTTTGTTGAATCAATGTTTCAATGATTTTGAAGTTTTCCTCAATATCATTTTGTGAGTTCATTTGAGCAACAGAAAGTAAAGTCATCAAAGCATTCCTGAGTGAAGATCAAGCGTTCTGCTGATTTTGCTCAGCACATTGATCGAGATTATCTTGTTCTTTTTGTAGCTGTTTCACCAAAGGTTCGAACATATTTTGGTTGTTTTCATTCAGCTTCATGAGGGTTTTATGGGCATCTAATACCGTAGTGAGCATATTGCTATGCGTGACGTGTTCTTCTACCAGCTCACGCGTGCAGACAGTTGGGTCACCACAGTAATTTAAAATCACAAACACCTGTCCTAAGCCCATGCTATTGGCGAGCGTAGTAATGTCTGGATTAGTAGAGAGCATAACTGCCTGAATGTTATGGATTTGTTTCAGTTTTAAGCCTAGCTTAGCCAATACACCTAAAACTGTACTGTCAATAAATGTAGTTTGGGTTAAATCTACAATTGCACCCACCACATTAGATTGCTGTTCAATTTTACTGAGTAGTTTGTCTAGACTAATACAAGATTGGGCACGCACTTCGCCAAAAAGCTTAAAGATATGCGTTCCATTCAAACTTGCATATTCAACATGACCTGTTGACATATAAATGCCATTTGCAGAGAAGGATTAGATAATTATCCCATAGCGACTATATAGACTCAAGTGGCTTACAGTCGTATATCTTGGGTTGAGAAGTTAACTGGCTGATTTATTGGTTATTTTGTTCGACACAAACTCAAGATCGCAATATCATCTGCTACATGATCGGGGGCTTGGAATGATTGATTTTGCAAGTGAAAGACCAATTGTTCAAACTGTTCATTCAAACCACCACTATAAGGTTCTAACGCACCATCGGAGCAGATAATAAACCGCGCCTGTTTATTTAATACGCACTCAAATTCCTCAACTTCTAAATCTTCAGTCAGTCCTAAAGGAAAACTACTGGTATTTAAAATTTTAGGTGCCTGATTGGGTTCAATAATAATGGCAGGTGGATAATGCCCCGCACTCGACCAACGCAGTTCGTGGGTTTCAATATTTAAAATCCCACTAATCATGGTGATATGCTTTTCGATATTTTCTTGAACCAGCATACCGTTCAACTTTTTAATCAACTCGCGTGGTGTTTTGGAGCGACCATGAAATGCAGCCATCCAAGACGTTAGTAAACTACTAGTTACACCATGCCCAGAGACATCGGCTAAATAGAACATGATTTCTTTATCACTGATTTTCCAGTAATCAAACCAATCGCCCGACAAATAAGCCGAAGGCTTAAATAACGTATCTACACGGTAGTTGTACAGTTCGATAGGATTGGGCAGTAATTTTTTTTGTAGTTCAGCAGCTGAAGGTAAGTCGCGGCTGTCTTGATTGCGTTTATATTGTGCGTCTATTTTGCGTAAGGCTTGTGGTGGATTTTCTGGTAAACGACTCCACAACCAACCTGCTAAAGCACCTTGTTCCCATGCTTGTACCAATGCCGTGCCTTCATCTTCAAAGGCCAATACAATCGTAGGTAAATCCCATTGATGGGTTAAATAATCTTGCACATCGGCAATTGCAATAATGGTTGGGTCATACAAGCTGATGTCATCTATGTGAATCATTTGCACACTAGGAAGTGTGTCGAGCACCTGTTCTAGATATGGAATATCACGTGTGGGTTGAATGAAATACATAGAGTTTTGTGTTGACCCTGAACCTAAACAAAGCGTTACTATAACAATGCCTGAATACTCAAGGAAAGTAAAAACTCACCTTGAGTAAAATGTTTTACAAATTATTCTTTGCTTTCTTCAGGCGGGTTTATTTCTTCTTGATCATCAAAAAGTTCTTCGGTTTCATCATCTACAAAAGAAATACTATCTGCATCGAGTCCTTTCTTTTCCGCAATTTCAAAGTTTTTACGTTGCAAGTAAATATCCCGAATCGCGGCATATTTATCGCCCTGTAATACTTGTTCTACATCTAGGAGTTGCGAGCGCGTATCTAGGCCGCGCATAACTTGCTCCGACCAATATAAACGGTCATTGCCATCTAAAATGTATTTTTGTGGACGTGCCTGACCATCTACAAGTGTGCCGAAACCATCACGGAAAGTACTTGGGCCGTAAATTGGTAGCATGACATAAGGCCCTGAAGGGACACCGTAGTAGCCCAAGGTTGTACCAAATTTTTCTTCTTCCGTGTCTAAACCTAAACGACGTGCAGGGTCAGCCATGCCTAAAGTAGTAATCGTATTTAAACTAAAACGACCTAAAGTTTTTGCGGCACGTAAAGGACGACCTTGAATCAATTGGTTAACCGCATTCCAAGGTTCGCCCAAGTTTTTACGAAATTGACGATATGAACCGCGCACTTCACCAGGGACTTTCTTTGTATATTGAACCGCAAGTGGACGCGCGATATTACGATCTAACATATCGTTGAATGCATAAATCTGACGGTTTAAAGGTTGCAGTGGGTCTTTGACTTCATCGGGTTGTGCAGCATTTGCATTCACTTTTAAATCTTTGGCTTTTACATTTTTTAATTCTTTAAGCGCATTCAAACGACTACTTTTAGTTTCAGAAGATGAGTCTGCCGCAATAACTTCAGTAGTTTCTTCTTGAGCAACTTCTTCAGTAGAAGGCGTTGTCGCATGTGTTGAGGTGATGAATCCTAAAGAAACAAGGCACACCCAAAGATATTTTTGTTGATACATAAAGAATCCTAGCGCTTAAATCTGAGTAAGCAAAAGCTGTTATATCGCCGATGGGTATATAGTAACAGTTAATTGAAACGATGTATTAAAGCAAATTTGCTCAAAATGTGTGTAGAAAAAGCAAAAATGAACAAAAAATAAACACCCGATATATTTCTTTTGAAAAAAGTCTTGCAAGGTAAAATATTTGCCCTATAATGCACATCCATCGGCGGTGATGAAGATTAAAACTTCTGATAAAACAATGACTTGGTTAAGAATGATTGAGTTGGGTTTTAGAAAAAAAGTTTAAAATAATTTAAATTACCAGTTGACACTTTAGAAATAAAGCGTAATATAGCCGACCTAGCTTGATGCTGACGAAGCATCGAGAAGATCATTAAGAGATTATGAAGAACAACTTGTGTGGATTTTTACTGATTGATTGATCGAAGATATTTCATTGATTGATTGGTTTAAATTACTCGAAGTTTATTTGAGCGAAATTTAAGTCAGAGAATTGATGAGCCAGATTTGGAAGTTTAGATTAAAGCTTCAAAATGATTTTAACTGAAGAGTTTGATCATGGCTCAGATTGAACGCTGGCGGCAGGCTTAACACATGCAAGTCGAGCGGGCAAGGTTGCTTCGGTAACTGAGCTAGCGGCGGACGGGTGAGTAATGCTTAGGAATCTGCCTATTAGTGGGGGACAACATTCCGAAAGGGATGCTAATACCGCATACGTCCTACGGGAGAAAGCAGGGGCTCTTTATGACCTTGCGCTAATAGATGAGCCTAAGTCGGATTAG